>JBGSST010000277.1:0-32129 GCA_041736915.1 Bdellovibrionota bacterium
TCACAACCGACGGTGGCCGACTGGACCGCCCCGTCGCGTCCG
This sequence comes from Bdellovibrionota bacterium, assembly GCA_041736915.1. Classification (GTDB taxonomy): domain Bacteria; phylum Bdellovibrionota; class FAC87; order UBA2466; family UBA2466; genus JBGSST01. The sequence goes on from JBGSST010000277.1 coordinate 43, forward strand.
GGCGAGCCATCCGCCTCCGTACGTCCTCATGACGCGGCGTAGCCAGCACTTACCAAAAAGGAGTCCCTCCCTTTTTGCAGATTACGGAAGCTTCACCGTCTTCGTCTTTTCCGAGACCGTCGGCGCGAGCGAGTGGCCGAAATCGGTTTTGGTTTTGGGCTCTACGTCGTTCCAGCTTACCTCTAGCTCGGTGTCCGTTCTCGGGGCGTCGAGCTTTAGCTGATTGGCGAGGGGAAAACTTTGGCCGGCTTCTTCGTACGGTGAATAATCGCCCCACACCGCAGTGATGTCCGTGCCATTGGCCCCGCCCGCGCGCCAGCGCAGGCTGCCCACGGCAAGCTTCTCGGCATTGAGCCCCAGTTCGGCGGCTCCGATGCGCGTGATGAAGTTGTTGCGATCGTCGTCCCAGCCCCACGCGCCGGTAGGCTTTTCCGCGCGGTACGCGCGCGGCACCATGCCCCACATCAAATCAATAAGCTCGCGAAACGTGATCGATAGCCCGAGGTAGCGCGACAAATAGTGACGCCCTTCCTCGTCGTCCGTATAAGCGCGCTCCTGGCGCGGCCAGTAAGCCATGAACATTCGGCCCGCGAGGTGGCCGATGAATTGGGTGCGGCCAAGTGGATCGACAATCTCCAGCCGCGTTTCCCCTTTCTCACCGATAAAAATTCGCGCCGAGCCACTTATCTTGAACTTGGGGCTCTTGAAGCGCAGGTCGAGTTTGCCCTGAATGTAACGAAACATCTTTTCGCGCTTGGCCTGGTCAGTTTGGAATGCATTCGCCGGAGGGTCCTGGATAGGCCGTACGAACTTATGCGCGCACGAAGAAAGCAAAAGAAACGGTAACCAGATCAGGGCGAAAGTTTTTTTCAAAATCCGACTTCCTTTAGAAAAAGTTCCATCTTCGAGTTCACCAGTTCCGGAAAATCAGTGTGGGGATTGTGGCTTCCCTCGGGCACCCGAACCAGCGAAGCCTTTTTGAAGAACCCCGCCATCACCTGCTGACGGTCGAACGGAACGATGCAATCGTCTTCTCCCGCCACCACCATGACGGGACAATCGACCTGACGAGCGCGCTCTTCGCCGCGGTAAGTGGTCAGATCTTCGAGCAGCTTCAAAAACACCGCGAATTCGGTATCGGACACGCCGGTGAGGTAGCTACGAATATCTTTTTCCTGCGATCGCTCGGGGTTGAAACCGAACTGCGCCGTCAAAAAATAACTCACCGGATTCTGCGCCGTAAACCAACGCCAAAATCTTGTCGTGCCATCCGGAAACCAATCGTAAAGTCGGCGGTGAGCTTCAAATACGACGTTCATTCGGTTGGTGAAGAAGAAATGGTCGAAGGGGTTGTCGAGCGTACCGCCGATCAGGATGAGCCCCGCCGGCCGATTCTCCTCGCGGGCCGCCGCCTCCACCAGAATGGGCACGCCCAAGCTATGGCCCAGCCCCACCCACTCCGTTACCCCTAGCTCTTTGAGCACGAGGTGCAGATCTTTGGCGCACCATTCCAGAGTGAGGTTGCGGTCGTTCTTGGGCAGCCCCGAGGCGTGATGTCCACGGTAGTCGAGGGTGATGATCCGATGGTCTTTTCCGAAGCGCGGCAGCTGATGCCGCCAATGCTCGCGGCGGCACGTCAGGCCGTAACAGAAAACTAGCGGTTTGCCCGTGCCCCAGCTCTCGTAAAAAATGTGCGTCCCGTCCGCCGCGCGGACGAACCCGCTCACCGCGTCAGTTTTTCCGAGATCGCCGTTTTTATCCGTCGGTTCCAAAGTGATTGGATTTTGACCCGGCATTGCACAAAAGGAAAGGCTGATAGAATAGACGAAATGAATCTCTCCAAAACGACCGGCTTTCTCATTTCAGCCATTGCGTCATTTTTCATCCTGAACCGCCTGCCGTTCGATTCCAAATTGGTCGAACTGATGCGCCTGGAGCGGACCTCGGCCATCGAAAAGGGCTGGTCGGACGAGATCGCCAATCAGTGCTCGAAGATCGTTTCCGTGAATAGCACCCGCGAAGAAGACCTGTGGGCCGAGCGGCTGGAACCGGTCACTTCGCCCTCGGGCGCTCCGTGCCTGATTTCCGTAACCAGCGTGCGAACCAAGCAGCTGGGGTTGCGCACGTTCACCAAAGGGGAAGCGCGGCTTTCCCTTTCGTCGGGCCGCGTGCTCGCGCACCGCGCCTTCTCGTTGCAGACGCCTACGCCGCTGACCCTATTCCCGTTCGCCCTTTTCCTGCTGGGGCTCATCTTCCGCGTCGTGGCCTTTGGTCCCATGCTGACCTTTTTCCTTTTCGCCCTGCTGATGGAGGGAGGAAATCTGATCCTGCTTTTCTCTACGCTCACCAAGTCCACGCTTTCGCTGTGGTTGGGGGACCGTACGCTTTGGGGCCTCACGCTCATCCTCGCTTGGATTTCACTGTTCACTACGCGCGATGAGGCGTCGAACGAAACGCAGCTCCGCGTGCCGTTCAAATTTCCCGCCGTATGGAGCCAATGGCTCGGCATCGTGGTGGGCATCTGGAACCCCGGGGTGTTTTCTTGCTTCCTCACGCTGTTCAAGCTTCCCGCCCGCGGTCTGTCGAAGATGGCGCCGCTGTTTAATCAGCAAATTCTCGCCGTCACCTTGAGCCTTTACCTCTTCAACATTGACCGCACCCGCGGCGGCGCTTGGCTCGAGTCGAGCTTGCTGATGCCGCGTTACTTCAGCTTCGCGGTGCTCGTGATGCTCGTGCTGCAGCCGCGTCCCATGTTCCTGAGCAATCAGGAAACGCAAAACTGGTTCTTCCGTTTTCTTCGCCCCGCTTTGTTCGTGCTACCGCTAGAGCTCGGGCTGCAATTCTGGCCAACGTGGCGTAGCTTTTCGTTCGTAGCGCGCGTGGGCTTCTTGCTCGTGTTGAGCGAGCTGGTGTGGGCCAAAGGGCTGCGGGCTCGCGCGGCGGGAAAAGTATTCCTTACCGGGCTCGTACCGCTGTTTTTGTGTTTCCTGGTCGGCGAGCTTACTACCCGCGCGGGTATTCCGGAGCTGGTCAGCGTGCTGACCCATCCGCGGTTCCATCCGAGCTTCGTACCGCTGTTCGTTTTCTTAAGCGGCTTCCTGCTGGCGTTCGTGACGGGCAATCCCGCCACTGCGTTCTTCATGCTGGCGCTAAACCTCTGGAACCACGCGGCCCCACGCGGCGCTCTGCTCGACGGGATCTTGGCGGGCGCCCTGCTCTCGCCGTTCTCGATTCTCAACTGGGTTCCGCTCAAGCAGCTCGGCGTTAGGCCGCTGGCCTGGTACCTGGGCCGTTTCCGCCAGCTCGGCGCCGCGCTGGCCATTGGTGGTTTCATTTACGCCATCGGCGGCATTCAGTCGGTGGCGATCCTTCAGCCGGTGACGTTCCTATTCCTGATTCTCGTCGCCGTCGCCTTCGCGCTCAAAGAGCGTGGCTGGCAGTGGAATAAAGCGGTTTGAGCACTGCAATATTCGCCACATATCCCGAGGGGGTTCCGCCCGCGCAGCCACCTGACGCCTCGGGACTGGGTAGAGAAGAAACTGCGCGAGATTTCCGAGCGTACCGGCACCTCGATTCCCGCGGCGCGGGTCCAGGCGAATCCTCGCCGCCGTCCCGAGTAATCAAGTCTGCGAGCTGCGGTAAGTCTTCGCCAGATCGATGTAGTGCTCCGCGCTCCACTTGAGGAACTTACGTTCTTCGTCGGAGATAGGCCCCACCACTTTGGCCGGACGGCCGAAGGCTTTCATGCCCGAGGGAATTTTCATTCCGCCCGTCACGAGGCTGCCCGCGCCGAGTAAAACGTGGTCGCCGATCTCGGCGTTGTCCAAGATGGTGCTGCCCATGCCGATGAGCGAAAAGTCGCCAACTTTACACGCGTGCAAAATCACGGAGTGGCCGACGGTCACGTAGCTGCCGACGGTGCACGGAAGGTCCCCCCACGAAACGTGTACCATCGAGAGGTCCTGCACGTTCGTGCCTTCGCCGATACGAATGTAGCTCACATCACCGCGCAGGACGGCGTTGAACCAAAGGTTAGTGTCCTTGCCGATCTGGACGTCACCGTACAGCCGAACCCCTTCGGCGATGAACACCGACGGATCGACCACCGGCGTTTTATAGCGGCACGGGTACTCGCTCTTGAGGCGTGATAGCTCCGAAGGATCCAAGATCAGTTCGGGGGATCGCGATGGGCTTTGGCCTCTGGGTGCGCGGGGCTCCGACATAGTAACCTCTCAACGACGCCACGGTCGCCTCGGTCATCTCGACCTCGATGATTTTACCCATCGTGGCTTCCCCGGCGTTCTCGATGTGAATCAACTTGTTCGACGGCGTGCGGCCGCTGTAGCGCCAGCCTTTGCGGTCTAGATCCTGAACGAGAACCGGATACCGCTTGCCGAGCATCGCCTTGTTCTCGTTTTCCATGTAACCAAACGCAATGTCTTGAGCGCGCTTTAAGCGGTCTTCTTTGATCGATTCCGGCACCTCGTCCCCCAGCGCGAAAGCACGGGTTCCGGGACGCGGCGAGTACTTGAAGAGGTAAGCGCACGAGAAGCCGACTTGGGTCAGCACGTCGAGCGTTTCCTGAAACTCGGCTTCCGTTTCGCCCGGGAAACCAACGATCACGTCGGTAGAAAGTGCAATGTCCGGACACGCCTTGCGGAGGGCGGCGATCTTCTCGAGATACTGCTCGCGCGTGTAGAGGCGCGACATCTTCTTCAAAATATTATTGCTGCCCGACTGAAACGGCAGATGCAACGCGGGCATTAGCTTCGGCAACGAGCCAAACTGATCGATCAGATCCTGACCCAAATCCCGCGGATGCGACGTCACGTAACGAATGCGTTCGATACCATCTAAAGCGTGGGTCTGCTCGATGAGCATCGCCAAATTTTCGTCGGTGCCTTTGCCGTACGTGTTGATGTTCTGCCCGAGGAACGTGATCTCTTTCGTGCCCTGCAAGGCCAAGCGCCGAACGTCGTCCACGATTTCCGCAATGCTGCGGCTTTTTTCGCGGCCGCGCACGAAAGGAACGATGCAGTAGGTGCAGAAATGATCGCACCCTTTCATGATCGTCAAAAACTCGGAAACCTTGGCGCGGTGAATGACCGCGGGCTGACTGTACGTGCGGCCCGAATCGTCGAGCTTCGCGGAGACGGTACGCTTACCTTGCTTTAGCGCGTGCTCCACCAGCGATCCGATCTCGTCGATTTGGTCGGGGCCCAGCACCAGATCCAGATGCGGCACTTTTTGCAGCAACGTGCGGCCAATGCGCTGGCCCACGCAACCGGCCACGCCGATCACGCGATTGGGGTAGCGGTCTTTCAACGGCTTTAGCTGGCCAAGCAAGCTCAGCACCTTGTGCTCCGCCTTGTCGCGGATGCTGCAGGTGTTGATGATCACCACGTCGGCGCGTGCGAGTTCCGGCTCCACTTTGAAACCTTGGGTTTCCAGGAGCGACTGCATCCGCTCCGAATCGTAAACGTTCATCTGACAGCCGAACGTCTTGAAATGGATGGTTTTCATCGCGGTTTCCGACATGGCGCGCACTGTAAACTGGAACCCCTTTTGAATCCAGCCCTTACTTGGTAGTGTTTTGGCATGACCACCTCCATTCCGTTATTCGCCCCTCGGCGACAGAACGAAGCCATGCTGACCGCCATTCAGGACAAGATCATGGGGGTGGTGCGGTCGGGTGAGTACATCTTGGGGCCCGAGGTCGATGCGCTGGAAAAGAACCTGGTTCAGTCCCTGGGATACTCCCACGCAGTCGGGGTCGCCAGCGGGACCGAAGCGCTGATTTTGGCGCTCAAAGCCATCGGGGTTAAGCCGGACGACGAGGTCATTACGCCGGCCTTTTCCTTCGTGGCCAGCACTAACGTGATTCCGTGGGCCGGAGCCAAACCCGTGTTTGCCGACGTGGACCCCGAAACGGCGTGCCTTACGGCCGAGTCGGTCTACCGGGTGCTGACCCCCAAGACCAAGGCCATCATCGCGGTCGACCTATACGGCCGCCAGGCCCCCATCGCCGAGCTGCGGAAAGTCGCCACCGCCCACGGCGTCTACCTCATCGAAGACGGCGCCCAGTCCATCGGGGTACCCAACGCGGGGGCCGACCTCTACACCACCAGCTTTTACCCGACCAAGAACATTGGCTGCTTGGGGGATGGCGGGGCCGTGCTCACCAATAATGGCGAGCTGGCGACCAGGGTTCGGGAGCTGAGCCGCCACGGCGGCCTCATCCGCGACCACTACCTTAGGCCCGGCACGACCGGCCGAATTGACTCCATTCAGGCGGCGGTCTTGAACTTGAAGATCCCCAAGATGGACCTTTGGACGGCGCAGCGCCGGACCATTGCCCAGTGGTATGCCCGGCACCTCGGGCCACTCGAAGCCACCGGAATGATTACGTTACCCAAGATGCCGGAAGACAAGGCCGCCCAGAACGTATGGGCCCTTTACTCCCCCCGCTTCGCCCGCCGATCGCAGATTTTGGAGCGCCTCCGGAGCAAGGGTGTCGGCTGTGCGGTTTACTACCCGAAGGCCATCCCCGAGCAGCCCGCCTACGCGGCCAACGCCAAGGGGGAGTGGAAAGAGGCGGTCCGTTGGGCGAACGAAACGCTCAGCCTGCCGTTGTTCCCGGAATTGACGGCGAAAGAGTTCGAAGTTGTGGTAAAAGCCGTCTCCGAATGCGTGAAAGCGACCGCGTAAACGAACCTAAAAAGTTCCATATCGTCCTGTACCAGCCGATGATTCCGCAGAATACCGGCTCGGTCGCGCGCCTTTGCGCGTGCACGGGCGCCGTGCTTCACCTCATTCATCCGCTCGGCTTTCGCACCGATAGCGCATCGGTGAAGCGCGCGGGGCTCGACTACTGGGAACACGTCGAGATTCACGAACACGAGAACTGGGAAAAGTTTCTGGAGAAGAATCCGGACGGCCCGTTTTTCTTCTTCAGTAAATTTTCGGGCAAGTCGTATTTCCAAACGGAAATTCCCGAAGGCGCCTTCTTGATCTTCGGCAGCGAGACGAGCGGGTTGCCGGAGAGTTTGCACCAGACTTTTCGCGATCGTTTCTTTCAGATCCCGATGCGCACGCACCTCGTGCGGTCATTGAACTTGTCGCAATCGGCGGCGATCGTTTTGTACGAGGGATTGCGCCAAGCCAACTTCGTAGGCGACGGCGTGCCGCTCACGCCCAATCCGGAGCCTCCCAAAACGTTCCCCCACCTTTCGCCTTTGCCGTTGCCCGAAGGGCGCGCGCCGCGCAGTTTCGAGTGACTGTCGCATAGTTAATATTACGAACTGAAACTCTGACGCGGTGGATGCATTGACGGCGTGGATCCGGCCTCCGAGAATCCCCTGCATATGAACAAATCGCTGCGCGCTGTATTCGTTCTCTTCTCCGTCGTTGGCCTCAACTCCCACGCCGAGCTGCTGCACGATCCGGGTGGCGAACTGAAGGGCTGCGAAGTTGGGCGGCAGTGCACGCGGGAGCTTCCCGGCATGGTCTGCGCCGATGGCTCACCCGCCTACTACTCGGTCACGTTGCGAAAGAACGCCGAGAACGTGGCCATCTACATCGACGGCGGCGGAGCCTGCTGGAACGCCGAGACCTGCTCTAACCCCATGTTCGTGCGCAACCTGAGCCGGCCCGTGAAGATGAAGAGCGATTGGACGAACGGCCAGGGGCTTTGGAACTCCCAAGACAAAGAGAACCCGTTCGCGGAAGGCTTTCACATCGTCAGCGTTCCCTACTGCACGGGCGACGCCCACATCGGTTCGAAAACGACCGAGTATAAGATCAACGGCAAGAAAGTAATCCTGCGCCACAACGGCCACACCAACCTGCAGCTGGTCTTCGAAAAGACCAAAGAGCTTTTCCCCGATCCGAAAAAAGTCGTGCTGATGGGAATTAGTTCAGGAGGCATCGCGGCCGCGTTCAACATGCGGAAAATCGCCGCGCTCTTCCCCTTTTCCGCCAAGTACATCTTGAGCGACGCCGGCACGCCGTTTCTGCCACAGTTTTTAAAGGGCGATAAGTACGCCACCGCGATTCAGGTATGGGGGGCCGAGCAGAATTTCCCCATGGACTCGGGCCGCGTAAGAACTTTCGGCGAAGTCTGGGACTACAACCGCAAGAACTTCCCCGAGGTGAGGTTTGGTTTCATCCACTCCTACGGCGACATGGTAATGATGCTGTTCGCCACCGCCCTGGGCGCCACCACGCCGGGCAACGTGATTCGCGACACCGTAACGGAAGCGGCCGTCTCCCACATGGGCGAGAACAACCCCGCTCAGAAAGTTTTCTTCTTCGACAACCTCGAGCATACCCGCATCCATAAGCCGCTGGAGAAACAGTTCTCCCTCGGCAAGTCGCTCAAGGTTTGGATTCGCGAGATGATCAACGACGAAGCCACCTGGGACAACGTACGGCCTAGTAAGTAGCGACGTCGGAGCCCTCGCGTAGGGCGTTGAAGTCGTAACCCATGGAGTGCATGGCATCGAACGTTGCCTGCGCCACCTGCTCCTGCCCATTCGCCGCTAGGTGAAAGCAGTCCACCGCGAAGTTACGTGGCTCGTACGGGAACGCCGTCTTGGGTTCGTAGTAATAATAGTTGTTCGTCCAGCTGGTCCAGTTCCACTCGCGCGCGATCTCGCGCTCGGCACGGCGAAAGGCGTCGATACGCGGGATGAAGTACGAGTCGATCGTGCCCTGCTGAAACAGCTGGTAGTAAGAGCGGGCGTACGGAAAAAACTTGTTCCACGAGTCGTTGCACTTATAGGTGACCGTTTGGTTCTTGAACCACACGAGGTCATTCATGCGGTGGTAAACCTTGTACACGTCGCCCACCGGAATGATGATCATCGTCGAGAACCAGTGGCGCTTGTCCCACTCTTTGAAAAAGTCGTTCAGCCCTTTTTTGTGCCTCGCCGCCAGCTGCTCCACGGTAAGTCCCATCTCGACGAAGTCGTTGTGACCGATGAAGACGAACGCCATCGTGCGCTTGCTGGTGCCGTTGGGCAGGCCCTTTAGCTGCTCCGGCAGCTCGGGGGTTTCCGCCGAAATGCGGCCGTAGTTGCGTGCTTCAAACGCCAGACCGTGATGCGCCGAAAGTTTTTTCGCAAGGCGCGCGGGCCAGCCGGTGGTGCGGTACTCGTACGGGTCTTTGTACTTCGCCTCGTTGGTTACGAGGAACATCGCCAGGTCGGACAGCGTGGAGCTGACCTCTTTTAGTCCCGGCGGGTCTTCTAGATGCTTCTCACCGCCGAGAAAGGCGGCCGTAAGCGAATCGCCGTACGCCTCGATGATGACCGGCTTCTTGGGGTTCGCTTGGGCGGAGATTTCGCTGCCGCTAAGCGGCGTAGCGTAGACCGAGCAACAGGTTAGGAAAAAGCCAAAGACAGCCTTCATTCGTCCCCCCGTACCAAATACGCTCTCTACCTTTTTAGAATACACAACGGTTCAGCTTTTGCCATCGTTCGCTGACGTAAACTTGAAGATCTCTGAACCGATTATTTCTTGACGCCACGAACCCGCACCATCGCCTTCAAGTAAGCAATGATGTCGGCCGCCAGCCGTTCCCCCTCTTTTCCCGAGACGGAAAGGGCCGGCATCGTGGTGGTGGGGCGCAGCTCCGCGGGGTTGACGATCCAGCGCTTGAGCCAATCCTCGCGCCAATACTCGACGGGGCTGAAGGGGGCGACGAGGTCGATGGACTTATTTCCGCCGTCACCGTTCACCGCGTGGCAGCTAAAACAATTTTTCTGGAAGGCGACGAACCCTCGTTTCACCGGCGGCGGTGATCCTTTGGGCGGGGCGATTTTAGGAAAACGATCAACGGCGTTCAGAAACGAAACGGACTTCACCTGGTAAGGCCAGCCGTGGGCCCCCTCGGCCTTCACGTCCGGCTTCTCGCGATTATCCCAAATCAGATAAAACGGCCCGAGTGGCACGCGTTCGTTTCCCTGCAAAGTGTTGGTCACCATAAACTCTCCGCTGCCCTGCCTTTCGAAGGCGAGAAAAGCGTCGTGCTTCAGAAAGCGCGCGGTGGGGATCACGGCCTGGTAGCCATCGACACAAGTCAGGACCACGTCTTCGATCTTCCGCCACTCCTTCTCGTTCATCGCATCGAACAAAGCGTTGGCGCGAAAGCCCACGTAAGTGACGTCGGCTTTCTCGTGCGGCTCCCACACGGTGATCGTTTCGGGGGCCACCAACTTCTTTAGCCGCTCCATATCCACGATGTCGTGCTTGGCTTTCGGCCCAAACAGCTCCAGATCCACGCCCCACGCGCCGCCGGCGAAAACCTGCGTGAGCAAGCAAAGAAACATCCCGAATTTAGCCACTTTTCCCCCTTGAAAACGAGCCGTCATTCTACTCAAGGATGGCGCCCTATTCTAAGAATTTCTGCTACTTAGCTTATGTTCCCCGCAAAATGGTACACTAGTAAGGGTCTTGGGAGGTTTCGCTTTGCGCACCAATCCCTTAAATGCAGCCGAGCTGCGTCAGCAATGCAAATGGCAAAAGGATCGCGCGTTCGATCTCGAGCGGGATATCCCGTGGGCCAACGGCATCGACGCCTCGAAATTTTTTCTGCCGCTCGATGCGGACGCCATCGCTTTTCCCGGAGCTACGCCCGAGCAACGCCACGTGCTCTCGCAGTACGCGGGGTTACTCATCAACGCGACCATCGCGGAGATGGAAGGGGTAATCCATAAGCTGAAGGATGCCGCTTGGAATCAGGTTCTCCGCCAGCATCCCGTGAATCCGGAGATGCACGAGCTGGGCGAGCTGTTTTTCGAGGAAGAGCGAAAGCACTCCGTCGCCTTCGCGCGCTACAACGAGATTTTTTGCAAGCAGATGGGCATCAATCCGGAAGACATGGACCGCCTGCTGCCCAAAGCGTTCGGCTCCTTTTTTCAAAAGGCCATCATCGCCGACGCCAAAAAGGGCGGAGACGCTTTCTGGTGGTGCGTGGCCTCGGTCGAAGAAGTCTCGATTGAGATCTACCGGATGATTCACAAGTTCGAGAAGGACTTGGATCCGCTTTACTTCACCGTGCACCGTAAACACCTCGAAGAGGAATCGCGCCACTCCAACTACGCTTTTTTGATGCTCGAGCTCATCAACTCCACGCCACGGCCGTTCTTCCGCCGCCGGGCGTCCCTGATGCTGGCGCAGTCGCTTTCGGGGATGTGGGTCATGTCGGAGCTAAGCAAGATCTACGAAGTGAAACGGCTCAAAGACCGTCATCCCTTTTTCGCGCAGCTGGCGACGTGTTTGCCGTTGCTCAAGAAGCAGAGCTTGCCTAGGCTTATGTGGAACTTGTTGGTAAAGGCGCCTTACATCAGCACGGTATTGAATTTGAACTTCCACAAGCACACGAAGGCCAAGGCTCGCTCGCAGAAGATTCCGCACTTCCCTTTGCCCTCGCCCTTGTCCGGAGCCCTCAACGGAAAGTCTTGATGACCGAAACGATTCACTCCCAGGACTTCGGCCACAGCAGCTTCGAATGGAGGGAATCGGGATCGGCCGACGGCGACCTGATCGTTTTTCTGCACGGCTACCCTGACTCTCCTTCGTCGTGGGATCACCAGATCGCCCACTTCGCGAAACGATACCTGTGCCTGGCTCCGTATAATCGTGGAGTGGGCCGCGTGGGGGCCGGCGAGAAAGCCTCCACTCACAGTGTGGACTCGCACGTGCTCGATCTGCTCTCGCTCGTGAAGCAGAAAGACCCCTTGAACGAGCGCCGCATTTTTTGTGTAGGCCACGACTTGGGCGGCCCCATCGCCGCGCGACTTGCCCGACTGCTGGGCGATCGGCTGGGTGGGCTAGTGCTGATCAACAGCCTGTCGCTGTCGCAGATGCGCGGCCGTTTGAAACAGCCCCGTCAGCTTTTGAAGTCTTGGTACATCTACCCGATCCTCGTGCCGGGGCTCACCGAAACCATGCTGCGCGTGACGCCCAAGAAGTGGATGGCGAAGGCCCGCACGCTCGCCGGAATGCCGGCCGAGCTTTCGCGCGAAAGCGATACCTCCCCGAATCAGCTGATCGAGCCACTGCAGCAGTATCGGCAGTACTTTCGCGAGATGTGGCGCACCGAAGACGCGGTGAGCGAACGTATCGATCGTCCGTTATTGATGCTGTTCGGCAACAAGGACCCGTTCCTGGCTTCGCCGACCATGGACGAAGCCCGCCTACTCGGTCATGATGCTCAAGTCAGGATCGTGGAAGGGGCCCACTGGGTTCACCTCGACAAGGCCGCCGACGTAAATTCTTTCCTCGAATCTTTTTTCGAGGAAGCCAAGAGCAAGCACCACCAATGAGCGAGCTAGTCCGCAAATTTTCCAAGATCGCCTCGGTTCCGGGGCTGCACCTAACGTCGCCGGCGGCCAACCGCGCGCCCTCGGCCGCGGAGCTGGCGGGCTACCTAAAGTGCCAGCGGCTCGCGCGCGAAGCCGTGCGCCAAGTGGCTTCGCTAATGCAGCCGGGCTGGACGGAGAAGCATGCGGCCTCAATGGTGAACGCCTATCTCGCCGACAAAGGGGTGAAGAGTTACTTTCATCGCTCTTTCGCGTGGTTCGGCGAACGCGCCCGTTTCGACGGTATTCGCGGCTACCGTGACTTTTCGCCCAGCGATCGGAGGCTTGCGGAGAATGAAATTTTCATTCTCGACGTGGCCCCCATCTTTGGTGGCTACACGTGCGACATTGGTTACACCTCGTGCCTGGGTGAGAATCCGCAATGGGTGGCGGCCGAGAAGTTCTTGAAGGGGCTGCGCAAAGAGATTCCCATTCTCGTATCCTCCGGCATGGCCGGTGACCAGCTATGGCGCGAGATCGATCGCAAGATCAAAGAGGCCGGTTACGATAACCGACACAAAAAGTATCCGTTCGCGGTACTCGGCCATCGCGTTCACCGTGTCCCCGAAGGCGGCAGCCCGGTCGGCATTCTCAACTTCGGCTGGCAGTCTTTCTGGTCGCTCGCTTCGCGCGGACTTTTTGGCCAGCTGCTTGGCCCCGACTTTCAGGGCGACATGACCGGGCTGTGGGCGATCGAACCGCACATTGGTGGTCCGGGCTTCGGCGCGAAGTTCGAAGAGATTCTCGTGGTGGAGAATGGTCAAGCGCTGTGGCTCGACGCCGAAGGGGTCCTTTCTTGAAAACGTTTTACTACGACAAGGTTGCCGCGGTTACCGGCGGCGCGAGCGGTATCGGCAAGGCGCTCATTGTGAAGCTGGCCAAAGCCGGCGCCATCGCCTGGGCGCTCGACCGCGACGAAGCGGCGCTCAAAGCGCTCGCCGACGAGGGTAAGAAGTACAATCTCACGATCAAAACCGCCGTGCTCGACGTGACGGACCCCAAGGCCGTTCGCGAAACCATGCGCCGGATTGCCGCCGAATCAAAGACGCTCGATCTGTGGTTCAACAATGCCGGCATCTCCGGCATGGGCAGCTTCCTCATGCAAACGCCGGAAGAGTTTACGAAGGTCGTGGCACTTAATCTCGAAGCCGTAGTCGCGGGTACCCGCGAGGCCTTGAAGCTGATGGAGAATCAGGGCACGGGCGTCGTCGTGAATACAGCTTCGGTGGCGGGTCACTTGTCGGCCCCCTTCTTGGCCGCCTACTGCACGACCAAGCACGCGGTAGTGGGCTTCACCCGCGCGGTGCGCGAAGAGATGCGCCTAATGGACTCGCCGGTGCGCGTGGTGCTGGCCTCGCCGGGCTTCGTCGATACCAAGATGATCGCGCGTGGCGAGAAGCTGGGATTTCCCGACTGGCTCAAGTGGGCGCTTTCTACCCCCGACGCCGTGGCGGAAGAGATTCTTACCGGTATCCGCAAGGGGGCCGAGGAGATTTTTCCGACGCAGAATGGCCGTTGGATGTTGCGCGCCTATCGCTTGGCCCCACGGGCCACGATGCGCGGCTCGAAGGTTCTGCTCACCCAGAGCCTGAAAGACCTGATCCTGAATCGCTTCAAGGTCGGCTAGCCGGCTTGCGCCTCACTCGCTGAGCTCTTCGAAGATGCGAAAAGGCGGCGAGTCACTGCGGAGCTCGACGAGTCGTAAATGGGGAATGCGCTTCGGGCCGCCCGCGGAAATTTTAATGTGTATCGGTTCGCCCGGTCCCAAGTTTGTGAACTCGTGCCCCTGCAGCACCTTGGCCAGATACGTTTCCAGCGTGTAGCTCAGGCCGTCTTTGCCGCGCACGAATGTTTTGGCCTCCGCCACTTGAAAGTAGAGATTCGCCTTATCTCCCGTGATCTCCAGGTACCTGTTCATCACCGCGGTAACGTCGCTCGTGTACGCCAGCGGACCAAAAAAATCGGTAATGAGCTGGACCTTACCGAACTCCTCCGCCGGAATGTCTTCCAAATACCGGCCCGACAGATTTCTATGGCGCGCTCCCACGCCCGACTTCTCCATTGCCTCCGTTACGGCCCCGGCGGCTTCGGGCAATGCCACGGTAATCCCCAGTGTCTTGGCCCGCGGCCGATTCCCCAAAAAGCGATGCGGACTGCGGCTGAAGCGGTTGTAGTCGCGAGCGATGTCTTTTCCCACCTGGTACTCGCCCACCGCGTATCCCGCGCCGGAACCAGAATCGAGCCAAGTGTCTTCCGGCCTTAGCTCCCGCAACGAACGAAGAAACCCCGCACCAAAAGCCCCGTAGTAATCGCGAAGCGTGCGTCCCGTGTAGAAGCTGTAATTGCTCTCCAAAATCTGAGCTAGTCCGTAGAGCTGCATACCGCACACGGTATTGGCCAGCGGCGGAACGTGCCGCATTCGCACTTCTTCAGCCTGGGCCATCAAAGCCAGAATGAGCCATACTGCCATTAGCTTCATGGCCGCACCTCTTCGAATACTCGGGACGGCGGTGGAGTTCCATCGTCGACAATGCGCACTAGCTTGAGTTTGGGAATCTTTGCCACGCCCAACGGCTTTAAGCGAATGTGTACCTGCCCATTTCGATGATTGATAACCTCGTGACCCGCCAGTACCCGACCCAGATAATCCTCGAACGCGATGGTACTGCCGTCCGTCAAATTCACGGAGGTCTTACCGTAAGAGGTCTTCAGAAAAATCTGGGCCTCCGGCGTGGCCACGTCGAGGTAACGATTCATTACGTCCGTCGGGTTGCTCGTATACGACATCGGCCCAAAAAGATCCGAGATGACTTTGTTTTTGCCCAGCTGCTCAACCGGTAGGTCTTCGATGTAGTTGCCGAAGATAAACTGATTTCGAGAACCGTAGCCCTCTTCGATCAAGGTCTGCCGAACGGCGATTCCCGTTTTGGGAAGAACTACGGTAACGCCGATAGTTTTTCCGCTCGGCAATTCCGTCATTAGATACCCGCGCTGATAGTCGAGAATCGCGTACCCCGACCCGCTGCCCGCATCCAGCCACTGGTCGTTCTCTCCTACCTCGCGCAGCGCGCGGCGAAAGTCCTCGCCGAGATAGGTGAAATAGTCAAAAAGGGATCGGTGCACGGAGAAATCGTTCTTTTCTACCAATCCCGATACCTTGGCCAGCTCGACGAGGCAGACGCCAGGGCCCACGACCGCGCCTTTCGACACGATACCGCGCTCCGCGCGCAGGGAAGCCGCGAAGGCGAACCCCACCAGCAGGACGATTCCTAAGCGCAAATGGATTACGGGAAGAACCCGCGAAGCAGCATCGCCGTCGACAGATGCTCGACGGAGACCGCAAACGCAGCCTGCCGCATCGGCAAGTTCTTCGACTTGTGGCACTCGTACACGCGGTTAAAGGCGTTCGAGATGATCTCCCAAAGCTTGTTGTTAACGTCCTTCTCGCTCCAGAAGAAGTTCTGCATGCCCTGCACCCACTCGAAGTAGGACACGATCACGCCGCCCGAGTTGGCGAGAATGTCGGGGATGATGAATACCCCTTTTTCGTGAAGGATTTGGCTCGCGCCGATGGTCGTCGGACCGTTCGCGCCTTCCGCCAAAATCTTGCATTTGATACGGCCGGCATTCTCTTCGGTGATCTGGTTGGACAGCGCCGCGGGAATCAGTACATCCACCGGCAGCTCGAGCAGCTGCTCGTTAGTGACGAACTCCGCACTCGGGAAACCCTTAACCGTCTGATTGCGCGTGATGTACTCACGGACTTCGTTGAGGTCGAGCCCCTTGGGGTTGTACAGACCGCCCGACACATCGCTGATCGCGACGATGCTGGTGCCGATACTTTGCATGAGCTTGGCCGAATGAAAGCCCACGTTTCCGAAACCCTGTACGGCCACCTTCGTCTCGTGATTGAGCTCGTAGCCCAACCGCTTGGCCGCTTCGATAACCGTGTAAACTACGCCACGGCCGGTGGCATCCACGCGTCCGAGCGAGCCGCCGATTTCGATCGGCTTACCGGTGACCACGCCGGGAACGGCGAAACCAACCTGCGCGCTGTACGTGTCCATCACCCAAGCCATCGTCTGGGCGTCGGTACCTACGTCCGGCGCCGGGATGTCCTTGTCCGGGCCGATAAACATGTGAATTTCCGAGGTGTACCGGCGAGTCAGGCTCTGCTTCTCGCGCCGCGACAGCTTCGTGGGATCGCAGCGGATACCGCCCTTGGCGCCGCCGAGCGGAAGCCGCACGAGCGAGTTCTTCAAGGTCATCAGGGTGGCCAGGGCCGCCGTTTCGCCAAAGCTCACTTCGGGATGGTAGCGGATACCGCCTTTTCCGGGGCCCAAGGTCGTATTGTGGTGCACGCGGAAACCGTCGAAGGTCTTGATCGTGCCGTCGTCCATCCTTACGGGAATGGAGACGTACAAGCAGCGGCGGGGCTTACTTAATCTATTGAAAACATTGGGATCTAGATTGATGGAGTTGCCAGCGGACTCGAGAATCTGCAGGACGTTCCGGTATAACGGGTGGCTATCTAGATCTACGAAGAGCTCTTCTTGATGCGTCGAAGACAAGGGGCTTCCTCCCACTTTTTAAGAGGCCCATCATCGGCCTTAATTACGGGTTTGAAAAGAGGGAAGCCGGGATACCTTTAGCGCGCACTCGGCGGCCCCATTCGGGGTGGCCCCCAGGTGCTTATAGGGGGGAAGGGCCACTCGGTGACCGGTAGAGGTGATCACCTCCCAGGGCGCGGCCCCGGCGGGAAGCGCAATTCGGCAGGCCAAGGCTGCACGCTCGTTGGGTTTCAGGTCGGCGTCGTCATTCCACAACACCAGTCGGGTGGAGTGGCGCAGAAACGGATCGACGCGGAAGTAGGCCACCCCTTTGCTGTCCCAGGCCAGCCCCAAGGTTTTTTTGCCGGCCAGCACGCCAAAGTCGGTTCGGCCCGGCTCGAATCGGTAGGCGGAGATTCGCTCCGCGACCCACGGTGAAACACCGCCCGAGAACTTCACGTCAGACCACGCTACGTAGCGGTTGGCGTAGATCGGCACCATGAGGTCGAGATGATCCGACAAAACGATCTCGTCGGCCTCGATGAGCTGGGCCACTTCTTGGTAGGGGCCAAGCCATTTACGGTAGTCGAACGAGATCGTTTCGTAGCGATACGGCAAGCCCTTCAGTGACCACAAGAAAGCCACGAGCATCACTCCGTACCAGGCGCGATGAAAACGGCCCACCTCGAAAATGCGAACGAGCCCGTAGGCGGCGATCGCGATGAGAAACGGCAGCTCGATCAAGAAGTAGTAATCGTGCGCGGCGTGGATACGAAACCACACGAGCACCGAAAAGAAACAGCCCGCCACGAACACCCAGAAAAAGCGGCGGTACGGTCCGGGAATGAACAACGCGGCGGCCAGCGGCACCACGAGCCACGTGTTCAGCACCGAACGGGAAAGCGAGCCGGCAAGCTTCGTCCAATGAGCGAGATCAAAGCGGATCTCCATCGGACCAAAAAGCCACGAGGCTTCTTCAACGGAGATGTTGGCGGAGTAGGTGTTCTGCGCGTGTTTGGCCCATAGCAGCCCCGCCACGCAC
This sequence comes from Bdellovibrionota bacterium, assembly GCA_041736915.1. GTDB lineage: Bacteria > Bdellovibrionota > FAC87 > UBA2466 > UBA2466 > JBGSST01. Next base: position 18,000 of record JBGSST010000277.1, read on the forward strand.
TGGATGAACAGAGCAATCAGTACGTTGCGCTCGCGCGGGCGAACCTCGTGGCGAATCAAGCAGTCCACCAAGATCCATAGCCCAATGAAGAATGAGGCCAGCATCCAGAATGGAACTTTGGCCACCGCCGCGAGCAAGCCATAAACCAGCACGGCCACGGGAAAGCCGCCGCCGGTGACGCGCGGGGTGAGGTAGCGGGCGGCGTGAAACAAGAACGCCAACGTGAAGGCCTGCACCATGAAGTCGATGAGACAGGCGCGGGCGAAGATGGTGCAGAACGGTAGTGTCAGGTAGAGCAACCCAGCCCACACGCCAGTGCGCGGACCAAAGAACAGGGAAACGAGCCGGCTCAGAAAGTACGTGGCGGCGGCGAAGGACAGGATGCTGACCGTGCGCGCGGCCACCTCCAACGACTGGCCCAGGTACATAAAGATGGCTACGGCAACTTGGTAGATGGGGAACTCGCGCGTGAAGTTCCACAGCTCCCCGTTCATCGTGGTCGGATACTTCCAGAACCCGATCCCCTCTTCGAAGAACGAACGAACGGTGAGCGCAGTCTGCGCCTGTCGCCAGGGGTGGGGGTCCAGCAACGGATTACTCAGGTCGTAGAAGAGGTAATAGAGCGAGAGCGGAACTAGCCCCACGACGATAACGATCGCCAGTGCCAGTTCGCCGACGGAATGAAAGCCGCCGGCCCGGGAGAGGCCGGGGCCGGAGAACAGATCCTGGTTCGGTGTTTTCCAGCTCACTAGGCCGCCTTATCGCCGGCACGCCGGCTTTGCCCCGAGATTTCTACACTACGCTTCAGGTAGTCGCCGCGGGACAGCCAACGCTCCAGGAGGCAGTAGATGATGATGAACAGGTAACGCGATCCCATCTCGTGGATTTTTAACTTCGAAACGCCGTACTTACGGTTGATCCAAGCGTTAGGTACCACCGCGTAAGAGTGACCGCGCACGATTGCCTTCAGCGGTAGCTCTACGGTCAGGTTGAAGTGGCACGCCAAAAACGGGCGCAGATTCTCAATCGTCGATCTACGGTACAGCTTAAAAGCGTTCGTCGTGTCGTTGTACCGGATGCCGAAGACGACGCGGATGAAGAAATTGACCAAACGGTTCAGGTAAAACTTGTGCGCCGGATAATCAACGACTCGCCCACCCTTCATGAAGCGGGAGCCGAACACGCAGTCCACGTTCTTCTCCTGCATGGTCTGGTAGAACTTCACCAGATCGGCGGGAACGTCGGAGCTGTCGGCCATGTAAACGGCAATCGCGCTGCCGCGGGCCGCGTCGAGGCCGGCGCGAACGGCGTAGCCAAAACCGTTCGGCAGAGAATTATTCACGACGCGGACCTGGGGGACGGCTCTAGCGATTTCGCCGACCGTTTTTTCCGTACCGTCGGAAGAATGGTCATTCACGACGACGATCTCGTAGCGGATACCAAGCGGATCCAGCGCCTTGGCTAAATCGGTCAACGTGGCGGGAAGATTCTGTGCCTCGTTGAACGCCGGAATGACTACCGATAGATCCATATGATTTCCTAGGCGGCGGCGCGTTTTATCGCGTCCTGATTTTCCATCGCCCACTTCGTGATGCTCTTTGCAATCTCTGCGGGTTTAATTGACGGTTTCCAGCCATAACGCTGGGTAACCAGTCCGTTATTCGTAACGTAGTACGGAACGTCGACCACCGAAGTCTCGACGGAGGACTTTTCCTCGACCTTCCGGCCGGTCGCCTGCTGTACGAGGCGAGTCCACTCCTTCAGCGAAACGGCGTTCTCGGGACCGCCGCCCACGTTAAAGACATCGGCCTTGAGCTTAGCGAAGTCGGCCACTTGTTTCTGTAGCAGCTGAAACAGATCCTCGACGTGAAGGAGGTCGCGAACCTGTTTTCCCTTTCCGCCGAAGCCGGTGTAAGTCACCGGCTGTCCGGAGAGGTGGCGGTAAACCCAAAGGCTAAAGACCCCCTGGTCGGTCTTTCCGAACTGTCCAGGGCCGGCGAGCACCCCGCAGCGGTTGATCACCGCCGGCAGCCCGTACTGTGCGCTGTACTCCTGAATCAGCATTTCACCCGCGAGCTTCGTGGCCCCGTAGAAAGAGCGTGCGGTATTCACGGGGAAAGCTTCCGAAATGCCATCCTTGCTGATGCCGGGAACGGCGTTGCCGTTTGCCGCGAGCACGAAACGCCGCTCGGTCTCATCGAGCTTTAGTCCACGCAAAGGTTCCATCGAGTAAACGCGCGAGGTAGACAGAAACACCAGCCCGGCGCAACGGTGGCGCGCAAATTCCAGCGCGTGGAACACCCCAAACAGATTACTGTGGACCGCGTATGCGGGCGAACCGCTTACGCCGGCCTGCACGCTAGGCTCCGCCGAGGCCTCGACCATCACGTCGAAGTTTCCCGGGAGATCTTCCAGGTCGTTGGGCTGACGAATATCGCCGTGGGTGAAGCTAACGCCCGCTTGCTTCAAGTTTTCCAAGTTGGTTTCTGAACCACGACGGTGCAGATTGTCGAACGCTACCACGTCGTAGCCAAGCTTGCGGTACGCCAGGGCCAGGTACGTGCCTACGAAGCCAGCGCCACCAGTAATCAAGATACGCATTAAGCCGCCTTTGCGGTTACCGACCGCATCTCATGGATCATTTCCGATAGAATATCTTCCAAACTCATCGTCAGTTCGAAGCTAGGGTAGTGCTGCTTCAGCTTGGTGAGGTCGCTGTAGTAGCAGATGTGATCGCCCTTGCGCGCCTGCTCTTGGTAACTGTGATTCAGCGTGAGTTGAAACTTGTCTTTGAGCATTCCGATAATCTCGAGCACCGAGGCGCTATTGCGGTAGCCACCGCCGAGGTTGTAGACCTCGCCCTTCCGGGGGGCCTTGCGGAAACACTCGAAAGCGCGGATGACGTCGCGCGAGTGAATCTGGTCGCGGACCTGCTTACCCTTGTAGCCGAAGATCGTGTACGGCTTGCCGGTGACCGCGCACTTTACGATGTAAGACAAAAACCCGTGCAGTTCGACCGACGCGTGCTGCGGGCCCGTGAGGCAGCCGCCGCGAAACACGCCGACGTTCAATCCGAAATAACGACCGTACTCCTGACAAAGAATGTCGGCCGATAGCTTGCTGGCGCCGAACAGCGAGTGAAGGCACTGGTCGACGCTCATCGTCTCGGGAATCCCCTTCCCCATTAGCTCGGGACCGTACTCGTAGCGCAGCTTCGTTTCGGTAAGCTCAACGAAGTTCGGCGCGTCGCCGTAGACCTTGTTCGTGCTCATGAACAAGAAAACGCCCTTGGGGGTGTGTTTCCGGAAGCTCTCGAGCAAATTCAGCGTCGCCACCGCGTTCACTTCGAAATCCGTGAACGGCTCTTTGGCCGCCCAGTCGTGCGACGGCTGGGCGGCGGTATGAATCACCAAGTCCGGCTGAAACTGTGAGAAAACGTGGTCGACCTCTTTGCGATCGCGAATATCGAACGAAATGTGCTCGTAGTTCGCTAGCTCCTGCGTCAAACGTGTTTGCACGGATGACGTATCGCCGCCGGCGCCAAAGAAATAACGGCGCAAGTTGTTGTCGATGCCGCGTACGGTGTGACCCGCGCCGCAATAAAAGCGCACGGCCTCGCTGCCGATGAGTCCGCAGCTACCCGTAATAAGGACTTTTAACGGTCCCGCCATAGGAGCTCCTAAGTTTTTTCGATTTGAATTTTTGGACGCCGCTCTAGGCGTCTTTCTCGTGAATTTCTTTACCGTCGAAGGAGATCAGTTTGCCCTGGGAGTTGTACTTGGTGAAAATGTGCACCGGGCGTTTCCACATGACGTGCAGGTTGCGGAGGGTTTCCACCGCTTTGTCATACTCGAGATCAATCCCTTCATGCTGGTGGGTCAGCAGTAGCTCTCCGCGATTCTCGAAGTTGCCGTCTTCCACCCGAATGATGGGATTACCGAAATTGGTGAGCGCAAATAGCAGCTGATTCTTTACCTTTTTCCAGTCTCTATCGACGATCTCGTACTGTCCCGTGCGGCGGTTGAAGCCGTAGGTGAAGAGCTTCTGCTGGTAGCTGAACTCTTCGTTGAAGTAGGTGTCGATGAAGGTCACGTCGTTGTGAACCTTGCGGACTTCAAAAATCTTCTGCCGGCCGAGCCCGAGCTTTTTATCCCAGTGCTTTTTCACGCTGGCGTCGTCGCACTCATCGTACTCTTTGCCGAACTTGCCGCGGTTCCAGCGATCTTCGATATCGCGGTATAGCTCGATGCCGAGCTTGTACGGGTTGATCTGGCCGGGCCGCGTCGCCAAAGTACCGGCGTGGTGGTCAGCGAAGTCGATGACTTCCGAGTCGCGCAAAATGTGGTTCGTCATCAGGAAGGAGTGCCAGTAGCTGGCCCAGCCCTCGTTCATGATCTTCGTTTGCCCCTGCGGAGCGAAGTAATAAGCCTCTTCGCGCACGATCGACAGCACTTCGCGCTGCCAGTTTTCCATCGGCGCGTAGTTGATCAGGAACTGCAGTACGTCCTTCTCGGGACGCGGCGGGAATTTGCGGGCCTTCTCGGCCTCCGCCTTTAGCTTCTCTTCCTGCTCTTCAATGTACGAAGCCGGGTTCATGTACTTCTCCATGTACCCTTTGCTCTCAAAACGATGAATTCCCGAAGGCGCATTGCGCTCGTCCTGCTCGCCCTGTCCCGCCGAAACCGATTTTTTGGGCACGAACTGCGAGTAGAAATCGATGAGGTTGTCGAGCGACGCGCAAACGTCCACGAAGTTCTCGACGTTATCGACGCCAAAACGATCCTGGAAATAACGGATCTTGGTGGCGTGATTCGCCATCTGGTCGAGCATTTTGCGGTTGGTCTTCGAGAACCAGAGGTTGTTCTTGAAGAAATCGCAGTGGCCGTACACGTGGGCCATGACCAGCTTCTGGTCGACGATCTCGTTACCCATCTGCAGGTACGCGTAGCAAGGATCGGTATTGATCACAAGCTCATAAATCTTTTGCAGGCCCCACTCGTAGCCCTTCTGGAGATAGTCGTACTCCATGCCGAAGCGCCAATGGGGATAGCGCGTGGGGAAGCCGCCCAGCGCCGCGATCTCGTTGATTTCGTCGTAGTCCACCAGCTCGAAGATGACCTCGAACGTATCGAGACCATAGCCCTTGGCGAGCTCTTTTACGTGCTGATGAGCCTTCAGTAATTCGTCGGTGAGAACCCGCTTCATTTTCCCTTCCCGAGAAAGTCTTTTAGGGAGCGGTAGATCGCTTCCTTACTTTCAATCTTTGAGGTGATGATGCGCTCGTCTTCTTTGAAATTCTCGACGATATCCTTGATGAACTGCCCGCTGCCGTAGCGGCTTTCTACCTGGCCGTAGCAAAAAGCGTTGCACTTGGGCAGCAGCTCGTTCTTCAGCATGTCGACGCAAAGTTTCGTGTCTTCGCCGCTCCAGTTGTCGCCGTCGGAAAAGTGAAACGCATAGATGTTCCACTGCTCCACCGGATACTGCTGCTGCAAGATGTCGTTACACAGCTTGTAAGCGGAGCTGATGAGCGTGCCGCCGCTTTCGCGCGTGTGATAAAAAGTGTGCTGGTCGACCTCGCGCGCCGAAGCGTCGTGGATGATGTAGCGGATCTGCAACTCTTTGTACTGGCTGCGCAGCCAGGTATCGATCCAAAACGACTCCGTGCGGACAATGTCTTTTTGCTCGTCGCCCATGCTGCCCGATACGTCCATCATGTACACGATGACCGCGTTGTTCTCGGGCTTTACGATGGGCCGCGATGCGCGGTAGCGGAAGTCCTTCTTGACCGGCACGATCCGGGGATCCAACGGATCGTAATTCCCGGCGATAATCTGGCGCTTCAGCGCCTCTTTGTAGGTGCGCTTGATATGGCGCAAGCTATTGGGGCCCACGCTACGAATGCCGTTGAAACGATTCTTGTCCGTAGCCACCAGACCCGAGCCCTTGGGCTTGATGTTGGGAAGCTCCAGCTCCTGCGCCAGCATGTCGGCGAGCTCCTGCAAAGTGAGATCGACTTCGAGCTGGTGCTGGCCTTCGCCGTTGCCCGCCTGGCCCGGTTCTTCACCCTGACCCACGGGCTGTCCGGCCTGGCCTTCGCCCTGCCCGACGCCGCCGGACTGGCGCTTTCCGAACTTGAACTTCGGAAGATCGATCTGCGGAACGGGAATAGAGACCAGATCTTTGCCTTGGCGTCCGATCAGCTCACCCTGAGTGATGTACTTCTTCAGGTTCTGCTTGATCTTGCCTTTGACGATCTGCTTAAAGCGCAGGTGATCCCGTTTAATTCCCGCGTTCATAGCTCTCCGGTAAGGGTTTACTTCCGCTTCACGTCGCCGCGCGCAAAAATTGAGGCAACAAAGTTCAGTACGTCGGTAGCCGATACCTCGTCATAACCGTAGTTCTTGATGAGCCGCGATTTAACGATGTCGATCTTCTCCTGCGTAGCCTGGTCGACCACGTTGGAAACCAAGCTCGTAAGCTTGATGGTGTCCTTCTGGTCTTCGAACAGCTTCAGCTCGAGCGCTTTGTGCAGGCGTTCGTTGGTCTTGTAGTCGAACTGACGTCCATCCAGCGCCAAGGCACCGATGTAGTTCATCACTTCGCGACGGAAATCGTCTTTGCGGCTTTCCGGAATGTCGATCTTCTCTTCAATCGAACGCATCAGGCGCTCGTCCGGCTCTTCGTCCTGGCCGGTAAACTTGTTCTTCACCTTCTCGCGCTGCGTGTAGGCCTTAACGTTGTCGATGTAGTTGCCGCACAGGCGGGCCATCGCTTCTTCGTCGGCCGAGATGGCACGCTGGACTTCGCTCTTCACGATGTCTTCGTACTCCTGCTTCACGACGGCCAGCAGCTCACGGTAGTGCTTTTTCTTGTCTTCGTTGGAGATGAGCGAATGGTGCTTGAGACCGCCTTCGAGTTCGTTGAGAACCATGAAGGGGTTGATGCTGGCCACGGCACCGTCTTTGGAATTCATCACGAGCGCATTCGAGAGCTTGTCCTGAATGTAACGTGGCGAGATGCCTTCCATGCCTTCGCGCAGCGCTTCCTTACGGAGTTCCCGCACGTTGTCTTCCGTGAAACCGGGCAACGACTTACCGTTATACAGCTTCAGCTTCTGAAGCAGCGTGAGGTTAGCCTTCTTCGGTACCTCGAGCCGGGTAAGCACCGCCCACATGGCGGCCATCTCGATGGTGTGGGGAGCGATGCTCGCCCGAATCTTCCGGGGATTGAAGTCTTTCCGGTAGATCTTCACCTCTTCATTGAGCTTAGTGATGTAGGGAACATCGATCTTCACCGTACGGTCGCGCAACGCTTCCATGAACTCGTTGTTCTGCAGCTTGCGGTACTCGGGCTCGTTGGTATGGCCGATGATGACTTCGTCGATGTCCGTCTGCGGGAACTTCTTCGGCTTCACCTTGTGCTCTTGCGACGCACCGAGCAGGTCGTACAAGAAAGCTACGTCCAGCTTCAGCACTTCGATGAACTCGATCATGCCGCGGTTCGCGATGTTGAACTCGCCGTCGAAGTTGAAAGCGCGGGGATCCGAATCGGAGCCGTACTCGGCGATCTTCCGGTAGTTGATGTCGCCGGTGAGCTCGGTCGAGTCCTGGTTCTTTTCGTCTTTCGGCTGGAACGTGCCGATACCGATGCGGCCTTTTTCGGACATCAGCAAGCGCGTGACGCGAACGTGGTCGATGACCCGCGTCCAGTCGCCGTCGTAGTGGTTCATCAGGGCGTCGTAAATGTACTGCGAAGGGGGGCACAGCTCGCCTTCGACATTCACGCGGTGGCCCTCTTTGCGGCCCCGGTTAATCTCTTCGATGAATTTTTTGCGGTGCTCCGCAGGAATCAGCTTCAGCGGCTCTTCGTTCATCGGCGAAAGGAACTCCGTCGCCCCGCCCAGAACGGTCTTCGCCAGGTCTTTGTCTTCGATTACCCACTTGAAGGTGTAGAGCGCCCCTTCGTCGGTGTGCGAATACCACTCCACACCCTTCTTCAGCAGGCGGGCGATGGTGGATTTGGAAGAACCCACGGGACCGTGCAGCAAAATGACCCGGCGTTCCGTGCCGTACCCTTGCGCGGCCGACTTCAGCACGTTGACCAGCTTTTGCAGGTGAACGTCGAGGCCGAACACCGCGTCTTTGCCGTTCTCGATCGGGTCCTTGAAGAAGTGGTAGGTCGTGATCTTCTTTTTGAACTCGACGTACTCTTCGGAACCGAAACTAAAGATGAGGTCGTAAAGACGCTGGAACGCGTTACGCGTCACTTCCGGCTTCTCTTTTACGATGTCGATGTACTCTTGGAAGGAGCCCGACCAGCTGAATTTCCGAAACTTCTCCAGGTCCTGTAGTCCGCCGACTAGGGATTTCACGTCAAAAGACATGGGTGGCTCCTTACTTAAACTTTTTCAGTTGGCTGGTAGCGTACGCGATTGAGCTAGAACTGGGGTGAACCGCTACTGAATCTCATTATCCCGGCGGCGTCCAAAAAACGCAAAAGAATTAACGGATTTACCGCGACAGATGGCGTTGCTCAAAGCGCGAAGGCAAGAGCTCCGCAATGGTGGCCCGGGCGAAGACGGTGGCGCGGCGGTTGACCGCGTAGACCTCGGCCTCTTTGCCGAACTCGTTCAGTACCTGGAGGCATACGCCGCAAGGAAAAACGGGTTCGTCTGAATTGGTTAGGACCACCACGACCGAGATATGCCGCGCTCCGCGAGAAACCATCTTTCCCACCGCAACCCGTTCCGCGCAGACGGTGGCCGAGTACGACACGTTCTCCACGTTGCAGCCGCTGTGCATTTTCTTTTCATCATCGAGCAGCGCGCAACCGACCAAAAATTTCGAATAGGGCGCGTACGCCTTCTTGCGCGCGGCTTTGGCTTTGCGAACGAGCCGGCCGATGGCCTTGGGAAGATCTTCGATGGGGGTGATGGGTGTCATGAGCGACTTTCGAAAAGAGGAAAAGCTTCGGCGAGCAACCTCGCCATGCGGTCCTGAGCCTGGGCGGCGCCTTTGAGCACGTCGGCATGGGTGGTCGTTTCGCCAACGCCCGCGGCCAGATTGGTGACGCAGGAGATGCCCGCAACTTTTTTGCCCATGTGATGGAGCGCTACGGCCTCGGGCACGGTCGACATGCCGACCACGTCGGCGCCAAGCCCACGGTAAAGCTTCACTTCGGCGGCCGTTTCGTAGGTAGGGCCGGTGATGCCAAGGTAAACTCCCGTTTTCAGATCGACCTTCGCGCGCACGGCGGCGGCCTTCAGCTTCGCGCGCAGGCCGGAGTTATACACTCCCGACATGTCGGGAAACCGTATTCCCAGCCGAGGTTCATTGGGCCCGAGTAGCGGGCTAGGCATGAAACAGCTCAAGTGGTCTTCGATCAGCAAGAGGTCAGCCGGCGCGAGCGCGGCATTCAGACCGCCGGCGGCGTTAGTCAGCACGAAATTTTCGACCCCCGCCAAAGCCAGGGCGCGGCCGAGCAGCACCACTTGCTCCATCGGGTGGCCTTCGTAAAAATGCAATCGCCCCTGCACGCCCACGACCCGGGCGCCGCCAATTTTGCCGACTACGATCCGGCCGGAGTGCCCCTCCACGTTGGCTTTCGCCATGTGAGGAATTTCGGCGAAGGGCAGCTCACCCTCCTGGTCCGTCATGCCGTCGATTACCCCGCCTAATCCACTTCCTAAAATCAGGGCATGGCGAGGTAGCGTGCCGAACTTCTTCTCGAGGGCCTGTTTCGCTTTTTGTAAGTTTTCCCAGTTCATCGGATTAAAGCCTTTCTGCACACCAGGGTAGGACCGCGACGGACTCGTCGCTTATTTCGAAGGCGCCGGAGAGCCGCTCGACGAGTGGCCCTTCCTGGATATTCCGGCGAAAGAACACCCGACAGAGGACCTCACCGGACTTCACCTGGTCTCCCACCTTTTTAAGGAGTCGAAACCCGGCCCAATTGTCTATCTGCGCGTCGAACCGCTCACGCCCGGCGCCAAGGCTGAGCCCCGCTTCGCCCAACGTGCGGGCCTCGGCTTTGGCCAGCCAGCCGGCCTTCGGCGCTTTGATCTCGATGGTACGGTACTCCGCCTCCGCCACGTGCTTCGACTCCGCAAACTTTTTTAGGTCCCCGCCCTGCGCCAACACCATCGTCTCGAAGGATTGCCGCGGCCGATCGCCTTCCAGCTCTTTGGCGATCTCGCCCCTCGCCGCCTCAAAAGACAAACTTCCCTTCGACGCGATCTCGAGCATGGTTGCCGCGAGCGTTACGGTGACATCATACAACCCTTTGTCGCGTGCTTCGCCCGACAAAAACTCGATGCACTCTTGCACCTCGAGAGCGTTGCCTACCGCATATCCCAGAGGCTCGTCCATGCGCGTGAGCCACGCCACGGTCTTCACATTCCGCAACGTCGCCACTTCCACGAGCTTCGAAGCCAGCTCGCGGGCCTTTTCCCGAGTAGCCATAAAGGCGCCGGGACCGAACTTCACGTCCAGCACGAGACCATCGAGCCCTTCCGCCATCTTCTTGCTCAATATGCTCGACACGATAAGCGGCAGGCTTTCGACCGTACCGGTCACGTCGCGCAAGGCGTACAAGCGCCGATCCGCCGGCACGAGATCATCGGTCTGCCCCATCATCACGTAGTCATTGTCGCGCAAAAGTTTCAGCGCCTCGTCGCGATTCACGCGCGAGCGGAAACCGGGAATCGAATCGAGCTTGTCGAGCGTGCCGCCGCTGTGGCCCAGCCCGCGACCCGACATCATCGGAATCTTCACCTTTCCCTGGCCCCACAAACGCCCCGCCACCGTTTGCACGATGGGCAACAAAAGCAGCGACGGCTTATCGCCTACGCCGCCAGTGCTGTGCTTATCGACGGAAAAGGCCCCCGCCGAGCGCGGCAACGTGGCGCCCGAAGAGGTCATTAAGTCTGTCCAGGCGGAAAGTTCCTTGGGAGTCATCCCGCGAAAAAAAACGGCCATTAGCCACGCCGACATCTGGTACTCGGGAACTCTATCGGCCAGAAATTCGTCGAGCCAAACTTTCAGCTCGTCCGGCGAATGCTCGTGCCCGTCGCGTTTATAGGCGATGAACTTCTTGGCGCTAAGGGCGTGGCTCATGGCAGCCAATCGGTAAGAAAGCTGTTCGCCTTCGGTAATGCGGGTGGCGGAGTCACGCCAAAGCTTTGCAGAAGTGCCGCGCCCACGTCGGCCATGCTGCCGCGATCTCCCGACCGCTTGCCCGCCGCGCGCGGCGAATAAGCGATCAGCGGTACGTACTCACGCGTGTGATCCGTGCCCCGAAAGGTAGGATCGCAACCGTGGTCCGCGGTCAGCAGCAGTAGGTCGTCCTCGTTCATCTTCGCGAGAAACTTCGGCAGGTACTGGTCGAGCTCGACCAGCGAGCCGGCGTAGCCTTTGGGATCGCGGCGGTGGCCCCACAGCATGTCGAAGTCCACGAGATTAGTGAAGATGAAGGTTCGGTCTTTGTCTTGCGCCTTATCGAAAAAGCCGAGCGTGGCCTCCAGCGAATCTTTGTTGTTGCCCGTGTGATTGGTGGCGGCAAAGCCGCGATGATCGAAAATATCTTCGATTTTACCGACGGAGATTACATTCACCCCGGCCTCCCCCAGCGCGTCCACGCAGTTGGGCGGCGGCGCAATGGAATAGTCGCGGCGATTCTCGGTACGCTTGAAGGTGGCTTTGGTTTCTCCGACGAACGGGCGCGCGATCACACGACCAATCTGGTAGGGCAACGTCACGCGGCGGGCGGCTTCGCAAACCTGATACAGCCGATCCAACCCGAAATGTTTTTCGTGCGCCGCGATCTGAAAAACCGAATCACCGGAGGTGTAGAGGATGGGCTTGCCCGTGCGAATGCTTTCCTCGCCCAGCTCCTCGATGATCGTGGTGCCGCTGGCCGCTTTGTTACCCAGCCAGCCGGGCACGTTGCCGGCTTTGGCGACGGCGTCAGTCAGTTCTTGGGGAAACCCGCTGGGAAATAGCGCGAACGCTTTCTCGGTGACGAGCCCCGCCAGCTCCCAGTGGCCCGTGGTCGTATCCTTGCCCTGACTCTTCTCCGCCAAACGGCACACAAAGGCCTTCGGATCCACCGCGCTAACGCCGTCGAAGCGGCCGAGCGTACCGAGCCCCAGCTTCTCCAGGTTAGGAAGGCGGATGCCACCCACCGCTTTAGCCAGGTTGCCCATCGTATTGGAGCCGAGGTCGCCGTAAGCGGCGGCATCGGGCGCTTCGCCCACGCCAAAGCCGTCGGCCACGAGACAAACTACTCTCCGAAACTTCTTCATTTTAGTAACCGCCAGCTTCGGCCTTAGCCCCGGTGACGATTGCGATCGAGGCCGACAAACCCAGCCGGTTGGCCCCCGCTTCGATCATCTTTTTCGCGGTGGCGAAATCGCGAATCCCGCCACTCGCCTTAACCCCGATCTCCTCACCGACCACCGCGCGCATCAGGCGCACGTCAGCTTCGGTGGCCCCACTCTTGGAGAAGCCGGTAGAGGTCTTCACGAACGCTACGCCAGCCGCCTTCGCAATCGCGCACGCGATCGTTTTCTCAAGGTCGTTCAGCTCGCTAGTTTCCAAAATCACTTTGACCGGCAGCCCCTTGGCCGCAGTCACGGTTTGGTAAAGCTCGTTGTAGGTTTGCTGATAATTTTTTTCTTTGATCCACTGCCGGTTCAGCACGACGTCGATCTCTTTCGCACCCGCGGCTACGGCCTCGCGAGTTTCGGCCGCCTTTGCCTCCGGCGCCCCCTCGCCCGAGGGAAACGCAATCACGGTAATGGGCAACACGGCCGAACCCTTCAGCCACTCGGTGGCCTTCGGCAGCCACTTCGCGAGAATGCACACCGTTTTGAAGTTGTGCTCGCGAGCCTCGTCGCACAGCTTTCGCACCTCGGCTTCCGTCGCTTCTGGACGAAGCAAAGTGTGGTCGATAAGCTGGGCCAGTTTTTCGGGCTGAACGGAATTGGTCATTTGGACTCCCTCGGCGGTTTTAACGGAATTGGGTCAAGGATTCAACGGTGGGGAAACTTCAAAGAATTCATCTAATTGTGCACGGTCGGGTGCAGGGCGTGGGGTTTCGTTACGCCACCCAGGGGGCCGCCAAGCGCCTTGGAGTGAGCGGCTGGGTCCAAAACCTGCCCGATTCCCGGGTTGAGGTACTCGCCGAGGGCGGGGTCGCCGAGACGGAAAGCCTCGCCACTTGGTGCGAAAGAGGGCCGCTCTTCGCCAAGGTAACGCAGGTCGAGATTCGCAACCGCACCGCGATCGAAACGAGTGAGTTCACCTCGTTCGAGATCCGTCGCTGACCTTTCCCGTCCGGCGGCGACGGATTTGGTCACCCCATCGTCACTATTCTGGTCGCGTCAGGCTCAACCGCATTGGCACCCTCGTTGCTCTACTACCCTTCGCGAAGGCCGTTGAATTATGGGGGGTACCATGCGTTCGACTTACGCTCTTCTTTTTTGCGCTCTTTTGACTCTAGCGGGATGCGGTGACGATCAAGCCACGGGCAATGCTCCGCCTCCGCAGCAATCGGGCGGCGGCAAATGGACCGCGCAAGAATTTTCCGAGAACACCGAGCGTTGCGCTACGGGTGGTAACGACGCCTACCAGAATGGTCTCGAAAAGTGGCGCTCGTACTGCGGTTGCATCTACGGAGTGGCTTCGCAGCGTTGGACGCTGAACGAGTTCCGCAACAACTTCAGCTCGTACTTTCAGCAGCTGCGCGATGACAACAGCCACGCCAACTGCGTGAGCAGCTCCGGCGTAACGAACTTCTAATCTCGCTAAGGAATCAGCCCGTTTTTTTGAACGGGTTGATCAATCCTTTTTTGGGAGCCGCGCCAGGAGGATTGGGCGCCGAGCCCGTGCCGGTTACCGGAACCGCGCCCGGAGTGGGGGCGACCGTCGGTTCCACACGGTGGGCGCCGGTGTTTTCGGAGACCGCCTTCAGATCGTCGTCCAACGAAATCTCCATTCCGCCCTCGATGGAAAGATCCAGCTCGTTGGCATCCAACGCCGGAGCGGGAGCGGGGGCCGGAGCGGCTGGCGCCGGGGGCGCCACTTTCGGCGGAATTGGGGCAACCGGCTTCGGAGCCGCAATCGTCGC
>JBGSST010000285.1:0-49404 GCA_041736915.1 Bdellovibrionota bacterium
TGTTCGTGGGGATTCCCATCGCGCGGTAAATGATGCCGCTATAGAAGTCGACGTTCGGATACAGCTTACGCGAGACGAAGTAATCGTCGCTCAACGCGGCCTCTTCGAGACGCTTCGCGATATCGAGCAGGGGGTCTTGAACGCCCATCTTGGTCAGAATCTCGTCGCAGGCCTTTTTGATGATCTTGGCGCGCGGATCGAAGTTTTTATAAACGCGGTGGCCGAAGCCCATCAGGCGTACGCCGCTTTCGCGATTTTTCACCCGATTCACGAACTTCACCACGTCACCGCCACCCTCTTTGTGGATGGATTTCAGCATCTCGACCACCTCTTGGTTGGCGCCGCCGTGGAGCGGGCCCCACAACGCGGAAATGCCCGCCGACACCGAGGCGTAAAGGTTGGCGCGGCTCGAACCCACCAGACGTACGGTCGAGGTGCTGCAGTTCTGCTCGTGGTCCGCGTGGAGGATGAGCAGGAGGTCGAGCGCCTTGGCCACGACCGGATCCGGCTTATATTCCTCGGCCGGCACGCCGAACATCATCTTCATGAAGTTGGACGAGTAGTCCAAAGAGTTGGTCGGGTAGATGAACGGCTGGCCGATCGACTTCTTGTAAGAAAACGCCGCAATCGTCGGCAACTTGGCCAACAGGCGGAACATCGATAGCGTGCGGCCCTCGTCGGTATCGCCTTCATTTTGGTAGAAGGTCGACAGCGTGTTCACCGCGGACGACAAGGTCGCCATCGGATGAGCATCGCGGGGGAAGCCGTCATAAAAGCGCTTCATGTCCTCGTGGATCATGGTGTGGCGAGTGAGCTGGTTGGTGAACGCCTTGAGCTCTTTTTCGGTCGGCAGTTTGCCGTAAATCAAAAGGTAGCTCACCTCGGTGAACGAGGCCTTCTCGGCCAGCTGTTCGATGGGATAACCGCGGTAACGCAGGATCCCCTGTTCGCCATCCAAGAAGGTAATCGAGCTCGAGCAGGAGCCCGTGTTCATGTAGCCGTTGTCGAGAGTGACGTACCCCGTTTGGGCGCGAAGGTTGGTGATGTCGATCGCCTTTTCACCTTCCGTGCCCTCGAAGAGGGGAAGCTCGTAAACCTTGTCGCCGATCGTCAGTTTTGCATTCGCCATTAAAAGCTCCTCTCGTTCGCTTTGGGGCTTACCATACGAAAAACCAGTGGAAAAGGCAGTTTAGGGCCGTGCGTCGTCAGGATTCCGACAAGGGAACTAATTTTTTTTGGCCGCTTTAGCCAAACGGGCGGCCCGTTTGGTGGCCTGAACTACTGCTTTGATGAGGGTGACGCGAAGCTTGCCTTCTT
Organism: Bdellovibrionota bacterium; assembly: GCA_041736915.1. Taxonomy (GTDB): domain Bacteria; phylum Bdellovibrionota; class FAC87; order UBA2466; family UBA2466; genus JBGSST01. The sequence goes on from JBGSST010000285.1 coordinate 1,318, forward strand.
CCAATTCCATTAACCCGTCGATGGTGCAGCCGGCCGGAGTCGTGACCTCGTCTTTGAGCGCCGCGGGGTGTTTACCGGTGTCGAGTAGCATCTTAGCCGAGCCCAGCATGGTCTGGGCGGCTAGCTGGCTCGCCAGCTCACGCGGCAGCCCCACCTTGATCCCGGCATCCATCAACGATTCTAAAATCACATATAGGTATGCCGGTCCGCAGCCCGAAAGCCCCGTGACGGCATTCATATGTTTTTCTTCCACGCGGACAATCCGTCCTACGGGCTTAAAAAGGGCCTCGGTCCTTGCCCAGTCGCGGTCTCCAGCATGTTCGCCCAAGCAGGCGGCGGTGATGCCGGCGCGAACGAAGGCCGGGGTGTTAGGCATGGCGCGAACCACCGCGGCGTTCTTACCGATCGCCTTTTCCAGCATCTTGGTGTCGAGGCTGGCGGCAATGGAGATCAGCGTGTGGTTCTTCGTGAAATGTTTGCCCACGCCCGCCAGGACATCGAAGGCGTTCTGGGGCTTAACGGCCAAAACGATGATGTCGCACTGTTTTACCAGGGTCTCGTTGTTGGCGATGCCGTTGATGGCCAGCTCGCGGGCCGCGGCTTCCCGGGTTTCGGGATGGCCAGTCGTGAAGCAGATGTCCGACGAGGCTACGGTTTGCGACTCTACCAGGCCTTGCACGAGGCAACGCCCCATGCGGCCCAGGCCTAAAATTCCAATTTTTTCTTTGAGGGGTGCCATGTGGGGTGTGACCGAGGCCCTATTTTAGCACGAAACTTGATAAAAACCGGGCCGTGCGGCATACCCAGGTATCAGCAGGAACTTACTTCCTTTTGATACCTCAGAATGACTTTGGGGGCGGATAGCTCAGTTGGTTAGAGCACCTCGCTTACACCGAGGGGGTCCACGGTTCGAGCCCGTGCCCGCCCACCATTTTTCTCCAAAACTCTTTCCAACACCCATTCCAGCGCGAAGAGTACGGCGACTGCGGCCGCAACCAGGTGGCCGATGAAGAGGTTTGCCGCCCTTACACCGCGTAAGTCGGCGTTTCGGGGAGCCTTCCGCGCGATCGCCCTCTACTCAGGTAAATCAAATACAGCGTTACAATCAGATAGGCATACAGTTCGGCAAATTCACGAGGCGAATTCCCGATCGAGCCGGATAAGGGGTGCCTTCCGAAGGGCCGCAGCGAACCAAGTATGACGCGATTAAAAAGGTGGTGAATAGACAAAAATGCGGGTCCAGTCAGTATGAACGAGCGGTGGGGGAACCAGTCCCGCCACATGCGGCTGGTCTTCGGAATAGCGCTGGCCAAACTAAACAACCAAGAACAAAAGTAGGCCACCCAACTCAAGTTATAATTAAAATTGTCGACGTAGTTGTGGATATTTAGGTGCCGCCAGCGGGGGGCACCCGAAAGAGTAGTTACATAATGGTAGCCGTAGTCGATCTCCTCGAGAAGAACCCAGCAAACCAACACCGCCAAACATGCCTTTAGTGGACGGTAGGCCGGCTTGTAAAAAAAAGAACGAAGAATCAACGTAAGGCAGGCCACTAGCAGTAAGTGCTGTAAGCTCTCAATCAGTCCAAGTTCACGCGCCGTTTCGTTGGGAAGGCCAGTAATGGTGGGAGCAAGAATATGGTGCAACCACCGCGGGCCGTAGCAATAGCCCCAGCCGAAAAAGAGAACCAGCGTCAGGGGAACAACCAAGTGTAGTACCCAGAGAAAAGTCTCTTCGTGCTTTCCGCCGACGCCAACTTGGGTATGGCTCCTCATTTCGGTGAGAAGCATATCAGACTCGTTAGGGCCTTGAGCTATCCGCAAGACTCGCATCGAAGACTTAGGCCTTTACCCTCTGGGTAGCCTTCATTGTTGGCTCGCACAGTTCGTTGGAGCGCCCATTCCAGCGCGAAGAGTACGGCGACTGCGGCCGCAACCAGGTGGCCGATGAAGTAGTACGGCGTGCCGCCGCCGGAGTAGACCAGTAGCGCCGTGGCCGCGGTGGGAACCGTAAAGGCGATGAGCCCCAACCACCGCCATTGCCGGTACCAAATCAGCACGAGCAGAATGGGTAGGAGCAGATAGCCAAACCACCCTACAGAAATCGAGTAACTCCCCACCGCTAAACTAACCGGCGTGGCTTTGCCCAGAACCCGGCCAATGCGTTTTAAAATAATTTTGGTGAACCACAACGGATCGGCGGCCACGTCATTCAGAATCTTTTCGCGCAAAACGCCCGGGTACTCGGGCACTAGCTCGATCCGGGGTTCGTACGGGGGCGACCCCTCGGGAAGCTGCGGACCGTACAAACGCTGCAACCGCGGCCGCGCATACTTCCACGCCACGCGATCTTTCCACCGGTAACCTTTGTCCTGCCCGAAATCCCCGAGCCCGCAGAAAACGTTGTGCCATACCGTATGGTACGAAAGCCGCGGCCCCTCGTAAGGTTGCCCGCCGTGTGCTCGCACCAGTGATTGCGCTTCTTCGTACTTGTGATCGAAGTAAGATTTCCAGGCCTGGGAAGCACCTGAGAACACCACGAGCAGCACCCCCGCCATCTACCGAATCCACTAACTACTTCTTGAGTTCGAGCGGCGTATCGAACCTGAGCTGGTATCGCAGACTCGACGGACTGCATACCGAGTAGAGCAGCAAAGCCAGAACGTGGTCCTCGTCCGATCTTCCGCTCGTCCTCAGGAGCACGTGGGCGTACTCGTGATACACGAGGTAATCATTCGCGTAGTTGTTCGCGGTCCAATCCTGGATGCGGGCGCTATCCAGCAAGATGCGCGGTTCGCTATCGAGAGTCACTCCGACGTCCACCCGGCGTTTGATCCTAGTGTCGTAAAGCGGGGTGGAGGAGTACTCCACGCGAACGCCCTTAACTTTCTCTTTGTCGAAGCTCGGCATGAGGAACGACAGCTCGTAGTTTTGCTCAAAGCAAAACTGCAGGCTGCCCAAGAGTTGAATTCCCCGCTCACGGAAAAGCTCCGGCGTCATCGTACGGCCCCGATAGTGGGGAAGCATTTTCTGACCGGGCGGCGTGAGTAAGCCGCCGTCCCAAACGCCAAAGATTTGCGCCAGTAGCTCCGGCTGTCCGTTAAAGAGAGCACGCGTTCGGTTCACCTCGAGTAAACCATTTTTCTCTTCGAACAACGGCGCTTCGAAAGTCGAGTCCACGGAGGTCGAAAGCATGGTCATCAGCTTGGTGATGAGCGGACGGCGCTCCGGATCGTTGTCTCCGGACGTCAATAAAGCGGTGCGCAGCATTGCCACCGCCAGATCCCCGCCGTGAGTCTCTTGCCCTTCGAGGGTGGACGTCGGTTGCCCCGCGGGTACGGGCACTTTTGCGCAACCGATTAGCAGTCCCATCAAACTGAGAAACGTTAAAATCTTACTCATGGCTAGTGGCCCTCTCCACCGGGAAAAACGAAACGGCGAGCTGATACACCCCGTCCCGGTTACCGTCTTGCAAAAACTCCATCAGCTCGCGGCGGAACTTTCTGATGCGGTCTTTCGCCTCGGCAAGTTTCGACGTATCGATCGCCATCGTGATGGCACTTTGATCGCGCTTTTCCACCGGCACTTCATCCAACGCCCGTGCCGCGGCCGAAAGAATCTCTTTCTGTAAGCGCTTCAAGGCCGGCGACGTGCCGGGGATCTTCGTGGTGGTGTACTGCTTCGTGGCTCGGTAGCCCGAAGGGGTTTCCACCAGGGCCCCCACGCGCTTCAAACGATCCACCGCTTCTACTACGTTGAGCACGCTTACGCCCAAGCGCTGTGCGATCTCTTTACTCAGCGGCAAACCGCCTTCGAGCTCGGCCATCTCTAAAATTACGAAATGAATCCAACGGGACGCGATCTGAAAATCGTCTTCGGCAATGGGGTCGAATCGCTTGGCATTCGCCAAACGCAGCTTGCGGCCCGTTTTGGCGCGCGAAACTCCGTCGAAATCCTTCACCCTGGCGATCGTATCGCCACTCCATTCCAACGACTTACCGGCCCACTCGACCATCTGCTCGGACACCCGGCGCTTTCCTTTGAGCACCTTGGCCAGATGGGAAGGGTCCACCTTCAGCTGGCGCGCAAACGAGCGCAGCGAATAGCGGGGGTTGGCAAAAGTTCGCTGCTTGAACTCCTCATTAAGAAGGTGCAGGAACGGCGACGGGTTTGGATTCGTGGAAATCATGCAGTGCGGCAACCTACATAAAAGCCACACGGGGATCAAGACTGCAAAAATTGTCTCTTGGCCGTTTTTTAACGATTTCGATTGGTTAGCGCTTCATTTCTCCCGTAGTCGAGTGGGGACAGCGGTTACTGTGGCTTATCCAATAGCCCACAATTTCGATACGCTCCCATAACGCTTTGCGTTGATTTTGCTCAGGGCTGCCCGTTATTCGCACTGAAAAACCACGGGTAAATCCATGTACCGAACTTCAATTTTCCTGCTTCTCGCATTGGTCACGACGGCTCACGCCGCCAAGAACACCCAAGTGCTCATGAACTTTTCTGGGAAAAGCTCGGGCTTCTTCTGGGACCTCGGGGTTAGCCGGGGCGTAGCCAAGTGGCTCGAAAACGAGCCCAAGGAACTCTACTTCGCCGGCAACAGTAGCGGTGCGTTCTTCGCCGCTTACTTCGGCTGCTGGGGAATGAATGAGCAAACCGTACAAGAAGGATTTGGGATCGCGGAGCTGGTGAAGGCCGAGTATCTCGGCCCCAACGCACTGGTGCGCTACTCACGCATGGCACTTACGGGAAAAACGGAAGAGCCCATCCTGAACATGAAGCCGGCTTTGTTGAAAACCGTTTACCGCAACGGCCAGAGGTGCGATCGCCCGCAGTTTCCGCTGCTCATTCCGTCCATGCGCGGTGACGTGCTCGAGGACATCTTGTACGTCGAGCACAAAGCCCTCCTCGCATTCGGAAAAAAAACCATTCGCCCTTCGTTCTACGAAGGCCGTGGCGACAAGCAACTGGCGCAGGGCACGCTCGACGTTTTCGGCAAAGACGAGGCCGGGCAATTCGCCAAGCCGCTGGGCAAAGGCTGCACCTATTTCGTGTCACGTCCAATGATGGACTTTCTCCTCTCTCGCACCACGGCCGACAAGCTGATGTGCGATCTGTACGAGATAAAATCCGCCAACGATCTGTTGCTCGCTATTTACTCTTCGATCGCCGAACCCACCTTCTTCCACCCGGTAAATGCGAAGGCCTTCGAACCGCTGGCAACGGATGGCCCGGCACCGGAAATCTTGGCGAACCCCGATCTGTATTATGTCGGGGGTTTCGGATTTCCCATTCCGGGCCGCGATGTTCAGCCCTTGCTCAACGCCTTCTCCATCGGCACGAGCATGGGAGTGGGCCTAAGCGACCAGGCGAATGCCGTACTACGCAACTGGTACCACGTTTCGGTAAACGACAACTTGGCCCGCGACCGCGCCCAGCTGGACATCGAAGTGTGGTCTCCCACCATCGCGAGCGGCATCTACCTTACTCGCGAGAAGGGACTCGCCGCCGCCGATGAAGCGACCGCCCTCACCCTGAAATGTTTGGAAGATCACTCTCTATGTCCGTCGCGAGTGCATGGCGCGCTCAGCGTTCAGGACGAACTGCGTAAGAAAGCGGATAAAAAATGAAACGCCTTATTCTCTCCCTACTCATCACCTTGCAGGCCTTTGCGGCCGACACTTCCGAGAAACGGCTGGCCGCGGCTCAGCAGGCGATTGATTCCGCTACTCGCCAGGGCGACGTTACCTATGGCGAGGCCCTAAAGGCGCCTAACCGTTACTGCGCGTCGCAGATTCAGACGGTCAGCAACCACCTCGGACGGTTCAGCACCGGAAACCTGTGGCGAGATCGTCTTAACCTGAAACAGCTCGCGGTGAATGAAACTAGTCCCACCGACGTAGCCCTGCTCGCCATTGCCAGTGCACGCGAGCTACTTCAGCCCGGTCACGGCGACGCCATTTATGAGTTCCTGAGCAGCACGCCGTTTTACGAGCTAGATCGGTGCCTGGCCACGCTTCAGGCCCTGCTGAGTGCCGAGACCACCGTAACCGCCAAGTCGGCCGGGGCTCAGTGGCTCGCCTCTCTAGAGCAATACGAAAAGAGTCCGACCTCGTCGCAACTCCAGAAAAAAATGATGAGTGATGCCAACCTCGTGCAGGCGCTCATCTGTCGCGAAAAACAGCGTTGCGAAGTTTCCGAGGTGATGCTGGCGCACTACCAGAACTTCAATGTTCGCGTGTATCTCTCCGAACCGTTCTTTCAACGCTCACTCAATTCCCCCGTCCAGCAAACCGTACAAGGCGTACGCGACTCCATGCTGGGCGCAAGCGTTGGTGGCACCCAAACGAATAACGTAGGCTCCACGGTTGATTTCGTGCCCAGCCAAAACGGCGCTAAATACCGCGTCAACGTTTCGGGTCACATCCAATCGTCGAACGTCAGCGTGCCCTACGAGGCCCCGAAGGTTTCCATCTACTCGCGCGGCAACCACGCGTACACCGGAACCAGCGAAGTCACTTTCGACGGTAAGCATTACCGATTCTCCACGCCGTCCGTCGGCGTAGACGTCAGCAATCAGCTGTCCGGAGTCAACAGCTCCCGCGGCCACGGTCTCTTCGGAATCATCAAGAACATCGAGAAAAACACAGCCTGGGAAGAAGCCCAAAGCAAACGCTGGCAGGCCGAACGAATCACGGCTGATAAAATCTCGCGGAATGTTTCGGCGGAGATGAATCAAGCTCTCACCAAAGGGATTCAACAGGCGAACGAAACGCTGCAGAAGAATGTTATCTCGCCTTTGGTACGGGCCGAGCTATTTACTCCCGTAAACCACGCGAGCAGCACCCAGGATAGCTGGATCCTTTCGTTTCGCGGAAATCGCCCAACGGAGATCGCCGGTGGGGTTCCGCCGATCGTCGCAACGGGGACTCGCCCGGACATGCTCGTGCAGATGCACGAAAGCTTTTTGAATAACTCGGCTAATCGCATGTCGCTCGCCGGGGCAAAACTCACGACCGCCGAAACGGCCGATCGGCTCAAAGCCTTCATGGCGAAGGTTTTCCCTAACGCCAAGGTGAGTTTCGCGCTGGGTGAAGAAGCCGCCAATAACCCAAACTTGTTTCTCTTCGAAACTGAAGACCCGATTCGCGTTCGCTTGCTCGACGGTTCAGTGCAGCTGGTGCTTCGTTTCGGCATCAAAAAGCCCAACAAGGAACCCATTCCGGCCTACGAGATAACCGTCCCGCTACACCTTGCGATCGATAAGGACCGGATCTCCGTAAAGAAAGGCACGATTTCGCTTCGTGCCGTGGAGCCCAAAGGCGGGGCCGCCGTACTCATCGCGGCCCAATACCGACGCGCGATGAATGAAGTTTTCGCCGACGAAAGCTCCTTCTCGCGCTTCCAAACGGGCAAGAACGGTCAGCTGGAGATCACTCAGCTTCGCATCGTCGACGGTTGGGTCGAAGTGGGAACCAACTGGAAGTGAGTATGAAGACCTTGATCAATCTTATCGCCCTTTTTGTTTCGTTGGTGGGCCAAGCCGAGTCCGGCAGTTTTCGCGCCTACTATGCGGCGGCTCCCGGTTGCCCCGTGGCGGCCCGTGAGCTGCCCAAGTTCGAAGAGCTCAATAAACGCTTCGGCACTGACGACTCCGTAGTTTTCTCCGTGCTCGATGGCACCGACGCGGCATTGAACAAGAAGCTAAGGGCCACGCATAGCGGCCAAACGTTTCTCGTCAGCCCCCAAGGCGAAACGATGTACATGGGCGCGATCGACAAGCTCGGCGCCGCAATTGAGAACGCCCTAAGCGGTCAAAGCGCGCGGGTGCCCGCCACTCTCGTGTCGGGAACCGCGAAGCTGTCGCACCCCGCTCCGGACGTGACGTACCGCGGGCAGGTAGCCCCCATCTTTCGCCGCCGTTGCGAAGGGTGCCACGGAGCGGGAGGCGTGCAATCGCAGATTCCGTTTCAGCATCTGGAAGACATCGCGCCGTTGGCGGAAACCATTGCCGAGCGCGTGGGTTCTCGGCTGATGCCGCCGTGGGGGGCCGATCCCAAGTTCGGAAAGTTCTCCAACAGCATTGCGCTCGATAACGACGAGCTGATGACGCTGATGCAGTGGATTCAGGCGGGCTCGCCCGAAGGCCAAGGTGACCTGCCGCCGGCCCGTCCGGTGGTTAAAACGAATGGCTGGCAACTGGGCACGCCCGACGACGTGTTCATCATGGAAAAGCCGCACGAGATCCCGGCCGAAGGGGTCATTCCCTACGCCTACCTCCCCGACCCGCTTTGGGCAAAGGACACGTCCGCGCCGCTCGAGAAGCTCGTTTATGAAACGGGAACGTTTGAAGAAGACAAGTTTCTGCTCTGGAGCGAAGTCATTCCCCAGACTCCCGAGGTCGTACATCACGTAATCGTTTTCGTTCTCCGCCCCGATACCGGCGAGGGCGAACAACCCGACGTGAGCACGATCGCCAAGTCGATCGAAGGTTCCACGCTCCAGAAAATGACGGTGAAGCGCCTGTTCAACATCCCGCCCGACCTCTTGCCGTGGCTGAACAAATTCTACGGCATGAAGGGTAACAAACTTTCGTGGGAACTCGGGCGCTACGTGCCCGGCGAGGCACTGACGCAGTTTCCGAAAGACTTCGGCGTGCGAGTTACCAAAGGCTCCAAGCTGGTCTTCGAAATGCACTACACGCCGATCGGTAAAAAAACCGTCGACCGCACGGCGCTCGGCGTGAAGTGGGCCAAAGTACCTCCGCGGTACGAAGTGCAAACCTGGCCTTTGGGTCAGCTGGCCGCCATTCGCATTCCCGCTGGCGAAGGTAACTACGAGATCTCGAAAGAGTACACGTTCGACACGAACGCCTTGCTCATTACCCTGCGCCCGCACGCCCATCTGCGCGGTAAGGATTTCCGGTACACGCTCACTTACCCGGATGGCCGCGTGGAAACCTTGCTCTGGATTCCCCGTTACGACTTCAACAATCAGCCTTACTACACGTTTGAGAAGCCGGTAGAGATCCCCAAGGGCGCTACGCTTAAAGTGGTCGGACACTACGACAACAGCAAGAACAACCCGGCGCTCACGGAGGCCCAAACCCGAAAGATTGTGCGCTTCGGTCTGCAAACCGACGAAGAGATGTTCTTTGGCTACGCCACCATCGCTTTGGACAAAGGGGAAACGAAGTGACCCTTCGCCTTTTCATTCTGACCTTAGTGACGGTTGGCCTGAGTGCTTGGGGACAGATCCCGCCACGGAATCCGTTCCTAGCGAACTCCCCGTGGCCGCTGACCCACGCCAACCCCTACGCGCAGGGTTCCTCCCCGCTCGCCGGGCCAACGTCCGGCAACGCCACCGTAACTTTTGTGAAGACCCCGCGCGCCTCGATCACGCTAGGCGTGACGATCGATCCTATACTGACCTACTGGGGAAGCTCGCCGGCCTACGGAACTCAACCTGCCCGACTATTTCTGATGGAGAGCTCCGAGCTACTCGTGCAGAAAGACAAGTTCCGTGGCGCCCAGCTCAAGAATGCGATCTCCGGCGCCTACGTCATCCTGGATAACCTCGGCATTTTCTGGGTGCCCGAAAGTGATCACCTGGTCGGTTATCGCCGCAGTGGTACTGCTATCGAGGTCGCCGGTTCCGTAGACCTGCGTTCGCAGCTCGCGGGCTGGACCGAAGGTCAGCATGTGGTGGGCATCAACATGACCTACGACGGCTACATCGCCGTCATTACCAATCAGGGGCTCGTGGGCGTGGTTTCGCGCGATTCTATCCTGGAAGGCCGGCCGGCTGGGGCCGCTTTGAATTTGGATGAAGCCGTGTCCAACAGCATTGCGGTCGATGAGACCGGAGGAATCTTCGTTTTGTCCGAAACCCGGGTGGTTCGCGTGCAATGGCGCAAGCCGTTGCTCGAGATTCAGTGGAGCTACGCCTACCCTTCGGAGAACAAACAGTTCAACGGCACTCTCGGCAAAGGGTCGGGCACCACGCCGACTTTGATGGGAGACGGCCAGAATGGTGTGGTCGCCCTCTGCGATGGTCTAGCTTCGATGAACTTACTGCTCGTCTGGCGCAACGCCATTCCCGCTGACTGGAAACCCGGCCAGCCAGAAGCCATTCGACGCGTAGCCGCCTCGGTTCCCGTAACGTTCGGGCGTGGCGCGGGCACCAAAGCCATCACGGAACAAAGCCTGCTCGCCTGGGAAAACGAAGTAGTGGTCGTCGACAATACTTACGGATCGCTGGACAAGCTCAAAGAGTCGCCGAGCTACTCATTTGCCGAGTTTGCCTTGGCGAAGAAACAGTTACAGAACGACCCTAACAAGCTCACGATTTTTTTCTCCGGCAAAACGCCGATCGCCCCCCGCGGCGTCGAAAAGTTCCACTGGGACAGCACCAAGCGTGAGCTGACCTCCACGTGGGTCAATGGCACGGCCAGCTGTCCGAACACGATTCCTACCTACGGAGCGGGCTCGGATCTTTTCTACTGCCTGGGCCAAGAGAATGAAGAGTGGGGGCTGCTGGGGCTGCACTGGAAAACGGGCGAACGCGCGTTCTTTGCGCCCGCCGGTAACAACCCTCACTACAACAGTTTTTGGGCAGCAACCCAAGTTTGTGCCGATGGCGTGGTGTGCGTCGGCGCATTCGGGGGCGTTTTGGAATTCAAAGAAAATAAGGAGAAGCAATGAAGTGGTGCGGACAACTGGGGATGGCATTCATCCTCGCGACGAGTCTCTTCGGTAACGACCTACTCGCGGCGGACAAGCCGGAGCTGGTCATCGGCACTCCGGGCCTCGGCACGATTCTGAACGACATCAAGTTCATGACCGAGCGCGCGGGAAAGTCTGACTCTTACTTCTTGCTGGAAGACGTGCTGGCCACGCCTTTCGAACCCGGCCTGGATCGCCACCGCCCCGCGCAGGTTCAGGTACCTAACGTGCTGCACTTCGACCGGATGGTAACGGTCGTTCCGCTGCATGCCTTCACCTTCTACGACACGATCAATGCACAGCTCACCGGCATTCCCACGGACGCTAACGAAGCGGCGCCGGAAGGCTCCGAGCGCTTGACGGGCTTCGATACGTTCTTGAAGAACTTGGCCGGTCTCGATGTGCAGGCCTCCGAGCCGCAAGATGGCGTTCTTGCCCTCAGCGGCGCCGTAGAAAGTCTGGCCCGCCACCTGTCGAGCTCGGCTCGCCTAGCCCTGGGAAGCGATGCGGCCGCCCTGAAAGGCGACGTGCTCGATGAGCAAGAAGTGCTGAAAGAGGCCAACGGCGATTCGATCTACTTGCAGTGGAACGGTCATGCCGGTTCGGCCAACGACGCCAGCGACGCTTTCACCAAGGCCACGGCAAACGCGCTCGCTAACACTCAGCCGTTTACCGACGAATCCGCGGAGGCGTTCGCCAAACGCAAGGCATCGCTCGAAGTAGGAAACACAGTTCTACTCGAGGCTTACCGTACGATTGGTGCGGCCCGCGTTGGCGCGGCCATCGATCCGACTAGTGGTGAGCTGCTCACCAATGGATTCGTCGAGTTCCGCGATGGTTCAGAACCCAGCGTGGCGTTACGGGCGATGCAGAAACGGGTTTCTCGTTTCGAAGGGCTACAAGTCCCGGGCGCCGTGACCACGATGGTGAGTCACGTGCCCCTGACCGCCAGCCAATCGGCCTACCTTCTCGATACGGCGAACTATCTGGCGACGGCGACGGAAGACGTCTTGAACAAAGGTGAGATCACTTACGAAATCGTCAAAACGGTCGACGGTAAAGAGGCCTTCAGTGTCTTGGACCCCAACGCCAAAGGCATCAAGGAGAAGGTTTCGATCAAACTCATTCTCACGCCCGAAGGGAAAAAATTCCTCCTGCACCAGACTCGGGTCAGCCAAGAGGTCGCGCGCCAGACCGCGGCTCTGGGCTACTCGAAGGCGTTTTTTGCCTCCACCGCCGGAAAAGCCACGGTGGGCGCGGTCACCCTCATGGACCGCGCCGCGATGGAGAACCTGCTCACTTCGGACAAAGCCCTCGTCGTGGCCAACCCCGACGGCGATCAGGCCAGCCTGCGGCTCTACGACGTAGCCGTGCCCTCCCAGCTGAATGAAGAAATTCCGGAGCTTTACGGTACGGCCAAATCGATGTCGACGGCGCTAGTCGAGCACGAGAGGGAGATCACTCTCTGGTACGCGAGCGGTGAGAATGCCAAGGACAACCTGCTCAAGGCCGTTAACCAGTATCGCCAGCAAGCGGCGGCGCCCATGAAAACGGTGCTGCAATCGCGCGTGACGATCTCTCCTATCCTGAACGCCATTTACCGCAACCTCGCCAAGTACGGATACCCCAAGTCCCGCACCGAGCGTGAAGCGTTCAAGCTGGCCCTGGCGGAGTTTGGCCGCAATCCCAACACGGGTTTCGATCAAACGATGAGGGCCGAAGGCAATCGCATCGTGATGAAGGGAAAAATGGATGCGGAGACCGTTGCGGCGCTCGGCAAGATCCTCGCGTTCTACGTGGACGACGCCCTTCAATGAGCCGGAGCGAGTGAATGACGGACGGATTCGAAATTGTGGAGATAGATTCCCATGCTAAGTAAGTTCTTGTTGATTGCTATGCTGATGGCCGCCATGGCGGGGGCGCAGCCAAACCCCTTGGGCCCACAACCCCCAGTTGGTGCCGCGCTCGGAATAGTAGAGCTGCTCCGTCTTTCCCCTGACTTACGCGAGGAGAAGCGAGTTAGCCGCGATCTTTCCGACGTCAACGTGGTGTTCTTCGGCGATCCCGGCTGTCCGATCGCTAAGCTGTACCTTGCGCGCCTTATCGGCATGCACGACGAGTTGAAAGCTCAACAGAAAAGCGTTTCGTTCTTCTTGGTCTACGGTCAACGTAACGTTTCGCTTGAACGATCCACCAAGCAAGCGCGCCAGGGCCATCAGGGGTCTCCGGTCCCGTTCACCGCGATCTACGATAAGTACCAAAGCATTGGCCGCGCGCTAGGCGTGACGACCCTGTCGGAAACTTTCGTGCTGAATGCTAAGGGTTCGTTGCTATATCGCGGCGCCGTCGACGACCAGTACACCATCGCGGACGGCCGGGCCACGCGCAAGACCGAGCCTTCTCGCTCGTTCCTAAAGGAAGCTATCGCGAGAGGATTAGATCATTCGACTCCCGAGCTACCGCGGACCAAACCGTCGGGCTGCTACGTTAGTCTCAAGCCCCTGACCTTCGCGGAAGATATCGCCCCCATCTTCGCCAGCCGCTGTGCCGAGTGTCACCGGGCCGACGGCATCAAGGGAAGCTTTCCCGTCGTGGCCTTCTCGCAGCCCAACCACTTCACCGAAGTGATCGAACCATTCTTAAGCACCATCCGCGAGCGCGTGGCCGATCGCACGATGCCGCCGTGGGGTGCCGATCCGCACATCGGCAAGTTCAGCAACGACATCAGCCTGACCGCGCCCGAACGCGAGGCCATTCTTCATTGGATCGATACCGGTGGCGCGCCGGGAGATCTTTCTAAACTGCCGCCCGAACCGCAAGGCCCCAAAGCGCGTGGCTCGGAGTGGACGCTAGGTGAGCCCGACGAAGTTTACTGGATGGAGGGAGACTATGAAGTGCCGGCGGAAGGGATCGTGGACTACGTCTACCGGCCCGGCATGGTCTCTAATCCCGACGCCAACGGCCGCGTGGAAACACAGAAAGTGCTGGTGACCGAAGACCGCTTCCTCGAGTGGAGCGAAGTGATTCCGGGCAGCCCCGAGGTCGTGCACCACGTGAACGTTTTCGTACGCCGTCCCGATTCCGAAACGTTGCACCTGCGCGAGCCCAGCACCGCCAAGAACAGTTTCTCCGGACTAAAGCGCCTCATCGCCAAGGGACGCCACAACGTCAGCCTCGAAAGCATGAAGGGGGCCGCGGAAATTTATGGCGAAGATGGTTTCAAGGCTTTCTCCACGCTCGGCGCGTTCGTTCCGGGGGCGGCGGTGCTGGTCTACCCTAAAGACCACAGCATCCGCGTGCCGAAGGGCTCGGAAATCCTCTTCGAGATGCACTACACGCCCGACGGATCCATTCGCCGCGACCGATCCAAAATCGGTCTCAAGTGGTCCAAGGCCGCTCCGAAGCACGAGCTTTTCACGATGGCCTTCGGCCGCTCGTTGTCACTCGTCGTCCCCGCCAACACGGAAGCTCACGTGCTTCGCCAAGACTTCACCTTTGAAAAGAAGGCCGCGATTCTGATCCTACGTCCGCACGGCCATCTTCGCGCGGCGAAGTTTAATTACGAGCTGACCTATCCGGACGGAAAGGTGCAAACCATTCTCGACATCCCGAAGTACGATTTCAACAACCAGCCGTACTACACGTTCGAGGAACCTATCGTAGTTCCCGCCGGCACCCGCATCACGGTACGCGGCACCTACAACAACTCCGCCAGCAATCCGGCCTTAACCAAGGCCCAGCACTCGCTGCCGGTGCGTTGGGGTTTGCAAACCGAAGAAGAGATGTTCTGGGGTTTCCTGAACTTCTCTTACTTGGAGTAATCATGGGGTTTTTCACCGGCGACGTGATCGGTAACGGTTAAATCGCTATAATGGGATATGCGTTTTATCGCCTATCTCTTACTCGGAATGGGTTCTTTGGCCCAGGCCCACACGCTTTGCGCCGAGGGAGAAACCGGGGTTGCCGTAATGCACGCGACTCCGCTCGGGGGGGCAAGACGGCCGAAGAGCGAAAGGCCAACCAGGCCGCTAGCGTGCTGAAGTTGCTCGAATCGGTTCCGCCCGATGCCGCGATGATCGTTTTGCCCGAGGCCGTACTCACGCCGTGGCCCGACGATACGAAAACCGACTTCAAAGATGCCAAACACGCCCGGCAGTTCGCGCACGAACTGCCCAAGCTACACGCGGTACCGACGGAAGATCCGTTCGCGGCGTTGGCGGCGATCGCCAAAAAAAAGAATGCCTTTCTACAAATCGGCGTACTCGAACGCGATAAAGATTCCGACCGCGTGTACAACGCGGCCATAGTGTTCAGCCCCGAAGGCAAAGTCGTGGCGAAGCACCGCAAGGTGAACCTCACTCCGGAAGAGCAAAAGTACGTCTCCGCGGGTGACCACCGCATTACCACCTTCGACGGATCGAAGGCGGCACTGGGTGAGGTAGGCGTGGCCGTTTGCGCGGATATCTACGATGGCGGCAAACCGCACCTGATGGAAAAGTACCGCGCCAGTGAGATCAGCCTGCTGGCGGTCAGCACCGAGTGGCAGGTCGAGAAGGATCCCGAGGAGGGGCACACGAAAGGCGGGGGCCCCACCGATTTCTTTCGCGAAACCGCCCGGTATCTAAACCGCGGCGAAGGGTTGCTTAACGAACAGCGCTTTCCCGAACCGCCCCAGGCGGCGCCCGGTTTTAAAAAACGCGTCGACCGAACCGTGCACGTCGCGTTTTCCAACTCGACCGAGCCCGCCAAAGGGGCCGGCCTCTTTCACGAGCGGGGCGAGCTAAAGAACCGGCTTCCACCCGGTAAACCGTGGCAACTCAGCTGCTTACCCAAAGTAGCGCCCCCCAAAAAAGACGGCGCCGCCCGCGGCACACACGGGAAGTAATGATCCCCAACTCCCCGCTTGCCACACCGCATTCAGCCTTCTAGCTTCCGGCCAACCCTAATTGGTTTGGAGGCAAACAATGTTGAAGTCTTTGTTAGTGGCGGCTCTCGCGGTGTCGGGATTCGCCCAGGCTCAAAACGGTAAATACGATGTCAGTCAGCGCCAGTTCGATCGTCTGCTCGAGATCGTGCAGAAGCTCGAGCAAAAAAACCGCCGCATCGGCCAGGATTTCGGCTCGCCCGAAGTGATGCCGCGCGACCGGGATCGCCGCGACTTCCGTCGTGAGATGTCGGACATGCAGGGCGATGCCTCCGAGCAAATCGCCCGCTGGATCGAGCGTGTGAAAAGCAACGACATCACGGCGCCCATTGCTCCCCTGCTACCGGCTCCGCCCGACCTGACCCTGTCGGAAGAGTTCATCGAGAGCTCGGGCTATAACTTCTACGACGCCAGCTCTTTCAACAACGCAACCGCTCGCGCGCAGAAACTTTGCGAAGCGTGGCGTACGCACGTTACGGCGAACAACGCCGGTATGATTTTGTTCGCGCAGTGCGCGGGCAGCGACCAGGTCAAAATGCTCGACGGCAAGATTGGCTCGAAGGTCACCGGCCAGATGAAGCTGTCTTTCTCCGCTTTGATGGGCCTCGTTCCCCCGCAAACGCTGTCCAACGTGTTCGCGGAGAACACCGGCTACAACTTCTACGACGAGACCAGTTACCAAACCGCGGTCAAGACCGTGCTAGGCCAATGCACCAAGTGGACCGCGCAGATCAAGGGACTGTCGAAGGGCCTTCTGCTAGCCATGAGTTGTGGAGCGCCGAAGATCACCAAAGGGTTCGACGGTAAGCTTTGGGTTACCGCGACCGGCCTCTTGTCCTACACGAGCCGTCCGTCCAAGACCCAGCCCACGGTTCTCACGCAGTCGTTCGTCAACTCGAGCGGTTATAACTTTTACGACGCCACTTCCGTGAAAACGGCGGGCGCGCAGTCGGAAACTCAGTGCCTAGCTTGGGCCAACGACACGCTAAAGAACTCGACGGCGCTACCGCTGATCGTGACCTGCAACGGCCCCGAGGTCGTGCAGAACAACAAGATCGACGTCCGGTTCACCGGCAAGATCGTGCTCATCGTTCCGTAAGTTTAGTTTCTCCTCAGAAACTTAAGAGGCCGGTTCCCCCTGGGGACCGGCCTTTTTTAATGTGTTAGAAAGGGGGCATCGTGAAATACGCCATTACGACGCTGGCTCTGCTCTTTACGCTGCTCCGCTGGTACGGGGTATCGGACAAGCCACTCGATAACGACGACCTGAACAGCTACCGCTACGCCATGGCGACCAAGGCGGAAGGTGGCTTTCCCACGCACGGCCTAGTTGGTACCCGCGGCATCACCTATGGCCCGACCTCCGCCCTCCTCTACCGTATGTACGCCGCTGTATCGGATAACCCCTGGCACATGCGTTTGCTGCAAACCACGTTGATCGCCTTGCTTACCCTTCTAGGCGTGGCCCTCACCGCGCGGGCGTGGCGCGGCTACCTTGCCTGGTACGAACCGCTTTTCATTTTGCTGATTCCGATTTTTTGGGCGCAGGGCAAATCGCTTTGGGATCTCACCATCATGATTCCGCTCTCGCTCATCACGATGGCGACGTACCTCAACTTCGTACGCGACCGGCGACCGGAATGGCTGTACGCCACCGGCCTGGCCTCTTCGATCATGCTGAATCTGCACCTGATGTCGGTGCCGCTAGTGGCGGGACTTGGTCTGAGTTTACTCGTTCACCACCACGCCGAAATCAAAGCCAAGCCCGGCAAGTTTATCTTCGCCTTCGCCCTACTCGCCGGGCCGATGCTGCCATACCTGTACTACTTGTTCACCACGCCGCTACTTCAGGGCGCCCCCGCCCAAGCGGGATTTTTTCAGTTTTGGGACGAGAAGTTCGTCGGCGGCTTCAAGCTGCTGTCCTCGGTGCTGGCGCGCCGTTTCGTGACGAAATGGGATGACGGGCTCACCGCCGTGTTTCCCTTTATCGTGGATAAGCTCGGGCTAGTCGTGCTGGTGTTTGCGATGCTTGGCCTGGGCCTGGCGTATCGCAAAGGGGTGAAGGAGAAAACAGATCCGTTTCTTACGGAGGCGGGACGCCTTACGCTGCTGACGCTCGCTCTGTCTTTCGCTCAGCTAGTCGTCGCGCGACTGCCGAACTCTCCGGTCTTTTATTATTTCTACTACGCAAGCTGGCCGGCATACGCGAACGTGTTGTTCTTCGCCTGGCACGGATACGCCGCGAAGCGGTGGTACCTTCCGCTGAAGGCATTTTATCTCGCCACGCTGGTTCTAGCGCTGGTGGGACTACTCGTTGCCAACACCTATTTCTGATTTATGGAATCAGGGCGTCGGCCGGTATCACGAGGTTCTTGATGGTGCTCTCCACGAGAATGCTACCGTCGGGAAGAACGCGAACGCTATCGGGCACTACGTCTTCGAGCTCTGTCCAGCCTTTGACCTCTCCGGTGCTTAGCTCGATACGCATCAGACGCGGACGAACGGCCGACGAGCCTCGCCTTTCGCTCTCGGTAATGACGATCGCCTCCGTGCCGTTCGGATGGTACGCCACCGCGCTTACACGGCCCCCGGCGCGCGTGGTATCGGCAATCGAGATGGGGTTAGCGCCGATATCGGAGTGGAAGGTGACCGTGAATGCGCTTTGGACGAGAAAACTTTTCCCGTTGCTCGGATGCCACTTCACTTTCCCGTCCGGCGCGCCTTCGAAGTCCGTTCCCTTCGCCAGCGACTTTACGGCGCCATTTGGCCCAATAGTGTACTCGCTCATCTGAAGTCCGTTCGCACGGCTATTGCGCACGATGAAGAAACGGTCCGTTCCGGGAATTTGTCCCCACTGGTGCCGCAGGGCTCTTCCGCGCGAGCTGAATACGGACTCGTTCTCTTTCACAACCTGGGCCTGGCCAGTGGTGAGATCGAAGATGAGAATGGGACGCGACAAGGGGAAGTTGTCATTGCCCACGATGAGTTTGGTTCCCGTTGTGTCGAAGGCTATCTGATCTACGGGCTTGTTACTGTTGACCTTATGATCGGATTTCAGAAAAGTGGACTCCTCCCATTGCAACTTCCCATCGCGCCAGGGCACCCGCTGAATCGTCCAGCCTGTGCGGCCGATGAAGACCTCTTTACCGTCAGGAGAAAACTGCTGGCCCCACGGACGGTACTCGAAGTTGCCGGGATAACTCGTTTGCGTACCGGTCTTGGGATCGAAGTTGATGACCGGGCCCACTTCCTTACTTTTTCCACCCAAGATGACTAGAGGTCCCCCGTCGGGCGGAATGAGAATTTTTTGGAAGCCGTTGAGGAGTCGGAACGAGGGATAAACTCGCGGCTGAGTGGCCTCTTTTTGCTTTACGCTGGCCGTTTCGGTCTCAACGACGAAAGTACTAAGCACCCCAACGAGCTTTTCCCGCGTCTCGGGAGTGTTCCATCCCTTAGCCTCGACGAGTTTCTTAAAATCGCCCAGGCGTGCGGGCAGCGAGGAAAGGTCCACCGCTTTATCTTCGGGGATGACGAACGGATCTTTGGCTTCGACCATCTTTTCGATGGTAGCGCGGCTCATTTTGCGGCCACCGAGGGTAGTGAGCAGCTCGCGGTAAGTGTTCGAAACGAGCTCACCGGGATCGGCGCCGCCCATCGTGGCGAATCCAATGAGGCAAGCTACGCCGAGCTCGGCGATCATTTTCCGCCGGCGGCTTTCTTAAAGGCGTCGGGCATGCACGGGTCGAACCCTTCGGGCAGAACCAGCGGTGCGCGGCTGGAGAAACTCGTGACGAACGACTGGAAGATCTGCGGATCGAACTTCCCGGGCTGCATGCGGAACATCTTCTCTACCGCCCCTTCGGCGTCGAGCGCCTGATGGTACGAACGGTCGGTCGTCAAAGCGTCGAAAACGTCGGCAATCGCCACGATGCGCGCGAGCAGCGAGATCTTCTCGCCCTGCAGTCCGTCCGGGTAGCCTTTGCCATCGAAGTTCTCGTGATGTTCGAATACCACGCGCAGAACCTCGTCGCCCACCGGCACGCCCTGAAGCGTGTCACGACCGTACTCGGGGTGGCGTTTTACTTCCGCCCACTCCTGCTTGGTGAGCGGCCCCGGTTTATTGATCACATTCCAGGGGAGCTTTCGTTTTCCTAAATCGTGGAGCAATCCGCCGAGCCCCGCTTGCAGCAGGATCTCTTTGTTGTCGCCGAACACGCGGCGCGCGAACGCGATGGCGTAGATCGAAACGTTCACCGAGTGGTTGAACGTATAAAAATCATGCTGGGTGATCTGCATCAGCCGCTGAGTCACGCCGAGATCGCAAGACACACGGTCCACCATCGCGCCCACCAGATCTTTCGCTAGCTCGATGCCGGGCGAGATATCGGGACGCAGGAAGAGCTCTTGTACGTGCAGCAACGTCGTTTGCTTGATGAAATGGCCCCACTCTTCGGCCGGCGCGGGACGCGCGAGGCTGTACTCTCTAAGGTACAGCAGATAGCTCGGCCGATGGGCTTCGGGCACCCAGAACCGCGTAATCCCGTGGCGCGAAAGCGCTTCAATCCGGTGAACGGAAAGCACCTCGCCGCGTCTTTTGAAAATCACATCCCGGCCCGCTACCTTAAGGAAGAGATCCACCGGTAGTGGTTGGCCAGGCGCCAAAGAGCTCAAGTGTATGGTGAACAAGTCCATCACTGAACTTATCGGCGCAGCGTTAGCCGCCTTTAGTCATTTTTACGCATGAAGTCTTAAGCCACTCAAACATCTAAAATCAAAGGGATAACCACGGGCTTGTGGCTTGCCCGTTTTCGCCAATAACGCCGCATTTCAATGCGCAGCGCTTCGAGCGAATCGTCTTTATCGAGGATGTCTTCGTAGGCGTCTTCCACCCAGTTCTTCGCATCTTCCACCGAGTCTTCTTCGTTTTCGCCTTCTCGGTAGAGAAGCCCGTACGGAACGATGGAGGGGCGGCTGACCATGTCGTGCGTTTTGCGGTCGCGCAGAATGGTGACGAACACGATGCCGGTCTTGGCGAGCTGGATGCGCCGGGAGAAAAGCGTAGCCGAGGTTTCCATCGAGTAGCCATCGACGACCACCCCTTTTTCGATCTCGTACTTGGGGCCTAGCCGCATGCCGCTCGCGTCGAGCTCAATCGATTGACCGTTCTCGATCACTTGAATGTTCTCGGGGCGGATGCCGGATTTTTTGGCGAGCTTCGCGTGCTTGGAGAGATGGCGATACTCACCGTGCAGCGGGATGAAGAACTCGGCCTTACACGCCCCGAGCATCATCATTAGCTCTTCCTGAAAGCCGTGCCCCGAAACGTGGATGGAATGAAACGCTTCGTAAGTCACTTCCGCGCCGGCGCGGTAGAGCTGGTCGATCATCGCAGCGATGTTACGCTCGTTACCGGGAATGAAACGGCTGGAGAGGTACACCTGGTCGCCCGGCTTGATCTTGAAATCCTTGTGCTCGCCATGCGCGATACGCACCAATGCCGACTGCGGCTCGGCCTGGCTGCCGGTGGCCAGTACGATTACGTCCTGATCGCGGTACAAACTCGTGTTCTCGACGAGAATGAGCGTCTCGGGCGGAATGTTCATGGCGCTGAGTTCATGCGCCAACCGCGTGTACGAGTGCATGCTGCGGCCGAGTAGCGCGACCTTTTTCCCCAAACGCGCGGCCACGCGAAATACGTTCTCGAGCCGGCGGATATTCGACGCAAAGAGCGCAATCAAAATGCGACTGTTTTGCTGCTGAAAAATCGACTCGAAAGACCCCGTGATGTCCTCTTCCGAAATAGTGTGGCCCAAACGCTCGGCGTTGGTGCTGTCGGACATCAATAAGCGCACACCCTTGGCGCCCCATTTCTCGAACTCGTCGAACGAGAAAGATTTGCCCTGCAAAACGTCAGTTGGGTCATGCTTGAAATCACCAGTGTGGATGATGGTTCCTACCGGGGTTTCAATGGCGAACGCGTGGCTTTCGATGATCGAGTGCGACACCGGAATGGGGTGAAAGGTGAACGGCCCCACCTTGAAACTTTGCGGCGCCTTGTACTCGACGAACTCCACACCCTTAGAGTCTGGCACTTCCGAAAGCTTGTTCTTCAGCAGCCCCTTGGGGAACGGCGGGGTGTAAACGGTAAGCGGCATGCGCTCGGACAGAAACGGAATCGCCCCAATGTGGTCGTCGTGGCCGTGCGTTACGACAACCCCCTTCATTTTTTTGCGGCGCTCCATGAGATAGCGCATGTCGGGGGTCAACATTTCGGCCCCGGGGAAGGCTGAGCCTGGAAATTGAATGCCGCAGTCTATCAAGACCAACGCATCGTCCCATTCTAGGCACAGGCAGTTCATGCCTATCTCGCCCAGGCCGCCTAGAGGCAATATCCGCAGCACTTTATCGCTCATTCGGGGCCATTAAACCTCAGTTCACGCCCCGATGCATTATTTCTATGGGGCAATTGCGACGCAATTGTGAAACCCAATACCACTTTGGCCTAAACTCACCTGACGCGCCTTCCGATAAGAAAAACAGACAGGAAGGATCGCTATGAGATCACGAAGAGACTTTCTCCTACCGCTAGTTACCGGACTCGCCATCTTCAGCATGAGTGTTTTTATCTCGTGCGCGAGCCAAAGCCGAATCGACGAAGATGGAAACGAGATCGAGGAAACGTCGGTCAGTGAGTCGGGCGACGATTTAGGAAACGTGGGTTCCGGATCTTCCGCCGACAATCTGGGTGACTTGCCTCCCTCGGAGAACCAGGTTGCCGAGGCACCGCCTCCACCGGCGGACGATTTATCCGCGGACGCGCCTCCGAGCGATGCGCCCCCTCCTGGCGACTTGCCTCCGGATGGACTCTCCGATGCGCCTCCCTCGGGTGATCTGGCGGATCTTCCTCCGGCTGACGAGCTACCTCCGGCGGGCGACTTGCCTCCTCCGGGCGACCTTCCCCCGGCGGGCGACTTGCCTCCGGTGGCCGATGGCGTTCGCGGTGCGGCCCCTGCCGGCATTCCGAAGATTCCCGCCAACGCGGTCACCCGCGCCGGCACTCCGCTCAACCGTTTCTACTTCGTGCGTCCGGGCGATACGAAAGAGTCCGTCTCGCAGCTGATCTACGGCGACACGTCGCGCGCCGCCGATCTCGGTAAGTGGAACAAAGGCGGATTCAACGCCGGCAAGCTCGTCTTCTACCAGTCGCCGCAACAACCCGACGATCAGGAGATGAAGCCCCTCTACCAAGAAAAGGGCATTACCCCGGTGGACTACGAAGTTCAAAAGGGCGATACGCTCGGCAGCATCGCCAAGTCCCGTTTGGGCAGCGGCGCCAACTGGAAAGAGATCGCGGTCGTGAACGGCCTGGATCGCCCCGAGGCGCTCGAGGTTGGACAAAAGATCGCGCTGTATCCGGTCAATGGCGACGCCTCGCAAATGATGGCGGGCAACGACCTTCCTCCCCAGGAGGAGGCTCCGAAAGAGAAGAAGCGCCGTGGCAAGAAGGAAGAGCAAGCTCAAAACGACGCGCCTCCTCCGGTCGACGTGCCGCCTCCCGCGGCGTCCAACGACGCTCCGCTGGTTCAGGCTGAGGCGACCCCGGCTGGCGAGATCCCGCCGCCCGTGCCCGCGGAATCCGTTCCGGCGGACACCTTCAAAAAGAAAAAGAAGAGCTCCGGTGGTTTCAGCGTGCTGCGTTTGCTTGAACAGAACCTGTTCTTCATCATCTTGGGGCTCGGCGTAGCCGTTCTGGGTGGCGCCCTGTTCTTCGTGAACAAGCGCCGCAAGGCTAAGGCCGCCGAAGCCGAATTCGGCGATGACGCCTTCGCCAGCCCGAAGGCCAAGCGCCGGTAAGTCATAAATATTCCGCGAGAAAAGGGGCCTTCGGGCCCCTTTTTTTTCGCCTTTTTTGTAGCCGCCTTAACGAGTTCCGCCGATTGACTTTGACCCCATCCCCTTGCAACTTAAGCGTTTTCGCAAAAAATGCCTGTTACGAGGATGTGGCAATGAATCTACGCAATTGTCTGTTTACGTCTGAATCGGTCACCGAGGGCCATCCGGATAAGATGGCGGACCAGGTTTCCGATGCGGTTCTCGACGCGATTCTCGCGCAGGACCCCCGCGGCCGCGTGGCTTGTGAAACCCTGCTGACGACCGGTTTGATCGTAGTCAGCGGTGAGATCACTACCAACGCGATCGTCGACTTCACGGACATCGCCCGCAATACGGTGAAAAAGATTGGCTACACGTCGAGCGACATGGGCTTCGACTACAAAACCTGTGCGGTGATCACCGCGGTTGGCCGCCAGTCTCCCGACATCGCTCAGGGCGTAACCGAAGGCGAAGGGCTCCATAAAGAGCAAGGTGCCGGCGACCAAGGTTTGATGTTCGGCTACGCGTGCGACGAAACGCCGGAGATGATGCCGGCCACGATCGCCTTCTCGCACCGCCTGACGAAACGTCTGTCGGAAGTACGCAAAGACGGCACGCTGGATTTCCTCCGTCCCGACGGCAAAACTCAGGTGACCGTGCAGTACGACGAAAAGGGGGCCGTGAAACGCGTTGAGGCCGTGGTCGTTTCGACTCAGCACTCTCCCGAAGTCACGCACGACAAAATTGAATCGGCCATTCGCGAAGAGGTCATCAACAAGGTCATTCCGGCCAAGCTGATCGACAGCAAAACCAAATTTTTCGTCAACCCGACCGGCCGTTTCGTAACGGGCGGACCGATGGGCGACTGTGGTCTTACCGGTCGTAAGATCATCGTCGATACCTACGGCGGCCACGGTGCGCACGGCGGTGGCGCCTTCTCGGGTAAGGATCCCTCGAAGGTGGATCGCTCGGCTTGCTACATGGGCCGCTACATCGCGAAGAACATCGTCGCGGCGGGCCTCGCCAAACGATGCTTGGTGCAGATTGCTTACGCGATCGGCGTAGCCGAGCCGGTGTCCCTCATGGTGGACGATTTCGGCACGGGTAACGTCAGCGCGGAAAAGCTATCGAGCGCCGTCCGTGAAATCTTTGGCCTTAAGCCGGCGGATATCATCAAGCGTTTGGACCTGCTCCGTCCCATCTACGAAGAAACCGCGGCCTACGGCCACTTCGGCCGCACATCGGCCAAGGGTTTCACTTGGGAACGTACTGATCGGGTCGAAGACCTGAAGAACCTAATCAAAGGATGAGAAGGATGAGGCGGTTCTATTCATTTAAAATGGCTGGCTCTTTACTGGGGGTCGGCCTTTTCTTTTGTTGTACGGCTTCCCACGCTTACGAAGGCAAAGTCTTTTCGCTTGCCCTCGGTGTAAAGCCAGCCACCGGCACGGTGATTCGCGGCGCGCGCACGTACGACGGAATTCAGTTTTCGCCAGTAATTTACCTGGGGTTCCTCGACGAGCGCATTCAGATTTTCGGCACCAGCTTGGAGCTAAATGACTTCGTTTGGCCCGATAAACTGCGCGCTCGTACCAAAATTGCCGCTCTAAGTGACGAGCCATTCATTAAAACCGATGGTCCCCCAGATATTCGTGCGAGCCGGCCTTCCAGCATTGAGTGGACCTCACGGCTAGAGCTTTTTCTGCCCTCTTTCCAAGAAGCCTGGCTTCAGTTGGATCTCGCATTCGCCCAGGACGTGAAGGCGCACAAAGGAAGCTACCTTGAGTTAAGCGGCCGGCTAACTCTCGCTCGCCTTTGGCTCGAGAATAAAAAGCCCCTAGTGGAACCACAGCTTTTCGGCACGATTGGTTATGGGACCAAAGCGCACAACTCGTTTTGGTACGGCGCAAACACTTCGGGCGTATCGCATAGCGAGGTGGGAATTTCCGTAGTGTGCCCTGCGCGAATTGATCGGCATTTTCCCGTGTTTCGCGCCTACCGGTACGATGTGTGGGGCAGTCCCCCTAGTGGTCCCGGTTTGCTCCTTGGTCACCGCGCGGGCTACCAGGTAGAAGCCACCATCGCTTTCGGCATCTTCTGAAGTTAGGTTTCCGACTCCGACCCAGCTTCGAGTTCGTCCAGAGCTTGCTCCGAGGGCAACTCCTGGCGCTTGGTTTCGGTTTCGATCTCCATTTCCAGGTCGATGAGTAGCTCATCGCAACGGAAGCAGATTTGCCGGTGGCCCATGAAAAAGGGCGACTTATCTTTCGTACAGATAGAGCAACACACGTTCATAAATACCCCCAAGGTACTTTGTCAGGAATGGCCGTTCGGCGGTGGGAATCGTCTACTTCTTCGACAACTGTTTAAGAACGAACCAGCTGACAATTTTATTGTGACCTTTCTTGCGCGGCGCATCAATAGCTAACCCCTGGGATACGCTGTATTCAGCGCGTATACGGCGAGATTTCACAATCGACCATAGGTATCCGTTGACCATAGGTATCCGTTACATCCAGTCCAAGCTGACCGGATGTAACGGATACCTTTAGCCAATAAAAAGCCCCGGCTCCAAGGGAACCGGGGCTTCAGTAAATTGTCCCTGACTGGCTTAGTGCGTAGCCGGAAGCGGCTTCTCAACCGGAACTTCAGCCACGACCGCCGCGACTTCGCCACCGTCTTCGGGCTTAGTGAAGACGTGGTCGGTAACGAGCGCTTCGCGAAGCACCTGATCCATGTGGGCGACCGGGGTCACCTTCACGGTTTTCAGGATGTTTTTCGGGATGTCGCGCAGGTCCTTCAGGTTGTCCTTCGGGATCAGCACGTGGGTAACGCCGCCGCGGTAGGCCGCAAAGATCTTCTCTTTCAGACCGCCGATGGGCAGCACGTTTCCGCGCAGCGTGATTTCACCGGTCATCGCCACGTCTTTGCTAACCGGTTTATTGGTCAGCGCGCTCACCAGGGCGGTGGCCATGGTGATACCCGCCGATGGACCATCCTTGGGGATGGCGCCTTCGGGTACGTGGATATGAAGATCGATCTTCTGGTAGAAATCCGGAGCCAGGCCCAGCAGCGTGCTGCGCGAGCGTACATAGCTCATCGCGGCCTGCGCCGATTCCTGCATCACGTCGCCGAGCTTTCCGGTGACGGTCAGCTTGCCCTTACCCGGCACGGTCAGCACTTCGATCGACAGCAAGTCGCCGCCGCTCTCGGTGTAGGCCAGGCCGTTACAGAGACCGACTTCCGAGGTCATCTCTTTCTGCTGGTAACGGTACTTGTGGGGTCCAAGCAGCACTTGCAGCTTCTTGGGCGTGATCACCGCTTTGGACTTCTTGTCCTGCTTGCGCGCAAAGTTGCGGGCCGTCTTACGGCAAACCGCCGCGACTTCACGCTCCAAGTTACGCACGCCGGCTTCACGGGTGTAATGCCGGATCAGGCCCTCGACCGAATCCTGCTGGATATCGATCTTCTTGTCGTCCAAGCCGTGCCGTTCTACCTGCTTCGGGATCAAGTGACGAACCGCGATCTGAACTTTTTCTTCCTCCGTGTAACCGGAGAGGTTGATCACTTCCAAACGATCCAGCAGCGCCCACGGAATCGTGTGCTGAGAGTTCGCGGTGGTGATGAACATGACGTTCGACAGATCGTATTCCACTTCGAGGTAGTGGTCCGAGAAGAACTTGTTCTGCTCGGGGTCCAGCACTTCTAGCAACGCCGAGCTCGGGTCGCCGCGGAAGTCGTTGCTCATCTTGTCGATCTCATCGAGCAGGATGACCGGATTAATCGTCTCCGCCTTCTTCATGCCCTGAATCAGCTTACCGGGAAGCGCGCCGATGTACGTACGGCGATGACCGCGGATTTCCGCCTCATCACGTACGCCGCCCAAGGCGATCTTCACGAAGTTACGATCGATTGAGCGCGCGATGGAGCGGGCCAGCGACGTCTTACCAACGCCGGGAGGTCCAACCAGGCACAGGATAGGACCCTGTGCTTTCTTCACCAAGCTCTGCACCGCGAGGTGCTCGAGGATACGCTCTTTCACCGTATGCAGACCGAAGTGATCCTGATCGAGGATCTTCTCGGCCGCATCCACGTCGATCTTGTCTTCCGTTTTTTCCGACCAAGGCAAGCTCAGCATCCAGTCGAGGTAGTTACGGACGACGGTGGCTTCCGCCGACATCGGCGACATCATGCGCAGCTTTTTCAGCTCGGTACGGGCCTTTTTGGCGGCCTCTTCCGGCATGCGCTTACGCTTGATGGCTTTCTCCATCTCGAAGAGCTCGTTCTTGAACTCGTCACGCTCGCCAAGCTCTTTCTGGATCGCTTGCATTTGCTCGTT
This sequence comes from Bdellovibrionota bacterium, assembly GCA_041736915.1. GTDB lineage: Bacteria > Bdellovibrionota > FAC87 > UBA2466 > UBA2466 > JBGSST01. The sequence goes on from JBGSST010000285.1 coordinate 29,182, forward strand.
GAGGTAGTACTCCTTCTGCGAGCGTTCCATCTGCTTTTTGACGCGGCTGCGGATCTTTTTCTCGACCTGCAAAATCTCGATCTCGCCTTCCAACAGGCCCACCAAACGCTCCAAACGAATGCAGGCGTCGGTGATCTCGAGCAGCTTTTGCTTCTCTTCGACCTTGATGTTCAGGTGAGGAACGATGGTGTCGGACAGCTTGGCCGGGTCTTCGATGGCCAAAACCGACATCAAGAGTTCGGGCGGAATGCGCTTATTCAGCTTCACGTACGACTCGAAGGTCGTTTTGATGCTGCGGTTGTAGGCCGAAGCTTCAACCTCGGACCGAACCGTTTCCTCGAGGGGCTCCCCTTCCACGCGGAAGATGGTGTCCTTCTCGAGATACTTGGTGATCTGAACGCGCTGAACACCTTCCACCAATACCTTCAGCGTACCGTCCGGAAGGCGCAGTAGCTGAATGATGTTGGCTAGGGTTCCCGTCGTGAAGATGTCACGTTCTTCGGGATTATTGTTCTGAGCCTTTTTTTGTGCAGAAAGGATGATCTGCTTTCGATTGCCCATGGCTTCTTCGAGCGCGCGAATTGATTTCTCGCGACCGACGAAAAGGGGAACGACCATATGGGGGAATACGATGATATCGCGAAGGGGAAGCAGGCAGTAAACCTGAGGCTCAGGGGCTTTTTTTGTCATTGAATGGGCTCCTATTGGGGGTGCCAACGAACTCCCGGCGTGCGCTTTTATTATATCGTGATTTCGCCAGGTTGTTTAACGCAAGAGGTTTGACAGGAGGGCCTAAATACTGGCCATGTAGAAACCCCATGAAGATGAAGGAAAACATTACGCTGAAGTTGATGACCGGACTCAAGCCCGTGCACCTCGAGGTGATCGATGAGAGCCACCAGCACAACGTGCCCAAAGGGGCCGAGTCCCACTTCAAAGTGATCGCGGTCACTGAGCAGTTCGAAGATAAAGGGCTACTCGCCCGTCACCGCGCCATCTACGGCTTGCTGAACGAAGAGATGTCGCAGAAACGCATCCACGCTTTGGCCCTACATACTTTCACTCCGGCCGAGTGGGAAAAAGAAGAGTCCGCACTTAAGTCTCCGCCCTGCCTCGGCGGCTCCAAGGCCGACGAATAAAAAATCTAGAGGCGCGGCGGGGAACGTAGTTTCACTGCCTGTTTGAAATCGCTTCAGCGCAACTGGGGAACTCTTTTTTCGCGCGCCGTTCGTGAGACGGTTGTAGAAAGAAAACCGGCGGCAGCTCCACGCCATTCTGGTAGGCGGTACCGTAGTGAATGTACTTGGGGAATATCTCGCCCTTATCGAGCAACGCCTGACCTGGTCGTTGCGCCAAGCGATCCATCAACTCGTTCTCGAAATTTTCGGCCGGCATTTCCAAGATATCGGTGGAACTGCTGGGAAAATCGGGGTCACGGGGAATGTGATGGCTTACCTCAAATCCCATCCATCGTTGGTACATCGCCGACAAAGGGTTCTTGCCACCCGGATACCCCACCGCCTCCACGCTAAGCCGGCTGATGCGCCGGTACTGATCGCTTGCCGGCTCAACGGGCCTTAGGCCAAAGCGGGTGAGGCCTAGGGTGACCAAGAAACGGTGAATGGCGGGAACTAGATCGAATGCGGCATGCTCTGACTTGGCAAAGGTAGTCAGCTCGGCCCGGGCTCCGGCGGCGTAAGTCCGGGGGGTCAGCTTTGCCACCGCGGAGGTTTTCCCCAGCTCACTGAAATCGCGATCGACGAAGCGCTGCGGCCCTGGGGGAATCGGCGCCAGTCCCCCATAAACTAAACCGTGCTCGAGTAGGGCCCGGCCCTTTAACCGATTCTCGGTGAGCAGGCCGCCCGGCTCGTCGTAAGCCACCCCTACCGTCAGCTCGATGAGATTGGGATCGAAGCCACCCGGCCGTTGCAGTACTGCGAAAGCCCGCTTACCGCTCTTTATGGACTCGAGCTCTTCCCGAATGGCGGCCGGCAGATCGGTTACCGCTTTCACCCGGTAGTCACGCAGCACCGATTTCAAACGAAACTCGTACACGTTGCGCAGCAGGGTTTGGGCCAGCACGCGGTTGGTGGCAAAAAGCTCGAGGCGTTGCTCGTGGGTGGCCGAAAGCGGCGCCACCTCGTCGCCGTTTCTTCCCGCACTGGTCAATATCTCGACCTCCCGGGGAATACCGTCGTCCCAAAGCTGCGGGCGAATCACCCATAACTCCCAAGGTTGCACGGAGAAAGGTTCCGAGCGCACCTCGAACTGAAAATACGAGGCTACCGGATGAATTTCCGGGGCCGCCTGGGCTAACCATGCCCAGAACAAAATAAAAAAGGCGATCCGCATGGATCGCCTTTTTAAAGGTTTCTAAACCGAAAAGCCGCTTAAATTAAGCGTTTTCAGCCTTTTTCGTATAGCCAGGGCCCGTAGGCGTCGTCGCGGCCGGCTCTTCCGTGGCGGGTCCGAAGACCAGCTCAGGTTTGCCCTGCTTGGTGATGACATCTTCGTTGATGATGCATTCTTTCAGATTCGGAATCGACGGAAGCTCGTACATGATGTCGAGCATCGAGTTTTCCAGAATCGAACGAAGGCCGCGGGCACCGGTTTTCGATTTCAGCGCTTCACCCGCAATACGGCTCAAAGCCTGTTCGGTGAACGTCAGCTTAACGTTCTCGTACTCGAACAGCTTCTGGTACTGCTTCATGATCGCATTCTTGGGCTCGGTGAGAATTCTGATGAGAGACTTCTCGTCGAGCTCGTCCAGAGTCGCGATCACGGGCAAGCGGCCGATGAACTCCGGGATCATGCCGAACTTCAGTAGATCTTCGGGCAACACGCGGTGAAGCGCATTTTCCTTTTTCTTTTCTACTGAGGTCTTCACGTCCGCGCCGATACCGATACTCCGCTTCGTGCCACGTTGCTCCACGACCTTATCCAGGCCAACGAAAGCACCGCCGCAAATAAACAGAATGTTGGTGGTATCGACTTGCAGGAACTCTTGTTGCGGATGCTTACGGCCACCCTTCGGCGGAACGTTCGCGCGGGTACCCTCGAAAATCTTCAAGAGTGCCTGCTGAACGCCTTCACCGGAAACGTCGCGGGTAATCGACGGGTTCTCGCCTTTGCGGGCGATCTTGTCGATTTCGTCGATGTAGACGATACCCTTCTGCGTTTTCTCGATGTCGTAGTCTGCATTCTGCAGCAAGTAGAGAATGATGTTCTCGACGTCTTCACCAACGTAACCGGCTTCGGTCAAAGTCGTGGCGTCGACAATCGTGAAAGGCACCTTCAACAAACGGGCGAGCGTTTGGGCGAGCAGCGTTTTTCCGCTACCCGTCGGCCCGATGAGCATGATGTTGCTCTTCTGCAGCTCGACTTCTTTGTTGTCGCCCGACGTCGGCTTGGTTCCGCCGATACGTTTGTAGTGGTTGTGAACCGCTACCGAGAGGGTCTTCTTGGCGCGATCCTGCCCAATGACAAAATCATCCAAAACGGTTTTGATTTCAGCCGGCTTAGGAATCTTCGTCGTACCCGACTTGATATCCTCTTTTTCGGCCTCTTCCGCGATGATGTCGTTACAGAGCTCGATGCACTCGTCGCAAATGTGGACGGTGGGGCCGGCGATCAGTTTTTTGACTTCTCGCTGGCTCTTGCCACAAAAGCTACAAACTAGATTTCCGAAACTATCGCTATCTCGACGGCTCATGGGAGCCCCTTTCTGCCAATCAGTTGTCAGCTCTGTTACTTATCAGCCTTTTCCTTGAGCGACTTTCCTCGCTCAGAAATCACATGGTCTACCAAGCCATAGGCTTTGGCTTCCGCACCCGACATGTAGTTGTCGCGGTCGGTATCTCGTTCGACTTTTTCGTACGGTTGTCCCGTATGCTTGACCAGGATGTGGTTCAACTTTTCTTTCAAAATCAGAATCTGCTTTGCCTGGATTTGAATGTCCGAGGCTTGTCCCTGCGCTCCACCCAAAGGTTGGTGAATCATGATCTGCGAATGCGGCAGAGCATACCGTTTGCCCTTGGTGCCTGCGGTAAGCAGCAAGGCGCCCATGCTGGCGGCCAAGCCGGTGCAGTAACAAGCGATGTCCGGCTTCACGTATTGCATCATATCGTAGATGCCCAAACCGGCAGACACGCTTCCCCCGGGGGAATTGATGTACAGATGAATGTCGGCGTCGGGATCTTCCGACTCCAAAAACAAAAGCTGCGCGACAATCAAGTTCGCGATCTGATCGTCGACTTGCGTGCCGAGAAAAATAATTCGTTCTTTTAGAAGGCGCGAGTAGATGTCGAAGCTGCGTTCTCCGCGAGCGGTCGACTCAATGACTATCGGCACTAGGTAATTTTGCGGATCCAATTGCTTTTTCAAAGGTGAGCCTCCAGCGTGAAAGATGCGAGCGCATCCTCCTCATGCTATTTAACTCAACTTAAGACAGTAAGACAAGCAGCCACGCCCCAATTCGCGGCGCGTCAACTGCGTTGTTTTCATTGAATTTTAGGCAGACGGACCAGAAGCCATAATTTTAGCGTTCTGCGTCAGATACTCGAAAACCTTCTCGGTGAGCATCTCATCGCGGATCTCGCTAATGACTTCCCGCTCCTGAAGGAGCTTTAGGGTCTCGCCCATGGGGCGTTTAATTTCGTTCGCAATTTCTTGGATACGGGCCATCATTTCTTCTTCAGAAACGGTGAAACCCTGCTTGTTGGCTATTTCGCTAAGCAGCAAAGAGCCCCGCGCGATCTGTTCGGCGCGAGTCTGCAACGACTTCTGATCCTCTTCTTTCAGCTTCTCGGGGTTACGGCCCATGCGGCGGTATTCCTCGGCGAGGCGCTGGATCATCTTGTATTTCTCACGCTCGACCAGCGAGGCCGGCGCTTCGAAGCTGTGCTCTTTCACGAGAAAGTCGACGATCTGATTGCGGTAGGAGCTCTTCTGCTCCTGCTTTTTCTGGTTCTCGATGTTCTCTTTCAGATCGGTTTTCAAAGTTTCGAGCGTGGCGCCCGGCTTGATCTGTCCGGCCATCGTGTCGTCGAGTTCGGGAACGATACGCTTCTTCAGCTCGAGCACGCGGAAACGGAAATTGACCGTCTTGCCCTTGAGCTCGGGGTTCGTGTGATCGTCTTCGTACTTGGCGGAAATGTCCGACCAGTCGCCGCCGACTTTGGCGGCCTGAATCGCGTTATCGAGCTCGGGCAAAAGTTTGTCCGCGCCGACTTCGACGGTAACCGTCTCGGGCTTGGCCTCTTTTTTATTCTCTTTGTCGTCGAGCTTCGTTTCGATCTCGATCACGGCGAAGCAACCTTTGGTCGCCTTCTCACCTTCGAGCGGCTCTAGCGTGGAGAAGCGTTCGGACAGATTCTTCAACGTATCGCTAATCTCTTTATCCGTGGCGGTAGTGTCCACCGACTTCACCGGAATGCCCGTGTAAGCCTTGAGCTTAATTTCGGGACGAACGTCGAACTCGGCTTGGAAATCGAAAGGCTTGGTTTCACCCAATTTGCGCTCGGCAACGTTGGTGAGGCGGGGCTGGCTCAACGGCTCCAGCTTTTCGTGGGCGATCGCGTGGTCGAGCCCTTCGCGAATGAGTGCCTGCATGGCATCCTTATGGATGTCGTCCTTGTACTTCTCGGTCACCATTTTCATCGGGGCCTTGCCCGGACGGAAGCCCGGAATCTGGGCAACCTGCAGGTAACGGCGGGCGGCCTTCTGTTCGTACTCAGTAACGCTTTCCGAAGGATATTCAACGGTTAGACGTACGCGGGTCGGGCTAATGCGATCGACCTTCACGTTGTGGTTGTGCGAACAATTCTCGTGGCTCATGGGGCTCCCGTTTTCTAAAAGAAGAGGGGAGATAACACGGCGCTAAACCCATGTCCAGACTGCGAAAAACGGCACTTTCGGGGTGCGGCGCCTACCACTTCGTAGAGAGCACCAACCAGATCGAATTGACCAAGTGAAGAGAAAGTCCCCAGCCAAACGCCCCCCAAGCGACCCCCAGATAGCTTAGACGCGGCCACTTACTTTCGGGTACTGGCGCCGCAACGAGTGTCGGGACGAGAACGACCAGAACAAATAAGGTGGCCTCCGTCCCGTACCGAAAGAGGAGGCCGGGACCAAGAAGTATGGGGAGACAAAGGGTAAAGGTTACCGCCGAAACTCTCGCCAGCTTTTTCCGGCCCCGCGCGGCCAGCTTCCTTACATGGGTAAGCCCCAATAGCAGACTAGGCGCGGCCACAAAAAGCGCGACGGCCCCTTCGGGCCAAGCGTCCCGAAAAAAGAATCGGGTTACCGTGGGGTAAACGCTTAAGTCACGTAGCGAAGCCGGCACAAATAACGGGTTCACTCGCGGGGGCAGACCGGTAAAGAAGATCGTGACGGCGTGCGACCACCACAGGTCCGGCCGAAAAAATTGTTTGATGAGACCCGTAGCAAACGTTGAGACGCCCGAGGCCCCCGTATCGAAAGGGTCGCCGTAACGAAACCAGTTTAGCCACAGCTGTCCTAGTCCCGCGACCACCAGCGGAGCGGCGAAAAGAACGGCGCGCGACCAGCCGCCGCGACTTCGTATGAGCTGAATCAGCAGCCACCCGAGAAGTAGCGCGGAGGGAAGCAGCCACGTGGCGCGGCAGAGCATGGCCGCGGCGAACAATCCGCCGGCGATACCGATTCTGCGCCGGGAAACCACCGACCAGTTACCTTCGAGTATTACCGGCAGCACGGTGTAGAAGGCGGCGAAACCAAACGCCAAGCTGGTCTGTATCGACTCTTCATACACCCGGCCGACCATCGCCGTGGTGGCAATGCCGGTTACGTAGGTGGGCAGTATCAGGAACGGTAGGGCGCCCAGCAGATCGGGCCCCTCTTTTTCAGAGATCGAAGCCGCAATCCCCAATAGGATTTTGACGAAAAAAAATACGGTGACCCCGCCGGAGAGCGCGGTCACGAACCGATCGGAAAAAAAGGGAAAGACCGCATGCAGTAAAGCCGGGAGGATGCCCCAGTAGAGGTAACACTTCCCTTCAAAGAAGGTGGTATCCCAAGGGCACTTCGCGGGATTTGGAGCTTCCGCTATCCAAAGCCGTCCTCTCCACAAGGCGCGCGCCAATAGTTCATGGTAAGGCGCTTGCGAGCTGCTGAGCCCCCGGTAACCCAATAGCCAGACGAGGCAAATCACGGCACAAACAAAAACGATCGTGATGAGTGGCGGCAGGAGCTCGTCTGCTTCCTGCCAGGTCATCCGGGTTTTCATGGATCAGAGAGCCGCCGGAGATTCTTCGGGTGGCTTTTTCCAGGAGAGGATAAATAGTACGGCTACGCCAACCACGATGCAGGAGTCGGCGATGTTGAACGCCGGCCAGTGGTAGACCTCTTTCCAATGGAAATCGAGGAAGTCGATGACGAAGCCGAAGCGTAGTCTATCTATGAGGTTACCAATGGCACCGGAGAGCACCAGGCTGAGCGACGCGGCCATCAAAACCTGATCTTCTTTGAGGCGGATGAAAATGAGCAGGATTACCGCCATCGCGATGAGCGGCACTACGATAAAGAATGGCTCACGAAAGGCCGCGGGGGCCCGGTTCAAAAAACCAAACGCCGCGCCAGTGTTGCGCACGTAAGTCAGTGAGAAAAAATCTTTCACGATGGGACGGCTTTCGCCCCAATGAAAGTTTTTATGAACGACTTCTTTCGTCCACTGATCGGAGATCAAAACCACCAAGGTGATGATGAAGAGAAGAAGGAAACGTTTCTTCTGGTCGCTGGGGATCTTGGGGATCAATGTACTTTGCCTTCCCGACTGCTGCGGTAATCCAAAAATAGCGTAAAAGATAACAGGAGAATTCCGAACAGAATAGAGAGATCCGCCACGTTGAACTTAGGCGTAACGCCGGTAAACGGCACGTGCACTTTAAAGACGTCGACGACAAAACCCTGCCGGATTCGATCGACTAGGTTGGAGATGGCCCCGGTTACGATGGAGCCCAGCGCAATCGACGTGAGCATCTGCCCATCCTGAATCTTCACGAACACCAGAATGATCAGCACGAGCGCAAAGATTGGCACGCCGATCATGAACAGCTCTTGAATCGGTGTGGGGGCCCCGGTGAGCACGCCAAAGCCCAGTCCGAAGTTGTGGAAATTGACGATAGAAAAGAAGCTGCCGAGCAACGGGTGCTCATCGCCCAAGACTAGCTTGGACCGGACCCAAAGTTTGGTCCATTGGTCGAGACAAAACAAAAGCCCGCACAACGAAAAGATTCGGACGGTTTTTTCTTTCACCCGGTAAGTTTACCCGTCATTGCGAGCGTAGCGAAGCAATCTCGCGGAACGAGTCGGGCGGCAATTAGCCGCTCATCGAGTCCAAGAACGCCTTGTTCGACTTGGCGCTCATGATCTTGTCGAGCAAGAACTCCATGCTGTCGATGACGTTCATGGGCTGAAGCACTTTGCGTAGAATCCAGATGCGGTTCAGCACATCTTTATCCAGCAAAAGCTCTTCACGGCGCGTGCCCGACTTATTGATGTCGATACACGGGAAGATGCGTTTTTCCATGAGTTTACGGTCTAGGGTAATTTCGAGGTTACCCGTACCTTTGAACTCTTCGAAAATGACTTCGTCCATACGGCTGCCGGTATCGATTAGGGCGGTAGCCAAAATCGTCAGGCTGCCTCCGTTTTCGATGTTACGGGCCGCCCCGAAGAAACGCTTCGGCTTGTGTAGCGCGTTAGAGTCCACGCCGCCGGACAAGATCTTGCCCGAGGGGGGCACGACCGTGTTGTAAGCACGGGCCAGACGCGTGATGGACTCGAGCAGAATGACTACGTCTTTCTTGTGCTCGACCAAACGCTTGGCCTTTTCGATCACCATCTCGGCAACCTGCACGTGGCGGGTGGCCGGCTCGTCGAAAGTCGAGCTGATGACCTCGCCTTCCACATTACGCTCCATGTCGGTGACCTCTTCCGGACGCTCGTCGATGAGCAGCACGATCAGAGTCACTTCGGGATGGTTGTGCGTAATCGCGTTGGCGATTTCCTGCATCAACATAGTCTTACCGGCACGCGGGGGCGCTACGATGAGACCACGCTGCCCTTTTCCAATCGGAGTGAGCAGATCAATGATGCGGGTAGAGTACTTTTTGGTGTCGTACTCCAAATTAAAACGGGTATGCGGGTAGAGCGGGGTCAGGTTGTCGAACAGGATCTTTTCCCGAGCCACATCCGGATCCTCGAAGTTAACTTTTTCTACCTTAAGGAGCGCAAAGTAGCGTTCCGAATCTTTGGGCGGGCGAATCTGCCCTTCGACCGTGTCGCCGGTGCGCAGCATGAAGCGGCGAATCTGCGAGGGGGAGACGTAAATGTCGTCCGGACCCGGCAAATAGTTGTAGTCGGGAGCGCGGAGAAAACCGAAACCGTCCGGCAGCGTTTCGAGAACGCCTTCGCCGTAAATCTGCCCGTTGGCCTCCGTTTGTGCCTGAAGAATGGCGAAGATGAGTTCTTGGCGACGCAGGCCGCCAGGCGATTCGACGCCGAGTGACTTCGCCAGCTCAGTGAGCTCCGAAATCGGCTTTTCCTTCAACTCTTTGAGGTGCATCGTGATGACCTCGGAGCTACCGGTACTCACATCATTATCCTTCTTCATAGGTTGGAACTTTCAGAGACCTTCCTGAAACGGCGGGACTATAGATTGTTTTATAGTTTAGTGAACCTGTTGCCAACCGCCTGAGCCTGCCGGTGGTCGATATGCTAGGGGTATGAGCGAGGAGACGTTAACGCCGTGCTTTGTGGAGTGTCAATATCCAATACTGGTTAGAAGCAGGCCCCTGGCGGGGCCCGCTTCAAAGCAATTAATTAAGCATTACCCTTCAATTTCTTCACGCGGGTAGCTTGCGGCCCCTTGGGTCCGGTGGTCATGTCGAACTCGACTTCCATCCCCTCCGTAAGGGACTTGAAGCCTTCCCCTTCAATGGCGGAGAAGTGTACGAACACGTCCGCGCCACCCTCCTGCTCAATAAATCCGTACCCTTTATTGTCGTTGAACCACTTCACGAACCCTGTTGCCATTGTCTTCCCCCAAATAAAACATTTCCGGTCACGGCCCACCCCCCTTAACGGAGGACGACCCTCCCGTTCGCGGAAAATTTTAGAGACCTTCTTTGGAATTGGTTACTACTGGACGGAAAAGGACGCGGACTTAAACCACACACTCCCCAGCCAACAAACAAACAACCCAGGAAGGACCCCCTGAACACCTGACCATTCCTATTTGCTGCGCAGCGCCTCAGCCCAGTCCGCAATGGTTGCGCCCCCAAGGCACCCCCGGCGGTCTAGACCGATTGAAGTGGCATCCCACAGGCAAAAAGCCCCAATCAGGTTAAACCCAAGATCGAATAATTATGAAACGCCTATAGGTAGTCAAGTTGTGAAATTGACAAGGAATGTCAGTGATTTATAATTAGATACGTATCTCCCATTCGCGCTCACTCACACCACGGGGCGAATTCACTTTCCGACCGTTTGCCCCAAAAAAAGTTAACAGCCACTTCCTCGAGGTTACTTAAGGCCATGCCTAGTGAAAAATCGTCCGCTTCCTATATGACACCTGCGTTCGCTTCACCGGGCCGCCGGTTATGGAGAGAAATTCAGCGCGTGCTGTGTTTAGCGGCGGCGGTTCATCTACTGCTCGCCCTCGTCTCTCACTCGCCTGAAGATTTTTCCTGGTCCACTTATTCCACATCGTTCCGCACGCAAAATTGGCTCGGACGAACCGGCAGCGTGGTTTCGGACGCCCTCTTCCAGGCATTCGGACTGGGCGCCTTTCTACTTGTTTTGTTCATGTTCAAATCGGCGCTCGAATTTCGCCCGGCGATTAAGGATCACAATCCAAAGTTACGTCCGCTTTTCGCCTCGCTGCTTTTGATCGCAGTCAGTGCGTGCCTCACGATTTTTCTTCCGACGAGCTGGCTTCCCTTTAAGTTGCACGCGGCGGGTGGTCTCGTTGGCGACGGCCTCTTTCGCATGCTCAAGTTCATGAGCGGAATCATCGGCGCCAAGACCCTGAGCTTGGTGTTCGCCCTGGTCGCTTCGATTCTTTATTTCGACGTGCATCCGATTACATGGCTGCTCTCGCAGTTCCCGGCGTGGAACGAAAAGATGAAGCTGGGCATAGCCGCGTTCTGGAGCGAGCAAGCGGCGAAGTGGAATGGCTGGAAGTCGAACCGGAGCGAGAAGAAGGCGCAAGAGAAGCTGGTGTCACCCGTATCGCCCGCCCTCCTACCGAAGGAAAAGACGGAGCCCAAGCCAGAGAAGAAGTCATTGCTGAAGTCGCTCATCGCGCTTCCCAAGGCGAAGCCCGCCGAGCCGGCCAAAGTAGAAGAAGATGTGGAGATCGAGGACGACCCGAGCGATCCCACCTCGATTCCGATGGATACCGTATTGCGTAACGAGTCGGACGACGAGATCTCGAAGGCGCTCGGCCCCAAGGCGAAGAAAGCCAAGGCGGCCCCGGTCAACGCCAAGAGCCGCGGAGCCGGTGAGTTCGAGCTTCCGCCGCTGTCGCTGCTATCCGGACGCGCCGATGCTCCGCCGAAGGTCACCGATCGCAACTGGTTTGTGGATAAGGGAAATATTCTCGTGCAGAAGCTGCGCGACTTCGGCGTGGAAGGCGAAGTGGTGCACATCTCGCCCGGCCCCGTCATCACGGTGTACGAGTTCAAGCCCGCGAGCGGCGTGAAGATCAAAGACATCGCCAACCTCTCGGACGATCTCACTCTCGCGCTGTCGGTGATGAGCGTTCGTATCGTGGCGCCCATCCCGGGCAAACCCGTCGTAGGAATTGAAATACCCAGCCCGCACCGTGAGACGGTGTACTTCAAAGACATGATCGAGGAGACCCGCTTCTACGATCCCGATATGAAGATTCCGCTCGTGCTGGGGCGCTTGGCTTCCGGCGATCCGATCATCGCGGGTCTCGCGGCAATGCCGCACTTACTGGTCGCGGGTAGCACCGGCACCGGTAAATCGGTCTTCATCAACTCGCTCATCTGCTCTCTACTCTATCGTTACACGCCGAAGCAGCTGAAGCTGATTCTCGTCGATCCGAAGATGGTCGAGCTCGCTTCGTACGAGGGCATTCCGCACTTGATGTTGCCGGTGGTGGTCGACTCCAAGAAGGCCTCTCTCGCCCTGCGCTGGGTGGTAGACGAAATGGAGCGGCGTTACACGTCCATGCACAAGATGGGTGTACGTCACCTCGAGGCGTTCAACGACAAGCTGACGAACATGTCGGAAGACGAAGCGACCGCCGGGGGCTTCGAGCCGATGCCGTACATCGTCGTCATCATCGACGAGTATGCAGACTTGATGGCGGTGTCGCCCAAGGAAGTGGAGCTTTCAATCATGCGTCTGGCGCAGAAAGCCCGTGCGTCCGGCATTCACCTGGTGCTGGCAACCCAGCGTCCTTCCACGGACGTCGTCACCGGAACCATCAAGGCGAACTTCCCTTCCCGCATCAGTTTCCGCGTGGCCTCGGCGGTCGACGCAAAAACGATTCTGGATCGCACGGGCTCCGAGCGGCTTCTCGGTAACGGCGACATGTTGCTGCACTCGGCGGGTTTTACTTCGCTAAAGCGTATGCAGGGCGCCTTCCTGAAAGATGCCGAGATAGATCGCGTAACCCAGTTCCTCAAAGAACAGGGCGAACCTCAGTATGACGAGCGCATCATGCGCTATCAGGAAGAGGCGATGGCGAAAGAAGACGGTGGTGACGAAGGTGGCGAGGGCGGCGGCGAGGGCAATCTGTACGACCAAGCCGTGCGACTCGTTACCGACAAGGGCGAAGCCAGCATTTCGCTCATCCAGCGTCATCTCAAGATCGGTTACAACCGCGCGGCCAGTTTGATGGAGCAGATGGAGAAGGAAGGCGTGGTCGCACCGTCTAACGGGCAGTCGAAGCGGCGTCAGGTGCTCGTCAATTCCCTGTGAATCCGGTATGCGCCGCTTCGTGATTTACCTTTGAGTCGGAAAGCTCCGCAGACGCTCGGAGTTGCGCAGAAACATTCTGGTTCCGTCGGGACTTAGCGAAATGGTGTCGAACGGGACCTCACCATCGTTCGCGACCAATACCCTTTCGATGAGTCCATTCTCCCCCATCCAATCGACGTACTGATCGAGAACGAGACCTCGAGGAACGCGAAGCACGGCAAATTGGGGGGCTTCGGGGTGCATGGCGACGGATTTAGCGTCTCCCAACTTTCTGCCTTTTCCACCCGTGTCTCCGGTTTGCTCAAAGGGATGCCAGATGAATTCGTTCCAAGCCGAGTGTTTCAAGATCTCGAATCGCTGATAACCATGATGAGCTCCGTCCGCCGACCAAAATGGCTTTCGCCCTTCGGGCGTATTCACGAAACTCGCCGGAGCGGTAGTGCGTCCGCCGCCATCCAGCGAGTAAAGGTGAAACCCGCTTTCCCCCGGTCCTCTCGCCGGCACTTGAATTTGCGGTGAGGAGCCTGGTTTTAGTTCCCAGTTCTCCGTTGATTCTTTCGTTAAGGCGGCAATGGCAATCTGGCTCCGGGTCATCTTTTTCAGGTCGATCATCCACCAGGAGTTGGCCGTAGCCTGTGCCCCCCGTAACTGAAAGACGGCAAAGTCCCCATCGAGACTCAACCGGTACTTAACGAGTCGATAATTTTTTGGAAAAGGGGGGCCGTTCAGCGTTACCGGTTCAGCCGCTACGGTTCCCGGGCCATTCAGGTCGGCTCGATAGATCTCTCCACTTTCGTTCGCGAAAAGAGCGAAGCCTTTCTGCGCCGGCACGAGTCCGGCGGCTACCGGCCCGCTTGGTAGCTTCACTTTGATATTCGTAGAAACCGCCTCTTCCCAATCGTGCACGAAAAGGTCGACGATTCCTGGCGCCGACTCTGTCCAAGCGTACAACCGGGAACCGCTAACGGATAAATCCGTGGGGGAGTTCGGGGGTAGTTCGACATCGTAGGCCAGTCGGCTTTTTTGTATCGCTCGCCGCGACTCTTTCTCCGCCCGGGATAGGCGCCGAAGTCGTTCACCGACCAGCCAGGCTAGACGGCTTTTCAGACTCTCGGACTCCCAACCCTTTGCGTGGAGCATCTCGGAAAACACTTTCAGCTTGGATCGGAGCGAGCTGGTCACTTCGCTCTTCTCCCCCGCGAGAAAAGGATCGTTTGCTCGGGTGATGCGGCCCAAGACGGCCGGATCGCTCCCCCCGGGCAGCCTATCCAGCAGTTCGGTATAGGTGTTCAGGACCACGTGAAGATCGGCCTCGGAAAGGCCGCTGACGGGCGGGGGGCCCTCGGGAACGACTTCGATCGGAGGTCCCGGGGTTTCGACGATCGCCTCGTTACTTTCGCTTAGCCGGGTCGGTTCGGTTCGGTTCGGTTCGGTTCGGTTCGGTTCGGTTCGGTTCGGTTCGGTTCGGTTCGGTTCGGAAGCAGAGCGAAACATGAGACCTTTCAGCCAGCCAAGGCAAGTCTGCGCGTCGGCGGCACGGCAACTCACGGCCAACGAGACGCCGATCAAGAAGTTGGCCTTTAAGATTCGATTTCCCCGTCGGCTTCGCATCGAACCGATTATACCGCGGCAAAGTGATAGAATTCGCCAAGTGATAGAGCCTCGACGAAAAGACGTTTGGAATAACCTTCAACCGTTCGCGTCGAATCAGTACTATCCCGACACTACGGGAGTTTCTGCGGCCGAAGATATCGAGCATGTCGATAAGTGGGTCGACTCGTTGCTGGGCCTGCAGGCCGAGGCCGTCGAGAAGGCCGTGCGTAAGGTAGAGCACTCGGCCCAGCCGCTCTACAAGGGGCACGAGACTTACTTTAATGTTTCGGTGGCGGGTACGCAGATCTCTTACGCCGATATCCGCATTCTACTCATCGGGCTTGGGCTGAAGCCCGGCGACAAGATCGTGGACCTCGGCTCCGGCTACGGGCGCATGGGTTTCGTGGTGGGCGACCAGTATCCGGAAGTCTCCTTCAAGGGCTACGAGATCGTGGCGGCCCGCCGCGAAGAGGCCTCGCGCGTAGCCGCGATGTGGGGCTGGAGCCAGGTGAGCTACGAAACGCGTGACCTCGGCGATCCGCATTTGTCGCCCGAGCCCGCCGACATCTACTTCATGTACGATCCGGCCAATAACCCCACGCTCGCTAAAATACTTGGGGACCTTCGCAAGATCTCCACGCGCCGGCTGATTCGTATCGTCACTATCGATGGCACGGGCCGCCTCTCGCGCCTACTGCCAAAAGAAAACTGGTGGAAGAAAACGAACGAGCAAGCGACCAACACGACGAAGTTTCCCATCGTCACCTACGTGGCTGGCCCCAAGCACTCGTTTTAGGGCTTAGTTGTTGCTGGGCGAACCCAGCCCATACCCGCGCAAGATGCGTGCGTGCTCGGCGGCGAGATCGGTTTGGTGCGCCCGGCCCTGCTCCAAAGCGGCGGACGGCGCAAATTCAAACTCACGGTAAGGCGGCTTGGCGGAGGTCAGCTTGGTAAGGGTGAGCTCGGGAACTCGCAACGGCTCTTCGTTGCGTACAATCGTAAACGTGACGGTTGTCTTGTCGTGAGGCTCCATGTCGACGCCGCCGATCTGCTTTACGTAGTCCGAAAACAGCACGTTCTTCCCGCCGACCTTTAGCTCGAACGACGGCCGCTCCATGATCAGGATCATTTTCCCGCCAGGTTTCAGCAATGCCAGCGATCTTTCGAAATCGCGCGAGAATGAATCGGTGTAGCTCAACACCCCGTAGTAATCCGTGATGAGGTCCGCTTTGGGCAATTCAGCATCGGGAATGTTGGCGAAGAAACCCGTGCGGTAATGAAAAGCGTCGGCCCCGCCCCGCTCGTGGATCGCCGCGAGGTCCTGCTCGTAGAAGGCATCTTTGGGGGCTTCCACACCCACGCCCACTCCCTGCCATTTGCCATGCTCGCGCGTACCCGCGTGCGCAGCCAGAAAGCCACGCAGGGCGTGAGCCTCGCCCGCCCCCAGATCGATCCACACCTGGGGCTTACCGTCGGACCGCGCCTTCAACGCCTGCTCGAACGGAGCCCCGAATTGAAATAGGTAAGAGTCGAGATCGCGATCGTGGGTGAAGTTCGAGTTGCGAACCATGCCCGAGTTCATGGCTAGCTGCTGCACACTCGACACACACAGGCCCGAGGGCAAACGCCGCTGAAACGGGTTGACGCCCAACCCGTAGTCGCCCGCGGCGACAAAAATGAGCACCAGCACCCACGGCGCTTTGATTTTCCAAACGTTTTTCACTCCGCCCCTGAAGATTGCAAGCCGGACGCCACGCTTGGCTGAATTCAGGGAGTGGACGGCTAGGCGGGCACGCGCACGAGCAAACCCTGACTGATGGCGACGGCGCCCGGAAAGAAGTCGTTGAAGTAGCGAATCGTTCCGCCAGGCTTATTGGCCGCCGCGAGCAAGATCTTTTCTGCGCCGGCGTAGTCGTTCCAGGTAACGTCGCTGTTATCGAGGTAGAGATAGCCCCCGGGCTTAATCTTTTTCAGCGCCTCCACGGCGCACTCATCGCGCTGGATCCCGTCGATAAGGATGAAGTCGAACGAGTGGGCCGGATGGGTAGAAACCTTGGGGTAGTTCGCTTTATCGTGCCGGCGATACTCCACGTGCTCCATGCCCTTGGCGGTAAACTTCGGCGCCAGCAACGAGTGCCAGTCCCCGTCGTGCTCTACCGAAACGAGTTGCCCGCAACGGCGAGAAAGCCAAAGGCTAGACATCCCCGACCCATACTCGAGCACCTTGGCGTTCTTGATGCCCGACAGCACCTCGTCGATCGCTTTGATACCCCGCCAGCCCAGCCAGGGTACGGGCAGCCGGTACCCGAAAAACCGGGTGGCCGCGGCGGTAACAATCGAATGGGGCAGGTACATCAGCCCCATCACATCGAGGGGCTCGCCCTTATAGTTATGGAATCGGGTCTTGCGAATCCCATCCCCCGTCACCAGCCGATTCCAGAGTGCCGTCATCGAACTATGTTAACCCCGGTACGCCGACATGACGTAGCGTTATCCCGGTGCTAACTTCGGCTTCATGCGAGCTTTATTCATTGTTTTCTTGATGTTCCCTCTCCTGCTCTCGGCCGCCGAGAAGGAAAAAACCAAGGCTAAGCCCAAGCCGAAGGCCGAAACCAAGGCCAAGGAGGAGACCCCGAAAGTCGCCGGGTTGGTCGGCCCCTTGGTAGAAAAGCTGCAGTCCAGCTGGGATGAGGCCAAGTCTTACAAGGCCAAGTTCAAGCAGGTGATTTTCTACAAAAGCATGGGCACGCGCGAGGAGACGGTGGGGACGCTTTACGTCGCCAAACCGGGGAAGATGCGGTGGGAATCGGACACCGACGGCGTGGTTCAGATCATGAACGGGCAGAAGCTCTGGGTGATAAAGCCCAATAAACGCCGGGGGTTCCAGACGGTCGACGTGTTTTCCGACCTGAAAAAAATCATGGACCCGCGGCCATTGGCGTTTTTGTCGGGTACGGGGAAGTTCAAAGAGTTGTACGAAACGGAATTGCTAAGTGAGACCGGGAAGTTAGCGGAGATAAAATTCTTTCCCAGGACCGCCGCCAGCGACAGTCTTATTGCGGAAATTGACAAAGAAAGCTATCTTCTGCGCTCTTTAACGACCAATTCGTCGGATTCCCGGGCGCGCACCGAGTTCACACAAACCGAAGTTAATCCGAGCCTGGAAGAGAAACTCTTCGAGTACAAAATCCTTCCGACGGACGTCGTTCACGAGAATTAAAGGAACTCAAAACATGCCCTCATTCGATATCGTAGTGGAAGTCGACCTACAGGAAGTAGACAACGCCGTGAACCAAGCTCAAAAAGAGCTCGCGCAGCGGTACGACTTCAAAGGATCCAAATCGAAGATCGAATGGGACAAGAAGGCCGAGCTCTCGATCGTGGGCGATGATGACTACAAGCTCAAAGCGGTCATTGATGTTCTTCAGGGCAAATTGTTCAAGCGTGGCATCTCCATCAAGAATATGGAGATGGGAAAAGTCGAGCCGGCCTTCGAAGGCACGGTTCGCCAGAAGATCACCCTCAAGCAGGGTATCGGCGCCGATAAGGCGAAAGAGATTAATAAGCTCATCAAAGACTCGAAGATGAAAGTGCAGTCGCAGTTTCAGGACGAGCAAATTCGCGTCACCGGTAAAAAGCGCGATGATCTTCAGGAAGCGATGGCGCTCGTGCGCAAGACCGACCTAGGGATCGAAGTTAATTTTACCAATTTCAGGGATTAAAGTTTGTGGCAGTACCCGAAGTAAATCCGTCGGCTCCGAAGACTATCTTCTTTCAAAGTTTAGGTTGTGTGAAAAACCTGGTGGATACCGAGGTGATGCTCGGTATTTCGTTGGGTGACGGCTTCAAGGTGGTGCGCGAGCCCGAAGAGGCCAAGGTCATCGTCATCAATACCTGTAGCTTCATTAACGACTCCAAGCGTGAGTCGATCGACGCGATTCTCGAAGCGGCCTCGCACAAAACGAATGGCACCTGCGAGCGCCTCATCGTGGCGGGCTGCTTGCCCCAGCGTTATAAAGCGGATTTGAAAGTTTCGTTCCCGGAAGTCGATGCGTTCGTCGGCACGGGACAGTACGGTCAGCTGCTCGATTTTATCGGCGGTAAAAAAGAAGAAGAGGCCGGCTTCAACCACCCCAAGTACATCCACAGCGAGAACACTCCGCGCATCAGCACGCAGCCGTTCTACCGTGGGTATTTGAAAATTTCCGAAGGCTGCATCAAGAACTGCGCCTTCTGCATCATCCCCAAAATTCGCGGCACGTTGCGGAGCCGCACTATTCCCTCGCTGGTCGCCGAGGCCACGAAGATGGTTTCCGAAGGCGCGGTTGAGCTAAACCTCATCGCTCAGGATTTGACCGACTACGGCCGCGATCTGCGCGACGGCTCGAATCTGCACGGACTCTTGAAAGAGCTCGTGAAGATCGAAGGGCTGCACTGGATTCGCATGCTCTATGTTTATCCCGACGAGCTCACTAATGAGTTCATCGAGTTCATGAAGAACGAGCCCAAGATTTGTAAGTACGTCGATATGCCGATTCAGCACATTGCCGATCGCATGTTGCACTTGATGAACCGCAAGGTTACCGGCGCGCTCATTCGTGACCGTATTCAGGCATTGAAGACCGCGATGCCAGACATCACGCTGCGCACGAACGTCATCGTTGGCTACCCCGGCGAGACCGAAGAAGAGTTCGAAGAACTCAAAGCCTTCGTTCGCGAAGCCCAGTTCGACTACATGGGCGTGTTTGCCTACTCGCACGAAGAAGGCACCGCTTCTTATCTTTTGCCCAAACAGCTGAAGGACGAAGTGAAGCAGGCTCGCCGTGAAGAGCTTCTGGCGTTACAGCAGGAAGTGTCCGCCGAGAATCTCAAGAAACGCAAAGGCCGCACGGTGAAGGTGCTGGTCGAAGAGGTTTCCGAAGAGTCCGAGCATCTATGGCGCGGCCGTTACGAAGGCCAGGCCCCGGATGTGGATGGTCACGTACTCATCCGCGCGGGTGAGATCGAACGCGGTAAGTTCGCCAAGGTGAAGCTCGAGCGCTCGATGGAGTACGACTACATCGGCTCCGCGGTCTGACGCACAGCCCACGCTGAAGTTCTGATAAAATTATACGGCTATGAAACCCATCGCCGTATTGCTTCTGTGTCTGGTCAGCAACCTAAGCATTGCCTCTGGCAACTCCGCTCCGCACGCGGATTTTGCGTGGGTGCCCGAGTACAAAAAGCTGTTCTTGAGCGGCGGCGTCGACCTCTATTCCACAGGGTCGAACTTCGATAACGCCGGCGTGCAGACCAACTTAGCGGCCAATGCGGAGCTGAGCCGAACGATGTTCTGGGTGCAGCCGGAGTACGGCATCGCGCAGGACTGGTCGCTGCGCATGAAAATGGGTTTCGTTTCCAGCTCGGTTACGACCGGAGCCGGCGTGACCGCGCTGTCTAGCTCGGGGCTCAATGATTTGACCGCCTCCGTGAAATGGATGCTCCGCCCCTTCGATCCCCTTTTTACCGTGGAGCCCTTCTTCATCATGCCCACGGCGGAGTCGATTCCGCCCACGAACCAAGATGTATCGCTCGGCGATGGGGCCTTTGGTGCCGGCGTGAAGCTGCATACGTTGCACGAGTCGGGCGCGTTCGCCT
>JBGSST010000304.1:0-20682 GCA_041736915.1 Bdellovibrionota bacterium
GCATCACCGTGATCGTCGGCTTGATCCGCGATGATAAATCTCAATATGGTGAACCGAAGTCGCTCGACGAGTCCATTAAGTGGATTAACGACTCGCCGTTCGCCAACACCGCTTCACTATTCACGGGCTCGGGCGCGGCCGCCCGCCAGTTCAGCTACGAAGCGGCGCCGACGATGCTGGGGCTGAACATCGGCGTGCCGGCACCCATGGCGTTCTTCTCGTTCGGCGGCGCCAAGGACTCGTTCTTCGGCGACGTCAAAGCGCACGGCACGGGCTGCATGAATTTTTTCACCGACACGAAAGTCACGATCCAGCGCTGGAACAAAGACTCCAGTATTTGGTAACGAGGTCATTTATGAGTACGACTCTCATCACTAATGGAACGGTCGTCACCGCCGGAGACACGTTCGAGGCCGATATTCTGATCTCCGGCGAGACGGTGCAGGCCATCGGTAAGAACCTGCAGGTCAAAGCGGACAAAGTGGTCGATGCCAAAGGCTGCTACGTGTTTCCCGGGGGGATCGACGCCCATACTCACCTCGACATGCCGTTCATGGGCACGATGTCGAGCGACGACTTCGAAACGGGAACCCTGGCCGCGCTTCACGGCGGCACGACCTCCATCATCGATTTCGCGTTCCAGGTGCAGGGCGGGACATTGAACCAGGCGCTACAGACGTGGCACGAAAAGGCCAAGGGCAAAGCCGCCGGCGACTACGCCTTTCACGTCGTGGTGGTCGACTTCAACGACAAGTCGAAGGCGGAAATTCAGGGGCTGATCGAGAAAGAAGGGGTCACCTCCTTCAAAACGTTCATGGCCTACAAGGGCGCACTGATGATCGACGATCGTCAGATGATTGGTTTGATGAACGAGGTGAAAAAGCACGGCGGCCTCGTGACCGTGCACGCCGAAAACGGCGACCTTGCCGACTCGCTCATTCAGCTGAACCGCGCGGCGGGAAATTTTGCGCCGAAGTACCACGCGCTGTCGCGTCCGGAGATCGTCGAAGCCGAGGCCACGGGGCGGGCTATCGACATCGCCTACGCTGGCGACCATCCCTTGTACGTCGTACACATGACCTGCGAAGGGGCGTTGAACCGAGTTCGCGAAGCCACCAAGCGCAACCAGCGCGTGCTGGTCGAGACCTGCGTGCAGTACCTGCTACTCGATGATTCCGTTTACGATCGTCCAGGCTTCGAGGGCAGCAAGTGGGTGATGAGTCCGCCCATCCGCAAGAAGAAGGATCAGGAAGCGCTGTGGAACGGCCTGCACCAGGGGCTCGTCCACACCGTGGCCACCGACCACTGTCCGTTTTGCATGGACCAGAAGAAGGCCGGGGAGAAAGACTTCTCTAAAATTCCCAATGGCGCCCCCGGCATCGAGAATCGCATGGAGCTGATGTTTTCCGAAGGCGTAGTGAAGAACCGCATGACGCTCAACCGGTTCGTCGAAGTGAACTGCACGGCGCCGGCGAAGATCTTTGGCCTCTACCCGCGCAAAGGAACGATCGCGGTCGGCGGCGATGCCGATCTCGTCATCTTTGACCCCAAGAAGCAGCACAAGCTTTCAGCGGAAACGCACCACATGCGGTGCGATTACTCGTCGTACGAAGGCTGGCAGGTGACGGGTAAAGTAAGGCAGGTATTTCTGCGTGGAACGCTGGCGATTGAAGATGGCAAAGCGCTCGTCGGTAAAGGCTTTGGCAAGTATCTCCCGCGCAAGAAGTTCAACCCGGACGCGGTTTAAGGAGCAACGGCATGGCACGTAAAGTAAAAATTGGTTTGATTCAGATGGGCAGCAAGGTCGCGGCGGAGAAACCGTGCGACGACCACCGCAAGGGCATGATCGAGGCCCACATTCCGTATATCGAAAAGGCGGGCCAGGCCGGAGTGCAGATGCTGTGCATGCAGGAGGTCTTTACCGGACCCTACTTTTGTCCGTCGCAGGACAGTAAGTGGTACGGCTTGACCGAAAAGATTCCCGACGGGCCGACCACCAAGCTGATGCAAGAGTACGCCAAAAAGTACAACATGGTGATCGTGGTTCCCATTTACGAGGAAGAGATTACGGGCGTGTACTACAACACCGCGGCCGTCATCGACGCCGACGGTAAGTACTTGGGCAAGTACCGCAAGAACCACATCCCGCAGGTGAAGGGATTCTGGGAAAAGTTTTTCTTCAAGCCCGGTAACTTGGGCTATCCCGTTTTCAAAACGGCCTACGGCAACGTCGGCGTGTACATCTGCTACGATCGCCACTTTCCCGATGGCGCGCGCTGCCTGGGCTTGAACGGAGCCGAGATCGTTTTCAACCCGTCGGCCACGGTCGCGGGGCTCTCCGAGTACCTGTGGGAGATCGAGCAGCCCGCGCACGCGGTGGCTAACGGCTACTTCGTGGCGGCCATCAACCGCGTGGGCAACGAAGCTCCGTGGGGTATCGGCGAGTTCTACGGCCAGTCCTACGTCGTGAGCCCCAAGGGCAAGATCCTCAACAAGGCGTCGCGCGACAAAGACGAGCTACTCGTCACCGAGATCGATTTCGATGAGGTGAGGGAGATCCGCGATCTATGGCAGTTCTTCCGCGATCGCCGCCCCGAAACCTACGGTCCGATCACGCAGCTTTGATTACATCTCGGTAGCCGGGCTGGCCGGGATGAGGGCGGTTTCGTCGAGGTAGAAGCTGCGATCGCAGCCGGGGCCCGGTTGGGCAAGCCGGTAGCTGTGCCGCGGGTCGACGAATTGTTCGAAGGCTTTGCCGAAGCCAACGAACCACCATTCGCGCGGCAGGTCCCACACCTTCACGCCGGTAGTGTTTGCCACCGGGTGGCGTGGCCAAAAGCAGATCTTCTGGCCCGAGGTAGGGGTGCCGAGCGCTTCGCGTAGTTGCGCCACTTGCTGGCGTGGCCCCGCGCCACTGGGTCCGCGTAAGAAAAATTGTCCCGTACGGGCGGCCATCGCTAGCAGCAACAGCGCGGCCGTACCCGAAAGAATCAGGTCTGGCCGGCGCCACTTCGTTCGTTCCACTAGGTCGTTCGCTACGGCCCACAGTCCTAGTGCCCAAAACAAGTGGGGGAGTACTCCGTACTGCACGTACCTTTGGTGAACCATCAAAGCGAACGGGGCGAAGAAAAGTAAGGAGGCCAGAAAAAGCCAAGCCCTGAGCCACCACCGCTGAACGAGATAGTAAGCGAAGCCGCACGGCATGGCGGCTAGCCACAGCCAGCCCAGATAGGGCTTGCGAAAGTAGAAGGCTAGGCTGGTGGCGAAGGTTTCAAAATCGAGCCGCGTGGCGTAGGCCTCCTGAGGAATCTGCCGGAGCCGCAGAATGAACCATAGAAAAATTAACCCGCCGGCCAGCAACAGCGCCCAGCGCGCGGGCTGTCGCCGGGCTACGGGCTCGGCCAGTAGATGAACGAAGGGAAGCGACAGGGCCAGCCCCACGAACACGTTGGCGAACAGGCCCAAGAAAAGAACGAGGAAAAGTCCAAGGGCCGCGGGCCACGACAAGCGATCCCCTTGCCGCTCGGTTTGGCTCCGGTAGAGCGCTAGAAACAGCAAGACGAAAAAATGGCCAAGTAGGTGTTGGGCGTTGGAGATCCAGCTATAGGCCACGATCGTGGCCGGCAAACAAAGGTACAAACCGCCCGCGATCAGTCCATAGTAGGGGGCCCGGTCGCGCCGAAAGGCCCAGGCAATCAACGCCGCACTAGCGGCGACGATCGCCGTATTGGCGAGCAAGTAGACCGCCGCACTCTGCGAGGGGAGGCGGCTCAACGTGAACCAGTAAACGTTGCGGCTCAGAAATCGGCCGAAGTTGCTGAAGTCCACCAGCTCCGCCGGAAAGAGTCCGCGTGAGTACTTATCCAGCAGTAAAAAATCGTCCTGCCAAAACCATCCTAGGAATGCGTAAGGCGCATAAAAGCCCAGGATGACTAGCAGCGGCAACAGCGACAGAAAGGTGCTAGTCTTCAGTTTCATTGCTGGATCAATTGAGTATCTTACGACGATTAGGAAGACGAGCCTTATCAAGCTGCTGCGACCAAAGCGACGCTGTTCTATAGTATGTTTGTTCGGGCCATATTCTGATTCGTAGAGGAGTCCCATGACGACCGAAGAGATCCTGGCATTACGTAAGAAGCACTTCATCGCGCCCGTCGCGCACTACTACAAACAGCCACTGCAGCTCGTGAAGGCCAAGGGCCACTACGTATACGACGAGGCGGGGACCGAGTACCTCGACTGCGTGGGGGGCATCGTCTGCATCTCCGCGGGGCACAATCACCCCAAGATCAAAAAAGAGTTGATGCGGATGCTGGAGAACGACGAGATTCAGCACACCACCACGCTCTACATGAGCGAGCCGGCCGTGAAGCTGGCAAAAACTTTAGTGGAAGAGGCCCCCAAGGGGATCGATCGCGTGTTCTTCACCAACTCCGGCTCCGAAGCAAACGAGCTGGCCTTCATGGCCGCGCGCCAAGCCACCGGTGAAACGATTATCGTGAACTTGAGACACAGTTACCACGGGTGCACGTCGAGCACGTTGGCCAGCTGCGGTCACCACACCTGGCGTTTTCGTTCCCAGCCCGTGACCTCCGTGACATCGGCCATGGAGCCCTACTGCTACCGATGCCCCTTCGGCAAAAAGGTCGAGTCCTGTGAACTCGAGTGCGCGAAGAATGTGGAGACCACGATTCAAACCTCGACCCACGGCAAGATTGCCGGCTTCATCGCCGAGCCCGTGATGGGCGTGGGCGGTTTCATCGCGCCGCCGAACGAGTACTTTCACGAGGTGGTGAAGATCGTCCACAAGTACGGTGGCAAGTACATCAGCGATGAAGTACAGACCGGCGCTGGCCGTTGTGGCGAGAATCTTTTGCTCACCAAAGAGCTAGGCATCGACGCCGACATGATCACGATGGCCAAAGGGTTGGGCAATGGCGCCGCCATCGGCGCCACGATGATGAAGTCCGAGGTCTCCGAGCCGATGGCCGGCAAAGTGTTCTTCAACACCTTCGGTAGTGATCCGTACCAAACGACCCAGGCGCGCCTCACGATCGAGATCATCCGCGAGGAGAAGCTCATCGAGAACGCGAAAGCCCAGGGGGCTTACCTGATGGACTCGCTCAAGCAGCTCATGAAGAAGCATCCGCTTATCGGCGACGTGCGGGGCCGCGGCCTGTTGCTTGGCTTCGAGCTAGTGAAGGACCGCACCACGAAAGAGTACGCGGCGGCGGAAACCGCGGAACTAATGGAGTACGCGCGTGAAAAGGGGGTGCTGTTCGGCAAGGGCGGGCTCAACGGCAACGTCGTGCGTATCGCGCCGCCGCTTGGCATTACGCGCGCTGAATGCGATCGCTTTCTCAAGGTCGTGGATGAAGGACTGACGCGGATTGCGAAGGCGGGCGGGTAACATGGGCAAGCTCAAGACGAACTTTCTCGGTTTCGAGATGGAGAATCCCTGGTGCGTGGCGTCGGCTCCGCCGGCGGCTACGGGCGAGCTGATGGCGTCGGCTTTCGACGCTGGCTGGGGCTCGGCCATCATGAAGACGGTGGGGCCGATTGAAGAGCCCATCATCAACGTGGCCCCGCGCATTCACACGATGAAAAAGTGGAATCGTGAGATCGCGATGCAGAACATCGAGCTCATCACCGACCGCAAGCTGTCAGTGTGGCTCGAAGAGCTCAAGATTCTACGAAAACGCTATCCGAAGAAGATGATCATCGGCTCAGTGATGGCCCCCGGCCACGACATGGCGGCGTGGGGCAAGCTCGTCGAAGACATGAATAAAGTGGGCTGCGACGCCGTCGAGCTAAACCTGGGCTGCCCCCACGGCATGCCCGAGCGGGACATGGGCGCCATCTGTTCGCAGGACCCCGTCATCGTGGGCAACATCGTTACCGCCGCCAAGCAGGCGAGCAAAGTACCGATCCTCACGAAGCTTACCCCCAACGTGACCAATATTTCCGTTATGGCCAACGCCGCTAAGGCCGCTGGCTCCGACGCCATCACCGTGATCAACACCGTCAACGGCATCATCGGCGTGGATATCTATAAGCGGCAGCCGCACCTTTCGGTGAAGGGCTACACCGCGGTTGGCGGCATCAGCGGCAACGCGGTGAAGCCGATTGGTTTGAAGTGCGTTGCCGAGTGCAAGAACGCGACGGGCTTGCCCATCTCCGGGGTCGGCGGCATTTCCACGTGGTCCGAAGGGGTCGAGTATCTGCTAATGGGGGCGGGCCAGCTGCAGGTGTGCACCGAGATCATGATCCGCGGCTTTAAGATCATCGAAGCGATGAACAAGGGGCTGGAGAAGTACATGGACGAGATGGGCTTTAAGTCCGTCAACGATATCGTCGGTAATCTCCACACTCACGTCACCTCATTCGACTTCCTGCTGAAGCAATCGGCGTCGGAAAAAGTGAAGGTAAATGAAGCCACGTGCACGGGCTGCAACATCTGCGTGGTTGCCTGCGACGACGCCGGTTACGACGCCTTGAAGCTCGAAGCGATTCCGGACGCCACCCGCAGCAAGGGTTCGCGCAACGTGGCGAAGGTAATCTACGACAACTGCACGGGTTGCAATCTGTGCGTGGCCGTGTGCCCCGTGCCGGACTGCATGGAACTTTACGACAGCAAGCAGCCATTCCCGTACGATCTCCACGAGAGCTACGCGGGGAATACGCTAAAGTAAAACCGGCTAAAGGTATCCGTTACATTCTGCCAACCTTGGCAGAATGTAACGGATACCTTTGGCCAGAGACGGACAGTCGATAGTTGAGAGTGGATAGTCGATAGTGGAGACCGCACCATGAGTTATAGCAACGAAGATCTTGCCGTCGTTCCTCCTTCCAAACGCACGTGGGGCACTTGGAATTACGCCGCGCTTTGGATCAGCATGAGTCTTTGTATCCCTACCTACATGTTGGCGAGCTCGCTCATCGAAGGCGGGATGAATTGGTGGCAGGCGATTCTTACCGTGTTTCTCGGTAACGCCATCGTGCTGGTGCCGATGGTGCTGAATGGACATGCGGGCACGCGCTACGGCATTCCGTTTCCCGTGTTCGCGCGGGCAAGCTTTGGTCTGCGCGGCGCCAACATTCCCGCCATCCTGCGCGCCATCGTGGCCTGTGGCTGGTTCGGCATCCAAACCTGGATTGGCGGCTTCTCCCTGTTTCAGGCGCTGAAAATTTGGATGCCGGGCATCGCGACCTGGGGCACGATTTTTCCGGCGTGGATGGGGCTAGAGACCGGGCCGGCGCTCACCTTTTTCCTTTTCTGGTGCCTCAACATGTTCGTGGTCTACAAGGGCATCGATAGCATCAAAAAGCTTCTGCTCTTCAAGGCCGTCTTTCTGCCGTTCGCGGCGCTGGCCTTGCTCGGCTGGGCGCTAGTGGCGGCCAAGGGGTTGGGGCCCATTCTGGCGCAACCTTCTAAGTTTCAAACCACCGCCGAGTTCTTCGCCTTTTTCTTTCCGGCACTGACCGGCATGGTCGGTTTTTGGGCTACCCTATCGCTCAACATTCCGGACTTCACCCGCTACGCCCAATCACAAAAAGCGCAGATCACCGGCCAGGCGCTGGGGCTGCCCACCTCGATGACGGCTTTTGCTTTCGTCGGCGTCGTGGTGACGAGCGCCTCGGCCATCGTTTACGGCAATGCCATCTGGGACCCCGTCGTCCTGGCGGGCAAGTTCGATTCGCCGCTGATGGTGACGTTCGCGATGCTGGCCGTGGTGATCTCCACGCTGGCGACGAACATCGCCGCCAATATCGTTAGCCCGGCCAACGACTTTTCCAACCTGGCTCCCGAAAAGATCGACTTCAAGATGGGCGGCTACATTACCGGCGTCATCGGGTTACTGATCTTCCCCTGGAAGCTGATGGCCGATCCCACGGGCTACATCTTCACCTGGCTCATCGCTTATTCATCGTTGCTCGGCCCCATCGGCGGCATCATGATCGTGGACTACTTCTTCGTGCGCGATCAGAAGCTGCACGTAGAGGAGCTATACTCGGCAAACGGGCGCTACTGGTTTCAGAGCGGTTTCAACCGGGTGGCCATCATCGCGCTCGTGGCCGGCATTCTGCCCAACGTTCCGGGCTTTCTCACCACCATCAAGGCGATTCCCCAGGACGCGGTGCCGGGGTGGATCAGTGGCCTGTACCATTACGCCTGGTTCGTCGGATTCTTCATTTCCGGTCTAGTGCATTTGGGCTTGAGCAAGAAGGAGACAGCACGTGAATGAGTTTTTGGCGGCGGCGATTGAAGAGGCGAAGCTGGGGCTGAAAGAGGGCGGCATTCCCATCGGCTCCGTGCTGGTCATCGACAACAAGATCGTGGGGCGTGGCCACAACCGGCGCGTGCAAAAGGGCAGCGCCATTTTGCACGCCGAGATGGACTGCTTCGAAAACGCCGGGCGCCTGAAGGCCAAGGACTACGAGCGGTGCACTCTCTACAGCACACTCTCGCCGTGCGACATGTGCAGCGGCACCTCGCTGCTCTACAAAATCCCGCGCATTGTGATTGGCGAAAATCTGACGTTCAAGGGGCCCGAAGATTACGTGCGGTCGCGTGGTGTGCAGCTAGAGATTGTGCAGGACAAAACCTGCATTACGCTGATGAAGGAATTTATCCGGGCGCGCCCGGAGCTGTGGAATGAAGATATCGGAGTCTAACGGCCTGAGACCGGCTTAGTTGCGCTCGCGGCCTTTTTTCATCGCGCGTTTGCGGGCGGCGATGGATTTCTTCTTCAGACGCACCGACGGCTTCTCGTAAACTTCATGCTTGCGGATGTCGGACAGGATGCCGGCTTTTTCGCAGTCTTTTTTGAAGCGACGCAAAGCGACGTCAAACGGCTCACCGTCCCGAACCCGAATGCCTACTTTAAACTCACTCAAGATTTGCTCCCTCGTGTTGAAAAGCTAAGCTTAAGACTTTAGCCAAGAAACGGTCGTAATTCCATGAATTTTTTGATGATACTCCGCGCCGCGACTACTTGTAGAGCGCGAACTTATCGGTAGTGGAGATCAAGGCCCGCGCAATTCCCGGCTCGTAAGCCGAGTGGCCCGCGTCGGGAATGATCATCAGCTCGGCCTCGGGCCAGGCCCGGTGCAGGGCCCATGCGCTGTCGAGCGGACACACTACGTCGTAACGCCCCTGCACGATGACGCACGGTATATGTTTAATCTTGCCCACGTTGGCGAGCAGTTGGTCATCCCGATCGAAGAAGCCTTTGTGGGTGAAGTAATGGCACTCGATTCGGGCAAAGGCCGTGGCGAAGTCATCGGCGCCATAATGGGTGATCATCGCGGTATCGGGGAAAAGGCGGCTCGTCATGCCTTCCCAGATACTCCACGCCTTGGCGGCTGCGAGCTGCACCTCTTTGTCAGTAGAGGTCAGACGCTTGTAATAGGCCTTCACCATGTCGCCGCGTTCCTCTTCCGGAATGTGGTTCCAGTAGGGCTCCCACGCGTCGGGGTATAGGGCGTTGGCCCCTTGCTGATAAAACCAGTCGATCTCTTTTTTGCGCAGCAGAAAAATTCCGCGCAGCACGAGCTCCGTCACTTTCGACGGGTGGCTTTCCGCGTAAGCTAGAGCGAGGGTGCTGCCCCAGCTGCCGCCAAAGACCTGCCACTGCTCGATGCCCAGGTGCTTACGCAGCTTTTCCATGTCGTCGACGAGGTCCCACGTCGTGTTGTGGTCGAGCGAGGCGAACGGCTTGCTCTTGCCGCAGCCACGCTGGTCGAAAAGGATGATGCGGTACTTCTCCGGATCGAAAAATCTCCGGTGCTTCGTGTCGGTGCCGCCGCCGGGTCCGCCGTGCACGAACACCGCGGGCTTGCCCTTCGGGTTGCCCGACTCTTCCCAATAGATCTCGTGAACGTCCGACACCTTGAGGTGTCCCGTCTGGTTGGGCTCGATGGGAGGATAAAACCAAGAAAACGGATCTTTTTTCACCATGCCCCGGATTAAAAGCGAAACCGGGCGCGCTGGCAAACGGCCGCTAGAACTTAATCTGCAGCTGATTCATGAACATGTGATGCGCGCCGGTATTGGCGTAGATGCCGGCTCCCACACCGCGGGGCATGTACTCAACTATGTAGTTCACGGTATTCGTGAGGTTCGAGTTGATGTGGAAGTTGAAACCTAGAATTCCCGAATACAGCTCGTAGGCGCGGCCCATGCGCAGTACCGAGTACTCGAGGCGCGGCACCAGCTCCACGCCCCGCGAGGTGTCGCCCCACAGCTTGAAATTGAACTGCGTGTAACCGCCCGCCAGCCCGCGCACGTAGTTGTTACCTAAGTTCGCCTCGGTAAAGAGGATGAACAGTAGCTCCGTCTTCCAGTTGAACCAGTCCACCGTCCAGTCCCAGTCGAACGATATACCGTGGCGGGTGCCGAATACGCCGCCGGTAACGACCGGGGTGAGGGAATGATCCACGAGCGACAGCGGCCGGAGCGGCATCTGGTCGGTGTCCCACCCAATCGAGGCGGTGAAATTTTTGTGCGGGTGCACGGTCAGCTTGAATTGAAACTCTTTGGTGCCGTCGTTATCGGTAGTGGTGACGGTGGAATTCCCGTTTCCGTTGAAGGCCGCAAAATAGTAGTTGATGATGCCGCCCGCGGCGCGGCCGAACAGCATGGCGCCCAGCTGCGTGTCGATCGCGGGTACGAGTAGCAGCGAGCTCAGCACGTTGGAACGCTCGATGACGTCGAGAAAACGGGAAGATCGTGAATTCTCCGTCGAGAACGGGCCGGTAAACTTTCCTACGCGCAGCTGCAGCCACTCGTCGAACAGCGCCACGGTGGCACGGGCCTCGACGATGGCGAGGTCAGGATTTCCCTGAAAGAGGGCGTGATTGAAAGCCGGGCCGATGGTGCCCGGATCAACGGTGCCGGCGGTGGCCGTGCCGGTCGGCACGGTAGGCACGCCACTATTGGGAAACACGGTATTCGTGGGTACCGTCCGCATCGTCGGCGTGCCGAGCTCCACCATGAATTCGGCGTCGCGCTGAACGGTGGCCAGCGTCGTCAAACGCGCGCGGCGAATATTGAACGCGAAGGGCAGGTCACTGCGAACGGCCCGGTATTGGTGATCCAGAATGGTGCCGACGAACTGGCCGTAACCTAGAAAGTTGAGATTGAACCCCTGGTCGGGGGCGGAAAGATAGAATCCGTTTCCTCCCGGCCGCGCACCGCCGGTCCAGTTGGTTTCGGCCGGCGCGGAGCCCGCGGCCATCAAGACGATTGAGGTAATGAGGCCGAGTGCGCGTTTTGTAGTTTGCATGGAGTTGCTTAAGGTTAACGCGCTCTTACCAAAAAAAGAAGCCCCGACCGTTTCCGGTCGGGGCTGTCCAGCTCGGCTAAATTATTTTCCGTAACGAAGTGCGTCGCGGATTAGTGGTCGCTGCCGCCGGCAAAGCCGAAGCGCGACAACTTGGGATCGCCCGCGAGAACGAAGTAATTCTTCGTGGCGCCCTTCGCCATCTTCACGCGGAAGTCATTCGCCGGGGGAAGCATCTGCAGCGTCACTACGTGCTCGCCGCCTTCGCCACCCGGAATGTCTACCGCGTTCGCGTTGGAAACCGCGTAGTCCGCATGGCAGACCTCATACTCGGGCGTTGCGCCACCCGTGCAGAAGATCTCCGCCTTACGAAGCTTAAAGGCCACCGGCTTATAACGAACCGAGAGCCCCGAGTCGCGGTCTTCGCGCTCGAAAAATCCGTCGACGTTATTGGGAAGACGCCGTTCGAGCCACTGACGTAGCCCTTGGTTGGCGTACCCTTTAGCGTGAATCTGAACCTTGGCGTACACCCGTGCTTTGTTCCCCTTGAGCACGTAGTTTTGAAGGCTACGAGAGTCCTTCACACCAGTAATCTGACTCGCCAGTACGACTTCGACAGGGTCCGCATGAGCCACCGTCGATAGTAAAAGAAAAGCCAAAGCTGCCTGCAGCACGTTCATCGCGCCTCCTAAATGAGATAGGCCTAAAGCCGTATCGGATCGTTCCCCGAAAGAGATGAGTTGTTCCCGGTTCCAGAGCTTTCTTAGTGCAAAGTGAAGACCAGCAACTAGGCGCCTGAATAAGCCTTTGTCAGGTGACGATCTTTTTTTCACCACAATTCAGGGGCGCCATTTACGCGAAAGGTTTCTAGAGGTTAGGGGCGCCTGTCGATGCCGTGACGGCCCCTTTTTTTGGGAGGGGTAGAAATTGCGGCGCGAAGTCCAAGGGTTAGCCGCCGAATTCGGCGAAAGCAGTCCAACCCTTTGACGTTATTTCGAAAGTGGAATCGCTCAGCGAATTGGCCGGTTCTCTGCAACCCTCTTTGTTTCACTACGTGAGTATTCAACCTCAAAAGCGAATCGGAGTATTCGGACTCGTGGCCATCGCGGCCGCCCTGCTGCTCGGTTTTTCGGCGCGGGCGAGCCTAATCGATACCTCGTCCCCTCCGGCTCCGGCGCTCGAATCCCCGGGGCTGAAGCTGCCGGCACGGATCGTTCCGAGGATCGATGAAACCACTCCCGACGGCGTTCGCCTCGAGGAAGCCAATGAAACCGATTTTTCGATTCCGGCCGACGAGATTCACGCCGCCGGTGGCTCGCGTGGATCGCGGCTGGTGACCGGAACTCAAGATGGAGAGCTCACCGCGTTCTCCATTAAACGAGCCGGCGCTAGTTACGAAGTGGTCGAGCTGAGCCAGGCCGAAGTGGCGTGGCAGCTTTCCAAGATCCTCTTCTCGTGGTGCGCGGTGGCCAGTCTTCTCTTCGCGGGGTTGTTCGCCTGCGCGGAAAAATCCAAGCGCCACAAACGGATTAACGGACTTCGTTAACCATTAGCGGCGCCGGAAAAGCTGACGCGGGGGTAAATCTCCGAACGACGCAAGATCCGCCAACGTGTCGTTGCAGCCCCGCGAGTGCTTCCTGTGCTCACCTTCCAACGTGTACTCGTTCTGCTGAGAGTTATAAGACCAGCCTTGGTTTAGGCCGACGGGCGCGCCGTCCTTGGCCTCGTAGGCCTTTCGCAAAATACGCTGCTCCAAAGCATCAAAGGCGAAGGTCAACGCTACCTCGCGGGCGTTCGCCTTTCGGCCCCGGTCTACCTCGCTTAAGCTGCGGCCCGAATCGAATGTGTGCGAGTTGCTGGCGGGAATGTCGGTCACCACGTGGGCCACGCCAAAGCGCACCTTGCGGTCGGGCTGCCGCAGGTTGTGCTGCGCTACCACTTGGGCTAGCAAATTGGTTTCGACGTCTACGGTGTGGGTGCGATTGTCGGTGAAATGATCGCTGACCGAGTAGCGGGTTTGCTCGGCCGGGGAATGGCTTTGCCCGTGAGTAGTGTGGGTGATGAGGGAAACTCGTCCCTCCGCCACCAGGCCATCGGCGCCAATGCCGTGCAAGGAGCCGCGGCGTCCGCGAAACTGTGAGCTGGGAACATTCAACCAGCCGCGGGGTTCGCGAATGAAGTTGAGGCCGACGGGCCGGTTCGAGGTCATTCCTTCGTTGAGCGCATTGCCGTCGACGAGCATGGAGCCATCGCGGTTCACGAAATAATCCGGTACCGAAACACCGTAAAGATTTCGCAACCCGGGAGCCCCGGCCGAACCGAAAAACCAGAAATCCTTGATATCGGAGTTATGGGTCAGTACCCCTTCCGCCAAAAACGCCGAGCCTTCGCCCCATAAACTGCGATCGGAAGAGAGCAATAGCATGCGCACCGGTTCGCTCTTTATCTGAGCATGCTCCAAAACCAAGTAGGTTCCCTTC
This sequence comes from Bdellovibrionota bacterium, assembly GCA_041736915.1. Classification (GTDB taxonomy): domain Bacteria; phylum Bdellovibrionota; class FAC87; order UBA2466; family UBA2466; genus JBGSST01. Next base: position 13,766 of record JBGSST010000304.1, read on the forward strand.
ACTCCACAGCCGTCGCAGTCGGGAGTGATTTTGGTCTCCTGAACCACCTTCCACTCGGGGCGGGAACGCAGCAGATCGGGAATCGCGTAGTCGTAGCCCAGCGCCACGATCTCCGGCCGCGGTTCTTTACCCAATCCTTCGTAAACTTTCTTGACCGCGTCCATCGAGTCGCTGCGGTACTTGGCGCTATCGGACTGGCTTAGCTGAACCGTGTGCTCGGTAGAGCCGATGTTCTTCAACATCGAATCGTAGTGCTTGGCGTACTCGGTCAAAGGAGGAATCACGAAGTGCACCGTTGGCTTCGCGGTGGAAAAGTCGAGGTACTTCTCGATGCCCCACTCGGAGTAGGGGCTGGGCAACCGGTGCAGCTGCCCGACATCCAGCTTCTTGTGATCGAGTAGGCTGCGTAACTCTCCCGCCCATACGCTAACCGCAACTTCACCTTTTTGAATTTGCTCCACGAGCTTGGGGCCCAAACGATTTTCGAGATACGGAGTGAAATCCGGCATCGAGTGTAAGTAATGCGGTAGAGGTTTGTCTTCGGGCGTGTGAATCGCTTCCACTTCGGTAGCCGTAGCCCTAGCCGTAGCGGCCACGGTTACCGCGCGGCCACCCCAGCTAAACTTGTCGAGCAGCTCGAAGCGATTTGGTTTGTCGGTATCCCATAGCTGGCGCTGTACCTGCTTCAAACGATCGCGTTGCTCCGGAGTGAGCTTGAAGTCCTGAGCCTCGATGAAAAGGTCTTCCATCAAATTAAGGTAAGTGGGGTGCTGTTCGAAGGGACGCCGTTCGATATGGCGAATCTGGCCCAGTGGCCGGGCCTTCACCACCGGGCGTTTAGCCTCGGGAAGTTTCATGTTCTCCGTTAGCTCTTGGGCCACGTTGCGCGGAAATCCCGTTAGCGTGGGGCGCATGGCGGCCAACTTCTCCAAGGCTAATGGATGGCGGAGGCCCGTGAAACTTCTCAAAACGTCGATCGCTTCGGAACGCACTTGGGCGTTCGGGTGAGTGAGCAGGTCCAGAACGAAGTACTCGTAAATCGGATGAGCCCTTTCATCGGCCTTCACGGCCTTCAGCAAGTCGATGCTGTACGACATTTTTTTTCCGGGCGGCCGCGGTTGCCACGCCGAAAGGTCCTTCATTAGCTCGGGGGTCAGAAGGTCCTGGGCTATCAAACTCTGAATGGCCCCCAGACGAAAGTAGGGCTCTTCGTATCGCTGCGTGGCGCGCGTAATCACGTCGCGGGCCGCGGTCTTATCAAAATCGGATCGCGGCATGGCATCGACCAAAAGCCGCTGGGCGATCACTAGGCTGTGATTGGCCTGTAGTCGGCGAATCCCCCGCTGCACCTTGAGGCGTTCTTCGGGGGATTGCTCGACACTTTCGGACCAGCGGTACTCATTGGCTTGCGGCCCCACCACCGGCGTGTCGATGAATTTAAGAATGAGTTTTTTCACCCCCTCGTCTTCAATCTTGTTTTGTCCGGCGAGCAGCATAGCGGCGTGCTGACTGTTCTCCGGGCGTTCCACGTCGTAGTCCTTGCTCGTTATCGCGTTGGCGCCGTTAGGATAAAAACGGCCCATGACGTCGGCGAGGTCCCGATGCGCTTCGGCGGGCAGATTTTTCTCCTCCCAGATAAAGCGAATGACGCGATCGATCTGGTCTGCCGTGCCGGATTTCAAGAAGGGGGCTAGTGACGGGTAGAGCTCACTCACCGGAGTCGCCTTATTGGCCTCGAGGTAAGCGGCGAGGTCTTCGGCCTTTACGGGTTCAGCGCGTGCGAAGGCCCCGTAAAAAAATAAGCCAAAAGCTAGGGCCCGAAATCCCAGAAAATGCCTCCCACACCCGCTACTTAGCGTGCCCCTGGTGGTGCAAGCTTCGCGCCCCGGTTTGAGCCCGGGTACGGGGTGGTATGCCTTTGGAATACGTCGGCGGGATCTACCGGTAGGCCCCGGTTAGACAACTAAAGCACGGTCTCCTGCCACTTGAGAGTGCCTTCGGCGATCTTCTTCGCCAGCCGGTTGGCGGCGTCATCGTGGTTGCAGCTCATGCGCTCGAAGTTGGTTTCGATACGCTCGCGCGCCTCTTTGCAAAATACGTCGCACGAGTCGATGGCCCCCGGAAGTTCCGGCAACCCTTTGCGTCCGCCCGCAAAGCCAATGGCCGCGGCCATCGCAAAAAGGTCGGAGCCGATTTGCACGATGCGGCCCAATTGCATCTGACGCTTTTCCAACTTCGGCCCGTGAATCGCCATCAGGTGAAACGTATTGCGCGCCAAGCGGTGCGCGGTGGTGCGCACGTAACCGGCGTGACCTTGCAGCTGCGAAGGCAAATCCAGCCCCGTCGGAAGCGGGATCGCGCCGAGCCATTGCTTGGGATACCAAATCGCGTAGAAGCCAAAGGCTTTCACCGCCGCAACGAGCCGCTTGCCGATCGAAAGTTTAGGATTGAGCACATCGCCGGCCACCTTCAAATGGCCGTCCAGCGCTTCGCGCGCGATGAACAGTTTCAGGATCTCGTTCGTGCCTTCCACGATCTGGTTGATGCGCGAGTCGCGCGCCACGCGTTCGATGGGCACGTTCTTTTCGCCGCGGGCTTCGAGGCTGGGGCCGGTTTCGTAACCGCGTCCGCCGCGCAGCTGGATCGTTTCCTGAATCATGTACTCCGACTGAACGGTGCAGAACAGTTTCGCCATCGCGGCTTCGAGCCGGATGTCACGCTTGTGTCCGTCGGACCACGCGCAGGTAAGCCAGGTGATGGCCTCCATGGCGAGGTGGTTTGCGGAAAGGCTAGCGAGCTTCGCGGCGCCGAACTCGTGCTTACCGATCGGAGCGCCCCACTGCACGCGTTCCTGTCCCCACTCACGGCAGGCCTCGAGCGCCTTTCGTCCCGCGCCGACGCAGCCCGCGGGCAACGAGAGACGGCCCTGGTTGAGTGTAATCAGCGCCAGCTTCAACCCTTTGCCGAGCCCCCAGATCACGTTCTCTTTCGGCACCTTCACGTTGGTGAACTTCAGCAGCGCGTTCTGAATGCCGTGCAGGCCCATGAAGCGGCAGCGGTGCAGCACTTCGAAGCCCGGCATGTTCTTCTCGACGATGAAGGCTGTGATCTGCTTCTTCTCTTTGCCCTTCACCATGATGGGCGGGGTCTGGGCCATTACGACGAGAATGTCGGCGATGGCGCCGTTGGTGCACCACAGTTTGGTGCCATTCAAAATGAAGTGGTTGCCGTCTTCGGTCGGGGTAGCCGTCGTCGACAAACGCGCCGGATCCGATCCCACTTCGGGCTCGGTCAGCGCGAACGCGGACACTTCACCCTTGGCGAAACGGGGGAGGAAACGGGTTTTCTGTTCATCGGTGCCGAAGAGCAACAGGGGCTGCGGCACGCCAATGCTCTGGTGTGCCGATACGGTCACCGCGGTGGAGCCGCACTCGCCGGCCATAATCGCCATCGCCTTGGCGTAGTTCGTTTGGCTCAAGCCCAGTCCGCCATACTCTTTCGGAATCTTCACGCCGAACGTGCCAAGCTTCGCTAAACCCTGCATCACGCTGTCGGGAATCTGGCCTTCCCGATCGATCTGATCCGCGTCGACTTCGTTCTCCATGAAGTCTTTGAGCGCTTTCAAAAACGGCTCACCCGCCGCGCGATCCGCCGCCGACTGCTGCGGAAAGGGAACCAACGTGTCCCACTGAATCTTGCCCATGAAGAGCTCCGCCACGAAGCTCGGGTGCGTCCACGCGTCTTCGCGCGCGGCCTCCGCCACTTCCATGGCTTCGATCTCTTCTTTGTTCTTGCCGCGTTCGTCGATGATTACGTTGGCCATGATTTCCCCTGGATGGCCGTAACTCTAACGCCGCGCGCGTGCGAAATTCAACGGGAAGTTAGGGCGGGGGAAGCCGGGGCTCAAGGGCTTTTCTTGGGGGCGGAGTAGGGACGGTTTTGCAACGTGCGGCCGATATTGACGGAGGCCGTGGTGGAGTCTTCGCCCTTGGTTTCGTTAGTAAAGGTGCCGGTATAGCCAGAATTTCCCGCCTGCTGAATCGGGGCGGCATTGCACGGCACTTCGCTGACCGTTCCCGCCGAGTAGCGATAGCAGGGGGCGGGCTTACCGTAGTAGTGGTCGAGTTCTTGGGTGGCGGCGGGCATGTAGGCCGTGCGGGCCCGCGCGATGCCGTCGGCCGTTGCGGTGTTCGCCTCGAGGGCGCCACGGAAGGCGACGCCGGCCTGAACCGCGTTCGATAGCCCCTGGTTGGCGTAATAGTCGCGATAAATCTTGTCGGCCGCTTCGTCGTCGAGTTTGCCGGCCTCGCCGACGTTCTCGGCCAAGGCCGGAATGGCAAAGAGAATGAAGAGCACGAGGGTCAGATAAGGAATACTTTTCATGATGCTTGGGTAAAATGCAAAACCGGGACCGTGAGAATACGGGGTAAGTATTTGAATTAATGTGGGTAAAAACGAGCCGTATTCTCGGGATGTGTCGAAGTTTTAGTGAGATTCGTGGACCTAGACAGCAAGCCCTCGGGTGTTTACTTTCCTCCGATGGCCAGCACAACGGGACTTCTCCTCATCAATCTGGGTACCCCTGAATCTCCGGAGCCCGACGACGTCGGCCGCTATCTAAAAGAGTTTTTGGCGGACCCGTTCGTCATCGACATTCCGGCGCCGCTGCGTTGGCTTTTAGTGAACGTGCTCATCGTGCCGCGCCGAAAACACGCCTCGAGTGAGCTTTATAAAAAGGTGTGGGGCCCCGAAGGGTCGCCGCTGATGGTGCATAGCCTCAAGCTCAACGACGAGGTTCGCAAACTCGCCAAGGCTCAGTACGGCGACAACGTAGTGGTGGAGCTCGGCATGCGCTACGGCCAGCCCAGTTTGGAGAAGGCGATCGGTAAGCTACTCACCAGTGGCGTCACGCGTATCGTCGCGTTTCCCCTTTATCCGCAGTACTCGCTCGCCGCTACCGAGACCGCGATCGTGAAGGTAAAAGAAATTTTGAAGGTCCGCGACTACCGCGGTACGGTAGATTTCATCCCGGCCTTTTACCACCACGAGGCTTATCTCGATGCCGTCGTGAAGGTGTCCAAGCCAGTGCTCGACGCCACCCCGTGGGACAAAATATTGTTCAGCTATCACGGGCTGCCCGAGCGGCAGGTGATGAAGACCGATCCTACGGGGCAGCATTGCAACAAAACGGGGGGCTGCTGTGATGCGATCATCCCCGCCAATGTGAACTGTTATCGCGCACAGAGCTACGCGACCACGCGATCTTTAGTGCAACGATTGAAGTTAACCAACGAGCAAACGTTGGTCGGCTTTCAATCACGCCTGGGCCGCACACCCTGGATTCGCCCCCACTCCGACGAGTTCTACCGCACGCTACCCAAACAAGGGGTGAAGCGACTCCTGGTGATGAGCCCCTCTTTCGTAGCCGACTGCCTAGAGACTTTGGAAGAGATCCAAATCCGAGGCCGCGAAGAGTTTCGCGAGAACGGCGGCGAAGAGCTTACGCTGGTGCCGTCCCTGAACGGATCGCCCGTGTGGGCGGAAGCGGTGTTGAAGATCGCCGCCAAGTACCTTCCTCGTCAGAAGGACATCGACACAGTCGACTTCGAGAAGAAATAAAAAATCCCCACCCGGACCAAGGGCCCGAGTGGGGACGATAAATTTTGGTTACTGAATAATCGCCTTGGTCAGCACTTCGGCGCGGTTGGAGAACAGCGCCACGTCCGCCGACGTGAAATTTGCGACCGGCACTGAATTTTCAAAGGATTCGGTAAGCGCCACCACCGCCGGGTCCGAGCTAAAGTCGGAACCCGTTACGCCCGAGCACGCGCCCGAAACGAAGTTGGCGCTCCAAGGAAAGGTCGAGCCCGTCGTGGTGATGCAGGCCTGGCCATTCCCAATGGCAACCCCTCGCTTGGAACTGGTTCTGTGCGCCGTCATGGTCAGAGCCCCAACCGCATCGGATTTTTTCCCGACTAGCGAAAAGTAGGCCCGGTTTTGCGCGTCGTTCTTTACGTGCGCGTAGATCGAGTAGTCTTTCGACGAATTATCGAAGAGCACCCGATAGTGCCCGTCCTGATTGCCGCCGTGGAAATCAAACTTCATCGTCGTTCCGTCAAACTCGTAGAGCGTGGCGCTGCTGATGTTGTCTACCCGTCCTCCACCACCGACCTCCACGAAGGCGAAGCGGATGAGCGAACCATTGGCGCGGTAGTAGATAATATTGTTAATGCTGCTGTCGTTACCAAAATCGATCGTGATCTTGATGTCGTACTGCGAGCCGGCCTCGGCGCTAACGTTGGTCACGGCGTAGGCGATGACCGAACCCGAAGCGCTCGTCAGGTTGCTTATGTTCAAGTCTTTGCATTTCGCGGTCAGATTCGCGGCCACGGTGGCGTCCGAGAAATTGGGTAACGTAATGGTCCCCGAGCCGACATCGGGCACGCCATCACTATTGGCGTCTGGGTGTAAGCTCAAGATCGGGCACATGCCGCTGACGATCTTCTGCTTAAAGCGATTGATGAGCCCCATGCCGTCTTCCGTATTGGTATCGGCGGCTTTGTTGAGCACGTACTGGACTAGGGTTTGTGGAGTATTAAAGTAGCCCGGTCCAAAGATCTGAATGTTGGCGGAGGCATAGTCCGACTGGATGTCGGCGCGGTCCTGTAGCTCGAGGCGTGCGGCGTCTCCGGGAAGGGCGCTCGTAATCTGCGCCAACGTTCCGCTGATCACGCCGCTTAGGTCTTTGGCCAGCTCCGTGGAATCTGAGCAGCCGGATAAAACGGAAAGGGCCAGTAGAGCCGCGGTAGCTTTAATGCGGTTTGTCATTTTTTTCTCCTGTTGGGTGAATTGAGGACGTAATTTTACCAGAGAGTAACGTCTTCCCATTAACGTTCGTCTCCTACTCTCTTCCCGTC
>JBGSST010000346.1:0-4182 GCA_041736915.1 Bdellovibrionota bacterium
ATCATCATGCGGGCCAGCTGCCCCCCGCCCAAGACCGCGATTTTCTTCATCCGGAAGGTTTAATCGCCTGCGGGCTAAATGAAAAGGGGACGACCCGGCTAGAGCGCTTCCGCATTTTTACCGATAAGCACAGTGTGGAAACCCTTCCCCCCAAACGTAAAAAAGCCCTGACGTTAGCGAAGACGCCCGGCGCCTTACGCCAGTGCCTTATTCTGTACCTCGAAGGGGTGCAGTTCGATTTGCTTTACGCGACCCCGCGCGAAGTCGCTTACAAGGCCGTGGCCACGGCCCTGTCGGATCTCGCGGCCCAGGGTGGCCGCCCCACCCACGTGCTGGTGCAGGCGTCATTACGCCAAGAGACTAACGAGCATCTCGTCATGGAGCTAGAGACCGGGGTGGCCGAGGCCGCCAAGCGTTTCAAGGTGACGGGCGAGTTCGTCCTCGGCTCGGTGTCTCCCAACGCCCATTTGCTTCAGGTGCTGGCGACCGGCGTGGCCAAGACGCCCGCGAAGAACGTTTCGGCCAAAAAGAGTTCGAAACGCGAAATGGGACCGCAGCCCGGTGACGTCATCGCCGTAACGGGTGCGCTGGGGGCCGCCTCGGGCGCCCTGCAGTGCTTACGCCAGCTAGGCCGTTCGTCGCTCATCGGCCACGAGAAGCTCGCCGAGGCTTATCTGAAGCCCGCGGCCCGCATCGCCGAGGCCTGCTTTCTCAACGAGAAAAATCTAGCCGTCACGTTCGATATTCAGGACGGTCTCGCGGCCGAGCTGAATGCCGCTTTGGCCGATTACGATCTGGGGGCGATGCTGCTGGAATCTTCATTGCCCTTGTCGCCCCTCGCGAAAGAGGCCGCGCAAATCCTTGCGGTGCCATCCGATCGCTGGAGCCTCTACGGGGCTGAAGACTTCGAGCTGCTCTTCTTCTGCGCGCCCGGCAACTGGGCCGCGATCGAAACGGGCTTGAAGAAAATCGGAGTACGCGCCACCCCCGTGGGCCAGCTTCGCCCCGCGGAAGAAGGGGTGAAGATCGAAACCCTATCCGGCGAAATCACCAACCTGCCTTCCCGCATGTGGCACCCCCTAGTTCGCCGCCGCCGCGCTTAGCTCAGCCTTAACACGCCGCATTCAGCTTCCTCCATAAATGTGCCGAAAAGAGTAAAGATGGGGGCTAGCCTTTTACATTTCATTCAAACCCATTGGTGGCACTGCACACCAATTTTGATCGCGGGGCTCTTTGCGCTCGCCATCATTCTAGAGCGTAGCCATACGCTTTTTTGGGACTTTCCTTTTCCGTACGCTGACGCGTTCATGGAGAAGGTGCGCTACCTCGTATTGGCCGATCGGCTGCAAGAAGCCACCGCTTTCTGCGATCAGATTCTCGCCAAGCCCATGGTGCGGGTCGTGCGTGAAGGCTTGATTCGCGGCCACCTGAGCGAAGGCATCATCGAAAACGGACTGCAGGTTGCCGTGCACGGCGCCGCTTCGAAAATTCAGGAACGCACCCAGCACCTGGCGACGATTGCCAACGTGGCCACCCTGCTCGGCTTGCTCGGCACCATCGCGGGACTCATTCAGTCGTTCGACGCCATCGGAAATGCCAACGCCGTGGAACGTGCCGCATTACTCGCCACCGGGATCTCGGTGGCCATGTACGCCACGCTGCTGGGGCTGGCGGTGGCGGTACCTTGCCTCATTGCTCACAGCTTACTCTCCGCCCAGACGGATCGCTTACTCACGCAAATCGACGCCGGCGCGGTGGCGACGTTAGAGATTCTTCGTACCCGTCTTGCGCAGATTGATCCCTCGCGCGAGAGCTCGGGCTCACCCGGTGGAGGGGGCAACCCGCAAACCGGCTTCACGTCGAAGAACGGCCCAAAATCCTCCATTACGCTGCAAGGACGTAACGAAGGGAAGTACTAATGCCCTTCCTTCCTCCGCGCAAAAAGACCTTCCCCACGGTTAACCTCATTCCCTTTGTCGATTGCCTCATGGTGGTCGTGGCTTATCTGCTCTTGAACCTGTCGTTCTCAAAGCTTGCGACCCTGAGCTCGACGGCGGGGCGGCCGTCGACCGAGCAAGGGCCCGCGAACGTGGAGGGTTACCTTACCGTATCGCTGCAGGCGAACGGCGTGCTCACCTTCGGCGGTCATACCGAGAACGAAGTCTTTTCCGCGATTCCGCCGGTGCGGAAAGGGGAGCTGGACACCAACGCCTTCGCCCGTTTTCTGGGCCAGCTGCCGCGCAGCTACCGGAACGTAGTGATTATCCCCACGCCGTCGACCACCTACCGTGACATCGCCAAGCTTACCGAACTCTCACAGCGTGACCTTCGCGCGGTGATCCTCTCCCCTGCGGTCGGGAAGGGGATCTGATGAGCCAGTTCGCCCAGTACGTCCCCATCCGCCCTCGCAGGCACGCACCGCTCTTCGTTACGGGCGCGCTCGTGCAAGTTTTTCTGGCGTTGCTGCTTTTTCTCATCGTGACGTTCGATAGCGATGCCACCCCACTATCGGTGCCGGCGGGAATTCAACTGCCTCCCGTCGCGGGCGGCTACGACGAGCTCACCACGATTCGCGTCGAGGCATCCAAAGAGGGATTCAGCATCGAGGGGGTCGGCGTCGAGCTCGAGCGAGACCGCAAAGGCCGCGTGACCGACGAAAGCATTCGCCTGATGTCGTCGTTACTCATCCGCGCTCGGCAGCAGAACCCCGAGCACGATTCGCTTTTACTAGTTGCCGATGGCCGCCTGCCCTTCGAGGTGTTTACCCCCTTGCTGCAGTCGGCGGAAGCCGCGGGGCTTACTCGTTGGAACCTGCTCGTTAGCGGGGCCCCCAAATGACCCCGTCCGTATTCCCCCAACGTTTTTCTCTCTATCGACGCGAACGGCGCTACTTGCTTGAGTTCTCGCGTAACGACCAAAAGCTATCTCACACGTGGGACCCGGCCAAGCCGTTCCCCATCGGTACGCCGGCCCGTTTTTGGCTTCACAAAGAAAATGGCCGCATCCGCTTGATGGACACGAGAACGTCGAAGGGAATTCAGGAGATAGCGCAGCTGAAATTCAACGCGCCGGTATCGCTGAAGATCCATAGCACCGACGCCGCTCCGTGGATCATTACCTTGCGCAATACTTTACCCGTGGAGCCCATTGCGTTTCAGCTCCCCGAAACGCTCGACATCCCCATCGTGGGCCCGCCTTACTACCTTTACTCCGGTTACCGCCGCCAGCTTCTCAATCACCGTCAGGTGCAGGACAAGTTCCGTATTCAGATCGGAAAAACCGCGGTCTTCAAGTACGAGCTGAAGAATGGCCAGCACCTCATCACCCCCCAGCAAGACGAGGTCACGTGGCGAACGTTCGAGGGCGAGTGTCACGGCCTAATCAAAGGCGTGGCCTTCGCGCTCGATGACACTCCCTTTTTGGCGGGCTGGGTCGAGTGGCAGCAGCACTGGTGGAGGATGATGCCGCTCACCGCCCCCGAGGGCACCGAAATGTTCGTGGTGCAGAATCAGGACCCCGGCTTCTTCAGCCGCAATACGAGCATTGCGGTTGGTCTAGTGGCGTGGATGCTATGGCTTTTCGTACCGATGAAAGTGACGAAGCTACCACCCCCGGCAGAAACGGCCACCCTGACGGTGCAGACCACGCCGCGCTTCAATCCTCCCCTGCCGGCAGCCGAGCTTCTACGGCGGCGTAAGCTAGAAGACGTGCTGGTCAATGTAACCGAGTCGGTTCTTCCGGCGCAGGAAGAGGAAGAGGCCACCGTCATCGGCAGTAGCGATCCCGTCGAGCAGAATGCCAAGCAAGCGCGGACCACCCGCATCCCTTCGCGTCGAGGGCGGCGCAGTTTCTATATGGGCGAGAATATCGACGTGCGCGGCGATGGCATTCTCGAGCCACAGGCCGTACAGCGTTACCTGGAACGACACGCTCCGGAAGTTCAGTCCTGCCATAACGAGCTACTGAAAAAGCGGAACGGGCAAAAGGGTGAGATCACGATGACCTGGGTCATCACCCAGTTCGGAAAAGCCGATCGCGCAAAAATAACCAAGGCCGAAGTCACCGACGCCGAGTTTCAAACCTGCCTGATGACGATCATCAAGCGCATGGATTTCCCCCGCCCCCAAAGCGGCCCGGTCGACGTGACCTACCAGTTCTATTTCGAAGGCATGAACTGACCCA
>JBGSST010000364.1:0-8561 GCA_041736915.1 Bdellovibrionota bacterium
GGCCCGGGGTTCCGAAGAGAGCGAGCGAAATCAAAAGATCGCGGCACTCAAAGCCAAGATCCGCGGCATTGCCGTCGAGGCCACCTCTAAGATCAAGTTTCAGAACGAGTTCGATCCGCGCACCCGCAAGCAGCTCGATCCACTGGTGAAAGAGTTGGTGGAGATTGCGCCGCGGCTTACCGCCAAGCAGCAGGTAGAAGCCTCGCTGGGAACCTGGCAGAGCTTATGGTCGGACCTGCCGTTTACCCGCTCGGTAGCCAACCAGGTTTATCAGGTCGTTTTCCCGACGGGCTATTACTACAACGTCTCTAAGTTTATTGATAAGGGCACGGCCTACACGTCGCTGCTGCGTGGGGCTTACAAGTTGCGCGAGTCGGACTTAGAGATCGAGTTCACCAAATCGCTAGCGGTTAAGGGATACCCGGCGCGCGGCTCTGACCTTTACCTCATCGCGATGCAGGCCGAGTTTGGCAAGTACGACGCCCAAGTCGATCCGACCAACACGGCCTTCTTGAATCGCCCGGGTACTCTCACCACGCTTTACGTCGACAAAAACTTTCGCGTAGTGGGCGGCGAGCTGAAAGAGAATGGCGTGGTCGATTCGCTCTTCGTGCTCGAACGCCGCACGACGATTCAGTAAACTTGCGCGGCTAATCCTGCTGGCCGAAGAACGACCAGGGGAACTCCACACGCAGAATAGAGTCGTAGGGAATATCGCCCCGGCCGTAAGTAAAGCGCAGGTACTTGGTCCCTTCGTGAGTCCATACCTTTTCGACGGTGCCCAAGCTCGTGCGGCGCACATTGCCCGTGTCGGTCCACACGACGGTCACCTGCTTACCGCGGTGATCGGTAAGGCGTTTCTCGAGCTTGGCTTTCCAGCTCGTTCCGTCGCTCGAGGGGGTAATGGGATCGGGGGGACGGTGCGCGGCAAGGTAGTCTAAAAAAGGCGACGTGTCGGGCTTGGCCCCTTCGGTTCGCAGGGTGAAGTAACCGCCGTAGGCTTTATCGAGGTGCAGGGGATGAATCCGCTTTTCGTTGGACAGCTTCACCCCGAACTCCCCGCGATGCTCGATGACGACTCCCGGTTCGATCGTATCGGCGCCCATACTACCGTCGGAGAAAAACCTTCCCGGCAATTGGATCGTAATGGGGGTCTTGTCGTCGGCCAGGCGCTTGAGCAGCTTCTGCGTGGCTTTTGGATTAGAGTCACGGCCGTGCCGCATGGTGGTGGGCAGGGGGATCTCTTTGGCGGCGGAACTCGACCAATCAATTCTTGCGGCCTCCGCGGCTTTCATTTCGTCGATCATTCGCACGGGCTTATTCGATTCAATTGCGGCAAAAGCGTCGAGCGCGCCCGGAACCTTTTTGGCGATGGATATCACGCCGATCAGGGCCTCCTTCGGATCCACCTCGTGCACGGTGCCGCTGGGCTCGGTGACTACATAGATGGGGTAGCCCGGCGCCACTTCGCGCTTCACGATCTCGCCGGCGATCGTGCGGCTATTGGCGCCGTAGCCGATAGTCATGAGCGCCACGCTTTGGGGGGCCACGTCGGGCAGGGGACTTTCGCCAAACGTGAAACCGGTATGCGATTGCCACGACGCCGGCCCAAGCTGCACCTCGAGCGATTCGAAACCGCCCTTGTTCTCGGCGGGCACGCGGACACGTTCGCCCTTTTCGTTTAGTAAGGTGAGACTGCCGAAGGCGCCGGTTTCGACGATTGTGCCCGTGATGGATTTCGTTGGGCCACCGCGTTCTTCTACGTAAGTGGCGCGCACGGTGTAACCCACCATCGACTCGTCGCCCGGCGCGAACGCCGCTAGCTTTTGGGCGCTGAGTGGAACTTGCAGCCAGCTACGGTCCGACTCGGCCTGAGAGATGGTGCGGCCGGGACCCGTTACGAGAAACGCGTCGTTATGGGGATTATCGAGACGCTCTAGCTGCTTTTCTCCCCAAAGGTACATGCTGCCTTTTCCGCCGGGGGCGGAGTCAACGATGAGCACGCGGGGTTTTTGGCCTAAGGGGAAAAGTCCTGAAGCCAGTACCGCGTGGCCAGATTGACCAGTGCCGGTCGGCTCGGACGCGCTCGATTGAACGCGCGCGGGGAAAGGATCGACGGAGTGGTCGACGATCTTGGAATCCGGACTAAATCGCCCACCGGTGCGGTAGCCCAACAAAGCGTAACCGCCGGCGCCGAGGTGATCGGTAAGCGGACGGGCGACATTGCGATCTTCTCCCGCTAAGAACCGGTAAGGAATTCCCGCTCGGCGCAGGAAGCGATGCTGGTTAAAGCGTTGCACGGTGAGGGCGGTGGTGCCCTCGCTTAAGCGATCGGCGCCCAAGTGCTCGTGCGAAACTAGGTTGTAAATCTGCGACCACAGCGCCCCGGTGTCTTGCGGAAGTGTCTCGGCAGGATTTCCCATCGCGCGAAGCTGGGTCACGTAGTTGAAGATACATTCGGTCGCGCAGGTCCCGCCGCTTTGTTTGGCGGTCTGCACGAGGGGGGCGATGGCGAGGCCATCGACGGTCTTTCCGCCGACGGTGATTCGCGTGCCGGCTTCCGGCACAAAGTGCAGAGTGTTGTCGTGCTGGGAAACGAACACCAGCTGCGCACCTTGCTCGGGCGTACCGGCGATACGCCCCACGAATTGAACCGGGTGATCCACTCCAAGGGAATCCCGAAGAATAGCCTGGTCCTGCCGCCGCAGCCCCTCGGTGGGCTGAAAGTGCGAGGAAAGCAAAACGAGCGGCCCCCGGCATTCGGGCACGCCAGCGCACACGTTCGCCGTCAGCAGCAACGCAAACGCAACGTGGATGACGCGGATAGGGGACATCCAATGCTTATCGGCTTTTTCGGGGGCTAACTACACGCTTTCAAAAGGAAGCGGGTACCTGCGCGGATTCCTGCGCGGATTGGGGAGTGAGGTTGGGGTGAACGCAATAGCCGTTCAGGCAAACGAACGGGTAGCAGTCCTGATTGGTGTGGCACTCCCATTGGCGGGAGGCCGGGGTGGCTTCGGCACTCACGGCCTCGCACTTCGTGACGGCATCCTCGGCCCAGGTGGCCGGAGTTAGGAGTGAGGCGGCAAGCAGTACGAGACTAAGCGTTTTGGTGAAGCTCATTTGTCCATGAACCCACACGGCAGGATCCGTGTCAAACACCCGCATCGCCGCGCCGCCTCAGCAAACCGTTACTGCCGGAACCGGCGTTTCAGGTTCACCACTTTTACGAAGTTGCCGGCCGCGATGTAGTAGCGGGCCTCGTCGTCGGAAAGAAACATCTCTCCGTCGACCGGGGGGAGGGGCGTTTGAAAGGTCGTTTTTCCCGTTTCCAGATCGATCCATTTTAGGACGAACTGCCCACCTTCTACCGTCCTCATGGCCGCGTGCCGCCCGTCCGGGGTCATCGTCATCCAGTGGCGAATCATTCCGTGTTTATTCAGGCTCTCTTTCCAAAGGGGCGTGACCTTCTCCGTGGATAGGTCGTAACCGATGAGGCGCAAATCATTTTCACTGCCGGTTACCGTGACGAAATGCTTTCCGCCGGGTGCCAGGTGAACGAACTTGGGAAAACTTCCGTCCGATACGAACCACGAGTTTACTCGCTTCAGCTCTCCCCATTCGCCGCCGGGGCCGATCGTGGTTTCCCGTAGCATCACCGCCGGGATCTTTTGCCCGGGACCATCGCGCATCGTAGCTACCAAAACTTTATTCTGGTCGGGAATCGAAAACAGCTTGATGGCCCATTCGTGCGGGGTAGTAAATTCCAGTTTCTTCACCTTCACGGTTCCCGAAGCGGGATCGTACACCGCCAGATCGTGGGGGTGTTCCACCAAGTCCTTCTCGAGTGGCGTCTTGAGCCTTGGCCGTTCTTCCAATTTTCGATCGTGGTTTTCGATGAGGCTTACCAATCGGCCCTCACCGGTGCCGATCACCACACTTTGAACCGCGGGGTGAGAATCACGGGTCAAAAGAGCGGGACCAGTCGTGGGCGACACGGCGCCAGCGCTCACCGCGCGGCTCCAGTCGGGGTTGGTTTCGGTCCAGGGCACTTTGTAGAAGATCCCGCCGCGTCCGGATACGAGCAGTGACTTTCCGTCGGGCGAAGGCACGAGAAATGCCCCGCCGGCGGCCAGCGCGGGCGGTAGTGTTTGCCTAGTGGGGGTGCGCCCGTCGGCGCCCAAGGTGAACACCATAAGCTCGGCTTCTTTACCATCGGCCGGGGTCGCCACGCCCCACGCCAGCGTTCTATTTTCGGACGGCGAAAGGAATCTAAATTGAATCGAGTGGGGATCGCGTTTTTCGTACTTTAGAACGAGTTCGAGCTCATCCCAGTTGTCCCGCTCTTGCTTGACGACCGCTTCGCGGAGGACGGCGATCCGATCCCGCACGGCCACTATGAGTTGCCCCCGCACCTTCGGCGTGTCCCACCCTTTGCTCTCGAGCAGTCGACGAAACTCCGCCAGGTGCCGCGCGGGCAAGAGCAGGTCTCGGCCCTCAGTCTCGCTGAGCGAAAAAGGGTTACCCGTGCCTTCCAGCTCCGTCAGTTCCGCTAGCCCCAGCTTTGCGGTGTGGGCTTCGAGCAGGGCGCGGTAAGTGTCGGTGATCAAGCCGTCATTCAGATCGCTGGCCGACAGCGTGGCGAAAGACAAAAGGCAATCGGGCACGCCAGCGCACACGTTCGCCGTCAGCAGCAACGCAAACGCAACTTGGATTACGCGGGCAAAGTACATCCAAGGCGTATCGGCTTTTTCGGGACCTATCTACACGACGCGCAAAGGCTAAGTTTCAGTCTATACGAGGTCGCTACTTCACCTGATTGACTGTCTTAACCGCCAAGATAAACTTCTCTTCGAAAAAGCTTTCGGACAGAAGATGCGACAAGCTATCTCAAAAAATATGACCCATTCACGAGTCATCCGGCCGTTTTTTATAGGGCTGTGCGTTTTCTTTTTCCTTCCGCAGACGAAGCTGTCCGCGGGCAACCTGGTCGTTGAAGCCGGAGTTCTCACTTCGCAAAAGCTATCCATTAGTAGCGGTTCAAATCGCAACGCCACCGAAGGTTGGGGGGTGGGCGTCATTCCTTCTCTGCGGGCTGAGTTCTGGCTGCAGAGTGCGGATAGTTTCGACTTTGGGGTGGTTTTAGCTCCCCTTTTGTTTCGGGCCTCCGAAAAGCTAACGAGCGATATCACGGTGGGAGGTACCAACTTTACGGCCGGAACCCTGACGGGCCTTGATTTTCAGTTCCACAATTTGCGCCTTGCCGCAAACTACCCGGTGTTCAGCTGGAACGAGGGAAAATCCAGTTTGCGTTTGGGACTCACCGCGCTGTTCAACTACGCGCAGTTTATCTTTACCTCGCAGAATTCAAGGGGGGTTGAAGTAGACGCTCTCGCCGTACCCATTTTACGAATAGATCTTCGCCAAGTCTTGGACGAGAAGATCCATTTCGTTCTCCATGGTGATTTTCTGCCTCTTTCCCCCTCTTTGGATTCGGGCTTCTTCGATTTCTTCGTTGGTCTTAAACTGGAAAGCTTTGAGCCCGGACTACGATTCTTCTGGGGCGGCTTTAGCGAAGAAGGTTCCAGCCAGACCAATAACGCCACCTTTTTCACTTCCTTTGTAGTGCGCGGCACTTTTTAGTGGAGAGCAGGTATGTTATTAATTACCCATGAAATCCATCACTTTTAAATCGGTAGTCCTCGCCTCTGCCCTTTTCTTGTCGTCGTGCGCGCACCAGGGCGGCGCCAAGCAATGCGCCTGCGGAGATAAGTCGGGCCAAGCCCAAGCCACCGCCGGCAAAGCCTGCCCGCACTGCGGTGAAGGAAAAGCCTGCGGCGCTTCGTGCAAAGAGAACGGCTGCCAACACGGCGCCACCTGCACCTGCAAGCATTGATGCTGTAGCGGAGGAAGCGCAGGGCACGCAGGTACCTGCTTCCTTTTGGTCATTCCCCGCGTTCGTGTCAGAATTGCCTTATGAAACCCTTACTGACGAAGAGGGCCGTCACGGTCCTACTCTTGAGTTTGGGAGCGGGTCCCGGTTCGCTTCCCGCCTTCTCCGCACCGCCGGATTGCTTTTTTGGCATGGCGTTCGTCGCTCCGGATGGACGGCCCCCTCCACTCGAGATGATTGGGTCGACTTACGGCGAACTACTCGTTCAGTTAGGCAAGACCTTGCCCCCCGAAACCATCAGCGGGCTGGCCGAGGCCGAGAATCCTTTTGTGTTGAAGGAAGAGTCGGGAAAAGACGCTTCCGCCCTTCAACGGCGCCTTCACGAGTTCGAATCCATGTTGCGTGACGCCCATTGGCTTACCCCCGAGGTTACGGCCGAGGCTAAGCGGATTGCCCGCGAACTATCGGGGGGAAAAGTTATTGCCGAAAGAAAAGCGCAGCAGGCTATTGGCGTAAATAACATCACGACATTCCCCATAGAGTTAAAGCGCACGTTTCAGGTTACGCCCGACGGGCAATGGCTCATGTCGGATGACCCATTCTACGGGCTTAATGACACGCATCGCCCTCCCACCCTTCTTTACAATCTCGTAACCAAGCAACGTCGGGAGATACCGATTCCGAAGGGGTACGGCGAAGCGAAGTTGGGCCGCGACGGGAAGTTTATTTTCTTTCCGAATCGGTATCTAAAGTTGAACGAGGTTCCGCTGGAGAATGGCCTTTTCGATCTCAAAAAAGAGAGATGGTTTGGAGAGCAGGGAGGTAGCACCCCCGTGGATCGGAATCGCATTGAACCGGGATACCTAACCAACGTCGTTCTGGCCCAATTCGATACCGATCAGAACTACGCTTTCCTGCCAACCGGTGTGCGCGTGCGTTTGACTACCGCTGACGGGGAGCCGCTCAAAATTCACGATGGCAATTCCGGCGGGTGGGAGGTGATTCCCGGCACGGACGATCTGCTGGTAAGGGAGCAACTCTCCAAGAGCTGCGTAGTACGGCGGTTAAGGTACAAAGGCGACGGCCGCACCGAGGTACTGAAAGAGTGGACCATTCATTATTCGGACCACGTAACCCACGCCGTAGCGACGGCAAGCAATCAGCTGTTGGTTGCGGACTTTCGCAAACGAAAGCTGCTGCTGTACCCAACACCGGACCAACCGTCCGTAGAGGCTCTGACATGGCACGATAATTCGCACGTGGACGATTTGGTCGTATCACCGACGGGCCAGTTTGCTTTAGCTTTGGTCCGCGTTAGTGCCGCGGGAGGGGATCAGCCTGGGGTTCGTATGGTTCAGATCCGAATGGACAATGGCGAAGTCACGACCGACATGTACATACCCGGCGCTCAGCCGGTAGACAGCCTGCAAATTTCACCGGATGCCCGCTATGCCTACGTGCGATCCCCAAAGGGCGCCATGCGAATCGACTTGGGAACGCAAGCACCGTAGGTACCCGCTTCCTTTTGAACCTCTAGGAAGTTGCTTTACAAGTCCGCCATATGATTAAGATTAGTCTCGAATTACACTATCGAATCCAGTAACTAAATCGTAAGGCGGTCCTAAATTGGGCTCATCCCATTCCAACCCAAAAAACCAGCTCGGTTTGACCCTTGCGGCGTTAGGCGTTGTCTTCGGCGACATCGGCACGAGCCCGCTCTACGCCATGCGCGAGTGCTTTACCGGCAGTCACGGGGCCAACCTAACTCCCGAAAACATCTTGGGTGTTCTGTCTTTAATTCTGTGGGCGCTGATCTTTATCGTGTCGGTCAAATATTTATCGTTCGTAATGCGGGCCGATAACAAGGGCGAGGGCGGAATTTTAGCGCTCATGGCGCTCGTGCAACCGACCAGTTCCGGCAAACCTAGAAGATATATTGATCCCTTGGTAGCCCTCGGTTTGATCGGCGCCGTGCTTTTGTATGGCGACGGAATCATAACACCGGCGATCACCGTGCTGGGTGCGGTCGAAGGTCTCAAAATTGTAACGCCGTTGTTTGAGCCTTTCGTTCTGTTGATCTCATTGGTGATCATCACGGCGGTTTTTATGTTTCAGTCCAAAGGAACGGCCAAGATCGGCAAAGTGTTTGGGCCGGTTATCTTGACCTGGTTTTTGGTTCTGGCCGCCATGGGTATTTCTGGAATCTTGCGAGAGCCCGCAGTTTTTGCCGCCATCAATCCGCTTTATGGATTTCAATTCCTGGTAAACAACGGATTTCAGGGATTCGTTGTTTTGGGCAGCGTGTTTTTGGTCGTGACCGGTGGCGAAGCGCTGTATGCCGACATGGGGCATTTCGGTTTGATGCCGATCCGCTATGGGTGGTTCTTCGTCGCCCTCCCGGCACTCATGCTCCATTATTTTGGCCAAGGCGCCTTGCTGTTGTCGGATCCGGCGGCCATCCAAAATCCGTTTTACGCCCTGGCGCCAACCCAGATGCTTTACCCGTTAGTGGCCTTGTCTACGGCCGCCGCGGTGATTGCCTCGCAGGCGTTGATAACGGCCGCCTTTTCGGTCACCAAACAAGCCATCCAGTTGGGATTTTTGCCTCGGCTGCGGCTGCTGCACACCAATGTGCGAGAGACTGGCCAGATCTACGTGCCCTTTGTGA
>JBGSST010000377.1:0-2740 GCA_041736915.1 Bdellovibrionota bacterium
GGCAAGTGAGGGGCGGTACTAACGGCTTGGCAGGGCGGGGGGCTCAAGTTTATCCTCACCGCACTATTTTTTAGGAGACGCCATGGCCGACACCAGAATTGAAAAAGACTCGATGGGGGAGATGCGGGTACCCGCTAAGGCCCTTTACGGAGCCACCACCCAGCGCGCGGTGGAAAATTTTCCCATCAGCGGCATCCGCTTTAGCCGCGACTACATCAAAATGCTGGCGCACATTAAATCCAGCTGCGCGGAAGTGAACAAAGAGCTGGGCAAGCTCGACGCCAAAGTCGCCGACCCCATCATCAAGGCCTGCGCCGAAATTGCCGAGGGCGGATACGACCACGAGTTCGTGCTCGATATTTTCCAGACCGGTTCGGGCACCAGCACCAACATGAACTTCAACGAGGTCGCGGCCAACATCGCCAATATCGCGCTGGGGCAGGGCATCGGCACGAAAAAGCCGATTCACCCGAACGACCACATCAACATGGGTCAGTCGTCGAACGACATCATCCCCACCGCCATTCACGTGGCGGCGGCCGTGATGGTGCACGAGCGGCTGATTCCGGCGCTGACCAGTTTGGGAAAAGCGTTGGACGCCAAGGCCAATGAGTTTGGCAAGATCGTGAAGACGGGCCGCACTCACTTGCAGGACGCTACGCCGGTGCTGCTGGGCCAGCAGTTCGGCGGTTACGCCGCGCAGGTGATTAAGTCGAAAGAACGCGTGCAGAAATCTTTGGACGGCGTTTTGGAACTGGCCGTCGGCGGTACCGCGGTCGGCACGGGCATCAACACCGACGCGCAGTTCGGCAAGATGGTTTCGGCGAAGCTCGCTAAGAAGCTGGGCTTGAAGTTCCGCGAAGCGGACAACCACTTCGAGGCGCAGGCTTCGAAAGACGCGTGCGTGGAGCTTTCCGGCTCGCTCCGGTCCACGGCCTGTGCACTGACGAAAGTGGCCAACGACTTACGTTGGCTCGGGTCGGGCCCCCGCTGCGGCATCGCGGAGATCAACTTGCCGCCGGTTCAGCCCGGTAGCTCCATCATGCCCGGCAAGGTGAACCCGGTGATTCCGGAAGCTTTGCTGCAGGTGTGCGCGCAGGTGATCGGCAACGACGCCACGGTCGCGTGGGGCGGGGCGAACGGTAACTTCGAATTGAACGTGATGATGCCGGTGATTGCGCACAACTTGCTGCAGTCGATCGAGCTGCTCGCCAACGCCGTGAAGGTATTCGAAGAGAAATGCGTGAAGGGCATCGAAGCCAACTTACCCCGCATCGCCGAGACGGTAGAGCGCAGCCTGATGCTCGCCACTCCGCTGGCGCCCGTGGTTGGTTACGACAAGGCGGCCGAGATCGCCAAGACCGCTTACAAAGAAGGTAAGACGGTGCGCGAAGTGGCGAAACAAATCACCGACCTGACCGACGACCAGCTCAAAGAGCTGCTCGACGTGTCGGGCATGGTGTATCCCGGTGCCAAGGGCGGCGAAGGCGGCGGGTGATCATGAACTTAGAGATCGCGCGCACGGCCGATGGCCGAACGATTTCCCTGCCGGCGGCTTTGGCCAACCGGCACGGGCTGATTGCCGGCGCCACCGGCACGGGCAAAACGGTAACACTTCAGGTTTTGGCCGAGCAGTTTAGCCGGGCCGGCGTGCCCGTCTTTATGGCGGACGTGAAGGGGGATCTGACCGGGATGTGTTGTCCGGGGTCGCTCTCTTCCAAAATGGCCGAGCGTCTAAAGACCTTGAGCCTGCCCGAGCCAAAATGGGCGGGGCTTCCGGTAATGTTCTGGGACGTTTACGGACAGCAGGGGCAGCCGGTGCGGACGACTTTGTCCGAGCTGGGTCCCATGATGCTCGGCCGGCTGATGGGACTGAACGAAACGCAAAGCTCCGTGCTGCAGGTGCTGTTCAAGATAGCCGACGACGCCAAGATGCTCCTGCTCGATTTCAAAGACATCAACGCGCTACTGCGGCTCGTGCAGGAAAATCTTCCGAAGTTCAAAGAGCAGTACGGGTATCTTTCTCCGGCGTCCTTGGGCGCGATTCAGCGGGGGTTGCTTACGCTCGAAGAGCGGGGGGCCAAGTCGTTTTTCGGTGAGCCGGCGCTGGATATCAACGACCTGATGCAGGTGAGCGCCAGCGGCGAGGGGTACATCAACCTGCTCGCGGCGGACAAACTTTTGCAGGCGCCGGTGGTCTACACGACTTTTTTGCTGTGGCTGCTCTCGGAACTTTTCGAGCAGCTGCCCGAAGTGGGCGATCTCGAAAAACCAAAGCTGGTTTTTTTCTTCGACGAGGCCCACTTGCTCTTCAAAGATTCGCCGAAGGCGTTGGTGGAAAAGATCGAGCAGGTCGTTCGTCTCATCCGCTCTAAAGGCGTAGGCGTTTACTTCGTAACGCAAAACCCGTTGGATATTCCCGAAACCGTCTTGGGGCAGCTCGCTCATCGCGTGCAACACGCGTTGCGAGCTTTTACCCCCACCGACCAAAAAGCGGTGAAGGTGGCGGCGCAAACCATGCGGCCCAATCCGGCTTTCAAGGCCGAAGAGGCGATTACCCAGCTTGGAGTGGGCGAGGCGCTCATTTCCGTTCTCGAAAAGTCCGGCGCTCCGAGCATCGTCGAGCGGGCTTTTGTTTGTCCGCCCGCGAGCCAGATCGGACCCGCGACCCCGGCCGCCCGGGCCGAGGTCATGAAGGCGTCTCCGGTGGTCGGCCACTACGAGCAGGTCGTCGATCGCG
>JBGSST010000464.1:0-2975 GCA_041736915.1 Bdellovibrionota bacterium
GGTGCGCCCGATCGGCCTCTTCGACGGTGAAATTATTCAAGCGAAGCGCGTGCGGCATCGTCGGGCACAATGTAGCTCCGGGAACCTCGGAATCGCCGCTAGCAAACACCGTGACCTCGTGGCCCATCTTGACCAGACCGCGGGCTAAGTTGGCTACGACACGTTCCGTACCACCGTAAAGCTTAGGTGGGACACTTTCGAACAACGGGGAGACCAGAGCGATGCGCACAGATTCCTTTCGAAGGGACAAGTGCTTGAAGAGATTGCAAAACCCGTTCCGGCCGAAAACCTGTACCCATATAAGACTGGTTCAACAAAAAACGTTTCAATACGAGACAGCGACTTCGCGCTGTCTCGTTTCTGTCACACAATGAAACGAACTGGACTTAGGCCGCCATGCGATCGTCATCGCGGTTTCGATCGATCTCGCTTACGTGCAGCTCATGCACCACACGCACTCGCGTCATCGAATCCAGTACTAGACCGTAGGTGAGCCAGCCCACCAGGGCCGTTACCGCCATCATTGCCGGTTGGGCCATGTAGCGAAAAAAGAGCCCTTCGCCCGCCATCGGGGCAATAATTACGGAAATGAGCAACCAAATACCCACGCCGTACAGAAGACCCTTTACGCTTCTTTCACCTTTCAAAACCCGGCGATCTCCAAGGTAGTCGTACAACAGGGAGAAGATGAAGGTGCCATTGATGAAATGCCACCCGAGCCCGACCCACCACAGTGCGCTTCCGCTGACCGGATAGGTTTGCTCATTCAGAATCGCACCGTACTCCGCAGCGAAGTCGGGCGCGCTAATGCCAAAGGCTCTGAGTAAATACGCTAACGCCGTCATGGTGACGATGCCGATGAATCCCGCAACGAACAGCTGCATCAGTTTGTTGCTGTTGGGGCGATATGGAATCGTTTGGTTAGCTTCAAAGTTCATAAGAAATCTCCTTACTCCATAGCACTTGCAGAAGTCGGACCGCTTCGCCGCTCAGTGCGTTTTTCCTTTCGGTACTATTCCTCTCTTCTCCATCGGTTCCTTAGCAGACCCCACGCGAATGGTGTTGATGATGTCCCGAACTCCCAGAACATTTTCCACGCAATCCTCCGCCACTCTTTTCAGGTAGCGCTCGCTGACCGTTCCCGAGAGAGTCACTTCACCGTTACTGACGATGACCTCGATATCCGAAGCATCGATCTCGTCGTGGCGGCACAGCGCCTCACAAACATCCTCGTGAACCCTTGCATCCGAGCGCGTATACCCCTTGGGCCCTTTTCCCGCGTGCAACCCACGCTCGCCAGCCCGATTGCGACTCGACATCCCTTGGTAGTTGCGATCATTATCGTCGCCGGTGCGATACCCGAATGAGCCTAGTCCGTCGTCGCGCCCGCGGTTTCCGGCATCATAACGACCACTCAATCCCGAGCTGTCATCCAGGAACTCCGAACCTTCAAAACGGTTCTCGTTCCCGCCACGACGCAAGCGCTCACTACCCCGGTTTTCATTGTGGTTCCCATATGAGCTCCTTCACTCTATCGGGGACGAAATAAAAAATCCCCGTCGTTTTAGAACGGCAAATTTGCAGTTGCCATGCCAGAGACGACGGGGAGATCGAAGCGCGTGCCGCGGGGTGAATTAATCTTTTAACGGCCGAAGACCAGGAATACGACAAGCAGTACGGTAGCGGGAACTCCAAGCAGCCAAGCCACCAGATAGCCGATAGCGCCGTGTTCATTTCCCAAAACCTTCACGAGATCGTTTTTCTTCATCAGATTATTTTTCATGTTACCTCTCCTTGTGGTGATTTGAGGTTGCAGTTGCCGTGCCAGTTCTTGCCTCCCCACCCGGGCCCAATTTGCGACATTCTGTTTCGAATTCGTTACAAACCTGAATCATGCCGGAGAAGGGAGAACGTTCGGCACGGGGGCCTCTTCTCCTTGAGCTTCGAAACGCTTTTGCAGCTTCGGCCACACGTCGAGTAGCGAAATCAACACGGCCGCCACGATGGGGCCGATCAGCACGCCCAAAAGCCCAAACACCTGCATGCCACCGAACACCGAGAGTAATCCGATCAAGGGATGAATATTGCTGCGGCCCTTTAGAATCCACGGACGGATGACATTGTCGACGAAGCTGGCTAGCAGACCGAAAAACACCATGACGATGGCTTTGGTGACCAGCCCCTTCGAAAGCAAAAACAGTGCGCCCAGAATCCATACCGGGCCGCAGCTGATGATCGGAATCCAGGCCATGAAGAACGTAGCGAGTCCCGCCAAAAATGAGGCGGGCACGCCCAGCACCGTGAACGCCGTGAAGATCACCACGGCCTGCGCGGTCGCGGCGACGATGCCAGCCCACAGCGTGGAGCGGGCCGTCTCTTTGAAAGTATGAAAGATGCTACGCCGGACTTCGGGGTCTAGTGGAATGCGGGCACTCAGCCAATGGTTGAGGCGTGGGCCGTCCATGAGAAAGAAGAAACACGCGACGTGGGCCAGAATCAGCTCGATGACTATCGACGGTAGCCTAGCGGCCACTCCCAAAGCAAAACCGGTTGCTACCTTGCCTAGGTTTTGGATGGCGTCCCGCAGACGGTCCTCCATGACGGCCCCGTCCCCCAGCACCATGCGTAATGGCTTTACCTGCTGCAGCTTCGCGTTCAGGTTCTCGACCGAAAAGTCCGCACTGGATAGGTAGCGGGCGAAATCGACCCCTTGGTCGACGGCGATAGCACTAAATCCCAGCACGGGGCCAAGGATGATGAGCGCGCATAGCGCGGTCACGCCGATCGCGGCAATGGCCGGCCGCACCTTCCGATTCTTCAGCCGGCGAAAAAGCGATCGCACCAGCAAGGCCAGGATGGCCCCCATCACCAGCGTGAGCAGGTACGGGTAAACCATGTAGAAAGTCATTCCAAAGGCTAACGCCAGGGCGATCAAAAAAGTGATCCGCGTGGCGCGACTACGCGATGCTCGATTC
>JBGSST010000006.1:0-12340 GCA_041736915.1 Bdellovibrionota bacterium
GCATCAAGGCGTGGATGGCGCAGCTGGCGCTGGTGAATTCGCTTCTACAGAAGGAAGCCGTGGAGCTGGCCCCCGCGTGTAAAGCGGCGCCGGACCTGACCGAGCTGAACCGCTTTTACGATCGTCTCTCTAAGGTCGACCAAAACGCTAGCTGGGGCGCGCGGTTTGGCGATGCGGTAACCGCGCTCGAAGAGGATTATCGGGTGGGTCGTACCCCCGCGCCGATTCCGAACGCGACTAAGCTCTACGATTTTGCGCAAGGGCTCAGCCACGAATGGCTCGCGGCGTACTTCAAGAAAACGACCGTGGTATCGGCGCCGCTGAAAGCCGCCGCCGAAAAAGCTCCCGAGACGGCTTTGGTGCAAGCTCAGGCCGCGGAGGCGCGCCAGACGGCGTTGCTCGACGAGCTTAAGGCCGTCACCTTTCAGGACCGTTTGAAAGAGGCCCCGGGCCGCTCGACCTCCGATTTTTCGCTTCTGCTCGGTGAAAAGCTGAAGCTGTGGAGCGCGCTGGTGCAGGAAGAGGTTACCGCGATTCCCGAGAGCCACCGTAAGGCCGCGGTCACGCAGCTGTTGAACCAGGCGGTCACCGAGTCGCTCATCGAAGCGCTCGAAGCTTATGGTCTAGGGTTCGCGCACCAGAACGGGCTCGACTTAAATACGATGGCCCAGCTCTGGACGCCGTTTCGCGATCGCTGGCAGTTTGCGCTTAAGTCCGACTCCCTCGCGGCCGAAGTGACGCCGATGGCGGAAACGATTTCCCACCAGATCTTCGAGCGGCTGCCGAAAGACAGCGTGAAGCAAAATCCCGAGGCCATCGCCGAGGAATCGCTTTCGCACTACGTACGCACGATCACGCCGCGCGTGAAAGAGGCCGCGCAGGCCGAAGATACCGTTCAGTACCTAAAGCAGCTCGGGGAGTGGAAAGACGGCCCCGCCAATATTTTCCCCGGCCCGTGGAACTACCACTGGCAGCTCTCGAAAAAGGCGTGCGTTGGCTCGACGCCGAACTTTTTCTTCATCGATGACGGGCAGGGGCACGGCTACGGCTACACGCTGCCTCCGCCGGACGCGATGTCGACCGAAGGATACGTACACGTCATTCCCGCGCTGAA
Organism: Bdellovibrionota bacterium; assembly: GCA_041736915.1. Taxonomy (GTDB): domain Bacteria; phylum Bdellovibrionota; class FAC87; order UBA2466; family UBA2466; genus JBGSST01. The sequence goes on from JBGSST010000006.1 coordinate 1,115, forward strand.
GGGTGTCGCCGAAAAGCGGCGCGACGATTTGATCTCGCGGTTAAAGGCGCGCGGTTACACGGGCGACCTCGTGCCTCGGATGTTCACTACGCAAGGCGCCCGCAATACGGGCGTTTTGGCTGACCTCGTTTTGCGTAAGTTCGGCGAAACGTTGGACGCCAAGCCCGCCTCCGATCGCGGCTGGTCGGCCGCCGAGCGCTCGGCCTCGCTACGGCCCTTACTTCAATGGCTGAAGTCGTCGAATGCCCGCAGCTATTACGACATCGAGAGCCAGAAGTACGCCTCGTTCTTGTTTCGCCGTTACCTCAAGCGCCTCGCGGTTCCCGGCGTTAGCGCCGAGACTCTGCAGGCCGAGCTAGAGCGCCTCGGACAGAACGAAATCTATTTGAAAAAGGCAGCCGGCCCCGCCCTCAAAGCGGTTTTGGAAAAGCACGTCGACGCCATCGACGGCGTGCTCACCCCCTCGCAAGAGCTGCGCGCTTCGTTGAAGCGTACGCAAGTTAAACTCGAAGAGCTGAACGCCTTCGAAGGCGTCGAAGCGTGGAAAAAAGGCGCCGAAGGCATTGCGCAAACCGTCGCCGAAGCCAAAACGATTTTGACCGACGAGGCCCAGGCCCGATCGCTGTTCGAAAGCCGCCTACTCTCGGCGATGACCTATTACTCGCGCGAGTTTTTGAAATCTTTCGGCCGTGACGGCGTCCGCTTCGACGGCAAGGACCCCGCCGATACCTATAAAGCCGCGCTCGTGAAGGGTTTCACCTCGGGCTTGCAAGAACGTGCCTGGGCTGGCTTCGCCACCGAGGCCGCCGACAAGGACAAAGCCGCGGCCGAGATTCGTAACTGGCTCGTCCAGCTTTCGACCGCCGCCTGGGATAAAGGCGAAAGCGCCGACACGTGGCTCGCCTCGCGCGAGAAAGACTTGCTAGCGTCGATGGCCCCCTGGTTCACGGCGTGGCACAAGGCCGTGGTCACGCAGCTAGCCGCCATCGAAACTGCGGTAAAAAATCCGCAGGCTACGGAAGCCGATGTGAAAGCGTTCACGCGGATCTTTGGCCAAGAGCTTTTCACCTTCGAACAGTATCCGGAAAGTAATCTCAAACAGCGCCTTTTCGAAGAGGCTTTGACGGAGCTGTTGCTGCCCAGCTTTGGCGATTTCCGCACGGCGGTAAGTGCGCGTATCGAGCTCGTGCTCGCGGCCAAGGCCTCGCCGGAAACGATTTTGACCCAAACGGAAACCCGCCGTCGTGAACTGAACGATCAGCGCGTGAAGCTGCTCGAAGAGGCTGGTGATGACGCCGAAAAGCAGAAGGCCGCGCTCGCGACCAAGGCCGGTAAAGTCATCGAAGACGAGCTCACCCAAATCGAGCAGGTAAAAACGCAGGCCATCAAGTACCAGAAAGCGCGTCTCGAGCTGCGGCGGCTGGTGCGTAACTACCTACCGGAGCTTCCGGAAGCGAAGCTTTTCCTGGAAGGCGATAAAGACTCCAAGCAGAGCGAACAGCTGTGGGGCATGTACGTATGGGATCAGTTCTACGGGTCGCACAAGGACATGAGTGGCGCCGAGATGACGCTTACCCCGTCCGAAATCGTCGAAGATTTGAACACGATTGCCGAAGGCGCCCAGCGCCCGTTGTCGACGAGCGGACAAACCCGCGTCGCTTACCTGACGTCGGTAGTCGAGTACTTGGGAGCGCTCAAAGCCGATCCCGCCCGGTTCACTCGCTGGTACGAAGCGACCATCGTGGCGGAGGCCCGCACGGCTTTGCGCACCGACAGTGTCATCACGAACTTCGTGCCGCAGCTCACCTTCGGTCAGTGGACCTCGGCGCGCGCCCAGGCCTTTAAAAAGCATATCGCCAGCTGGCGCCAGCGTTCGGGCTTGAAGGTCGAAGCCAAAGACAACGACGAGTGGGAGACGGGCGTAGGGCTAGTGCACGCCGTGCCCGGCTTGTTCGGTAAGCTCCTGCTCTCGAAGATCCCCAAGGCCGAGACGTATCTCGCCGCGATCGACGCCGAGACAAGGGCCTTGCTCGATATCGCCAAAGCGCGCGAAACGTCTAAACTCACGTTGGCGGAGGAGCTTCGCTATTCGGCTTTCTTGAACGAATGGGCTTTCTGGGCCTGGGGCGAGACTTCGGAGCTGGCGCCGCTGAAAGCCGGCGACAAGTGGCTGTCGGCCACTCACGTGCCCGCCGACGAAATTCCGTTCAACGATGGTCCGGCCTTCGAGACCAAGCTGGGTCTCGATGCGGCGTCGGTAACGCAAAACCTGCTCGACGTGGTGGCTAACGATACTTTGGGCTCCGTGCTCGGCGATATTTTCCCGGGCGCTCCGGCCTTGAAAACGGCCGCCGATCGCACCGCCTGGATTGCCGCCATGTCGCTTTCCGAACGCGATGCCGCTTACCGCGCGTGGACGGCTTACGTGGATAAGTCGGTCCGGCGGGAAAATGCGAAGAGCCCGCTCCAGGCCAGCGAAGAAAAACGCCTCGACTACGACGCCTGGGCCAACGCCATCGTTTCCCATCTCGATTACTGGCTGAAACTTCAGCGCGAGTCGCTGGAGAAGCAGGCCATTTTCGTAAACGATGCGCGTTTTGCCGATTTGGCCCGCGCCACTTTCCGTCTGTTCGTGGCTTATTTGCCCTACCGCCTGGAGGCGGGAATCTTGAAGCAGCTGGCCAAGCCCGGCAGCGAAGAGCCTACGCTCGATGCCTTCGATGCGTTGCCCAAAGAGAAGCGACGTGATCTGGTGAACGGCATTTACGAACGCATCCGCACCGAAGGGTTGCGATCGGTCAACGTGGCGCTCAATGAAGCCTCCACCAACGCCTCCGAGGCGAGGTCGCTGGGGATCTCTGGCGATAAGGTGCCCGTACCGATGCCGGCCCGTCCGTTTTCCGCCCTGTTCCACGAGTTTGAAACGTTGCCCGGAACGACCTGGATGGTGGCGCCCGAAGAGCAATGGATTCGGTTTGCGGGCATTTCTCCCAAAAAACAAAACGCGAACGAAGCGCGTTGGCGTTTGTTCGCCATCGGCCGCATGGCCGCCGGAGAAAGCGTCGCCCTGTCCACCACCTCGCGGCACGAGCTCGATTCATCGTTGCCCCCGCGTAAGGGAAATCCGCAGTCGGCCCGTTTGAATGAGTGGATCGCCTCGTGGAGTGAGTCCGCGGAGGCCAGTACCGCGTTCGGCATGATGAAGGCCGCCCCCGCGTGGGATCGTAAGCATCTGTGGCACCTGCACGGGAGCCTGGAAGAAGTTTTGAAATCGCCGCTGCTCGCCCAGACCGCGGGGCTTTTGGATGGCGTCGACAATCTCGCCAAGCAGCCGTTCGCTCCGGGCACGTACGGGTATTTGCTCGCGAGCCTTAACTGGAACTTGTTCCGCTACGGCGTGGAGCCGCCGGTAGGGCCTACGGCCGTGCCCGCCCCCCCGCACGACGCTTTGCTGGCAAAGCTCATGGGCGAAGTCGTTCTATCGCTCGGTCTCGACCTACGCAGTGAGATCGGTTGGCAGAAGGTGCTGCAGCAGCACGGCGGCATCGAAGAGTGGCTCGCCATCGCGAACAGCCGTAAGAACTTGCTCGTGGGCGCCGGCGATCGTCGCTTCCTCGGCACCGAGGTCGACGCTTCGTACGTCGTCAATCCCAACCCGGTGGGCGCGAACATGGCGTATCGTCCGTTTCCGATCGTCGATGGGGCCGAGCGCAGCCAGCTGGGATCGTTACTCACGTTCGAGCAATGGCGCGCCAAAACGGAAAATCCGGCGCTGTATCAGAACTACCGCACGAACTCGGGCGATCGCGCGCAGCGCCCGCTGTTCGAGCAGCTGGCGGCCGTGCAGGGCGAAATGCTCGGCGAAAAAGATCTGCTCGATGGCAACCCGCTCGAGCGTACGCGTATCCGGACCGGCAAAGGTAACTGGAACAAGGTCGAGTTTGGCAATGTGAAGCTCAGCGACGCCAGCAAAACGGCGATTTTGCGTCGCCTCGAATTGCAGAGCGTGACGGTCGATAGCGCCGACTTGTCGTCGACGTGGAAAACGCGCGAAGCGCTGGTGGATTTCCGCCGCACCGTGAGCGAGCTCAATCTGAAGTACGCCCACGAAGATTACCGCTGGCTGCAGGGGCGCGGAAACGACATTCCCGACTCAGTCACGGGCAGCAACTACCGCGCGGAACTCAAGGCCATGCTGCAGCAGTTTGCCAATCAGCTGGGAAGCAAAGAGGCCCTTCCGGATTTAAAAGTAACGATGAAGCCGAACGGCGATTCGCCGGACTTGGCGGCTCAGCGCCGCGAGCTGATGGCGCGCGCCTTGTTTTGGGCCTCGCAGCTGGCGCGCGAGAAAGCCTTCCGCGGTAAAGACGCGGCGAAGATTACGGCCGTGCTCGAAAGCGTGGACGCCTTTTATCTCGAGCAGGCGCAAAAAATTGAAGTGAAGCGTGGACTCAAGGTCGTGGCGAAGAACGCCAACGAACGCCTCACCAAAGCTTGCGAAGCGTCGTCGGTAAAGAACATCCGCACTCCGGAAGAGTTCAAGAAGATGCGCAAGGTTTTGCTCGAAGACTCGGCCCTCGTGTACTTCGACAATCTTCAGCAGCTACTCTACTTCGACAGCGGCTGGATGGAAAATGGCGAGGCCTCTCAGGCGCGCCGTCTGCTGGGCGACATGGCGAGAGAGATTTCGGACCGTAAAAAGTTTGCCAACGACCTGCAGACCTTCGTCTTCTGGACGGCCATGGTCTCCATGGCGGTACTGATGCTCGGCAAGAGCAACCCCGGCGTGACCCGCGCCTTGTTCGGTTCGCGCGCGGCGCAGGGCATGCTCACGTTTGTCGGCTGGGCCGCGATGATGGGTTTTGCCGGTATCGAAGCGTTTCAGATTTATGACGACTTCTGGGGGCGCCCGGAAGAGCTTCAGCTTTTGACCAGCGTGCGCGACTCGCAGTTCACCGGCCAGATGCCAGTGATGAAGGACGAGACCGCGGCCATTCTCCCCGAAGCGGGCCGGGCGCTCGTCAAAGATCAGCGTAGTGGCTGGCGCTGGCTGTTCCACCTGTGGGGCGCCACGGCCGGCATCCAGGCGATGAGCCAGACTATGCGCTGGGCCAAGGGCGGCGTGAACTTCTTGCTGACGCTGAAAAACCCGATGTGGCCCGCTCACCTGCGCTTCCGGCCGCATCTGCGGTGGCTGGGGCTGTCGTCGGAAAAAGGCGCTTTCAATGCCGTCGCCGAGCTCGCTCCGCAGGACGCGAAAAATCGCGTGCTGGCCGCTTACGAAAAAGTTTTGGGCGCCACGCGCGGCCCGAATGAAGCCTTGGTGCTCGACGCTAAAGCAGCGCAATTGCTGCACGACGACGCTAAGTTGCAGTACGAAGAGCTTTGTAAACAGCTGGGCTTGAATCCCCGCACGGGTCTGGCGTGGGTAGAAGCGGCGGCGGCTCCGGCCGTGGCCAACCCGGCTGGCTGGAACCGTTTGGGTAACTTGTGGGAACGGGTGTTCGGCCGCGTGAAGATCTTTGGCCAATCCTTCGGCCGCGCCGCTAGCTACAACCCCGCCGCGTGGGAAGCCAACGCTTTGGCCGCCGCGCGCGAGCAAAGCAAGAACCGCCTCGATTTCTTGAAGACCCTCATGGAGCGACTGAAGTCGCCGGGCGCGAAAGTGAACGCGAACGACCTCGTGGCCCTCGTCGGCATCGAGGCCGATCCGATCCTTCGCCACACGCCGTTTTGGATGAGCCTGTTCGGCCTCCCCAACCTTGGCTCCAACGTGCGCAAGTTGCGTAACCTGCGCTCCGTCGCCCAGGCCGACCTCGACATCTTGGCCCTGCACGATCCGCAAAGCCTGGGGCTGATTGCGTACCTGTCGCACTTAAGCCTCGCGGGCGAAAAATCCGTGGCGAGCTGGGAGCTATTCACGAACAACGTCCTGCGAAAAACGTTCGACCTACCGGCCCCGGTACGCCGGTTGTTCCGCCAGCTCCAGGCCGATTCCAAAAAACTCGCCGAGGAATCCATTGAAGCGATGGCCGGGCAGTTCCAGACCGCGGCCGAAAAAGAGATCGCCCGCCTGAAGTTCTTCCGCGACTGCTTCGATGAAGCGCTACTCGGCGTGGGCGAGGGCCGCCGGGCTTTGCTCGTCGAGAAGTACCAGTCGATGCTGCAGCCGTTGCTGAAGACGTACACCCCGCAGCAGCTGGGGCACTTCAAAGAAGCTTTCCTGGGCGAGCTTGGCTTGAGCCTCTCCGGCGAAGCCAAATCGCGAATCGCCTTCCTGCACAAGATGGTGGAATGGCAGTCACGCAGTGAAATGGCGCTAGAGGCGTTCACGAAGGAAAAAGGGATCACGCGCGAAGAGGCCATTCACTGGATGACCAATCCGAAGCACCCGCAATACAAAACGTTCCACAAGCCGTCGGACCTCATCGAGGCGGACGGTGGAATCGCTACGCAGGCCTTGCAGCCCCCGTTCGACATTCATCAGGCGGCCTTTGAATTGCGCCAGGTAGTAGGCCGCAGCGGCTTTTTCCCCGACCGTAACTTCGTAAAGGCGCTCGCTGACGGAAACTACTCAGGCATGTCGTACTTCCTCGTGCGCTTGCATAAGGTGGTCGAAACGGAAGTCGGCCAGCCCCAAGGCTACGGCGAGATTGAGCCGGGCATTCGGCCGGAGAATCCGGGTAAAGCGGAACCCTTGCCGCCCCAGAAGCCTCTGGAGCCGGTTAAAGACGCTAAAACGTTGCGCGCCGAAGTCGATCAGGAGATCGAAGCGGCGGTGAAAAAGGCCATCGACGACGCCGTTAAGGCGGCCGAGGTCGCCAAGCTCGATGCCAAACGCATCTCCGAAGTTAAGCTGAAAGTAGAGAAGTTGGTACGCGAGAAGGCCACTCTCGAGCGGGCCGAGATCGAAAAGATGATCGTGGAACTCGAGAAGCACGCGGGCTGGGCTTACGACTTCCGTTTCGACGTCACCCGCAACCGCATCAACCAGAACCGCGACGCCCTGGCGAAGTTCTTCGAACGCGAAGTGGGGCAAAAGGCGATGACCACGCCGATGCAAGAAGCCCTAGTGCGCCTCGAGGCCGAGCGCGGCTTGGGCATCGTTTCTGATTTCGACGTCATGCTGTCCACGATCAAGAAAGCCAAGACGATTCCCGCCGAGAGTGAAGCCCCGGTAATGGAGCTGCTGACCAAGCGTGGCACGTCGAAGGCGTTGCAGCGTGAGCTGGGGCTGAAGCTTCGGTTCCAGCAGATCGACGCCGAGGGTGAGCGCGTGTACCGGATCGCCATCGCTTACCACCGCGCCATGGAGATCGCCGAAGGGCTAGGCTCCAGCGCCGATCGCGTAAAGCTGCTTCAGGGACTCATCGACGACTATCTGAAACACGCCGAGAAGCTCGTCGAGAGCGGCGCTACCGTTTTCGAAGCGCGCGAGCTATTGGCGCTAAGCCACCACCAGGCTTTGCCGAAGTGGACGGACATCGAAGCCGCCGCGGTGAAGGCCAAAGAGGCCGGCGTAGACGCGCGAGCCGTGGACCGCGCGCTGGAAACCTTGAAGCTCGTACACGTTGATTCGCGTAACCTCAGCGACTTAAGAACGCTGTCGCTCATGCTCGACGTCCCCGCCAGCGTATTGCCCAATCAGCGCGTGGTGGATGCGCTAGTGCAGGGCCGCCGCACGCTGAACGTGATGGGTGAGGGCGACGGAGCGCTACACGCGTTGCTCAAACGCCGGTACGGCGACAAGTTCGAAGAGACGGTCGACGACGCGCTAAAGTTCTTGGGGCTAGATGGTAAAAACGAAAGCCTCGTGACCGAACGCGCGAAAACGATTCGCGAAGAGGCCGATCGCCTGTCGCTCGCCGCCTCCAAGTCGGGCGATATCTCCGCCGAAGCGATGCACAAAGAGGTCGTCCGCCGCGCCGAGCGTGCCGAGTGGTTGTTCGCAAACCGCAATCAGCCGGGCGTGCTCCAGCGTCCCGTCGTGAAGGCGGAGATGAAGGCCCCCGAGCGCATCGCGGAAGTGAAGTTCACTGACGACGCGTTTTTCAAGAAGCACGCGGAAAGCATCGACAAGGCCCTTGCCGAAAAGTCGGCGGGCAAGTCGTTCGCCGATGCGCGCAGTGAGTTCTTCGGAAAAATCGCCAAAGGCGACGAAGCGGTGCTGAAGGAGCTTTCGGCGGAAGAGCAGCTGACCCGCCTCATGCACGTCTCCATCATGCTGGAAGACTTGCGCCAGTCGGGCCGCGGTTTGAGCGAAGCTGCTTTGGAAAAGATCGGCGAGCTGGCGCTCGAGCACTACGTGAAGAACCCCAAGCTCGCGTTTTCGTTCCTGCCCGGCGAAGCGGAAAACTTCATCAAGGAAACGTTCAAGAACCTAGGCTCTGCCCAGGGCATGAACCTGTCCGATCCGAAAGTGATCCAGAAGCTGTCCAAGATGTTCGCCGAGCAGAAGACGCTCATCGCCCAGGGCAAGGGGGCGGTCACCCAGAGCCACCTCGACAAGCTCAATCAGGCGCTTTTCGATATCTCGCTACGGCACGTTTCGGGGTCGGTCGGCGTCTCCCAGAGAATAGGTTCCGAGGCCATGGCGTTGCATAGCCGGCTGGCGGTGCCCGAAGAGCTCTTCATGCAGCTGGCTTTGGAGATGGAAAAATCTCCCGCGCTCGCGGCGGAGCTCGAAAAGGCTTTCCACCACCTGAGCTACGGCTACAAGTCGTCGTTCTACTCCGGTAGTGGCGCTACGGCCTACTCGGAAATCAAGCTGGCCCTTTACGGCCCGGCCGGCCGAACGTTACCGAAGTCGGTGGATGCGCGTCAGTCGTCGACGCTGGGGTCGGAGCTTGAGCTTCGGTTCATGATGGCTTTGAAGAACGAGAGCGAATGGCAGCAGCAGATGGTGCGCAAAGCTTTAGAGCGGCTGGGCGGCGGCGAAGCGGCGCCGGCTCCGGGCGCCGAGACGGACGTTTTTGGCGAGCTTTTAAACGGCGTGATCCAAAACAAATTCGCCCCGTCCGGACCGGGCGCGGGCGGGTTCGAGCCCGGACCACGTCGTTAAAGGCAGCCTACGGTTACTTACGCAGACCCAGAAAATCGTTGTGGGTCGCAATGAACATCAACAGGGCCTTGGTGGCCAGCTCGTCGACCGACATCTTGGTATTTTTTTCCATCTCTTTTAAGTCCCGCACGATGTGCGATCGGACCGTGAGGTGGAGGGCGGAGGGAGCCAACTCTTCGGGCTTATACTTTTTTTCCATAGTTTCTTAAGTTATCCGGCGGTTCAGAAATTGAAAAGAGGGGTCAAGTAATCTGATATTATGGGGGATACCAAAGCATTATGAAATTGAAGCGACCCAAATTCACCTTTAAAGCCACGTTTCGCACCGTGTCCCTGATAGCCCTTTTCGGCATCCTGGGCGGCCTCATTGCCGTGACCACCGTGTTTTTCAGCCTGCTCAAGGGGCTTCCGGACGTCGCGTCGTTAAAGGCCTTCCGCCACTCGCACGCCACCGAGGTTTACTCCGTCGACGGTAAGAAGATTGGCGAGTTCACGACTGAACGGCGCTATCCCGTCGCCTTCGAAAAGATTCCCAAACACGTCATCCAGGCCTTCGTGGCCGCGGAAGACTCCGGCTTTTACGAACACAAGGGTATCGATTTCACCGGTATCGCGCGCGCCGCCATCTCTAACGTCATGCGCGGCCACTATGCGCAGGGCGGCAGTACGATTACCCAGCAGGTCGCGCGCGCCTTGCTCTTGAACTCCAAGAAAAAAGAGATCACGCGTAAGATCCGCGAAATGGTTCTCGCGTGGCGCATGGAGCGCGAGCTGTCGAAGAACGAGATTTTGAACCTCTACCTGTCGGAAATTTACCTGGGGCACGGGGCCTTCGGAATTGGCGCCGCGGCCCGTAACTACTTCGGCAAGAGCGTCGACGAGATAACGGTGGCCGAGGCGGGTATTCTAGCCGGACTTCCCCAGCGCCCCAACGACTGGAACCCGTTTCATAACCCCCATCTCTCCAAGCGCCGTCAGCAGTACGTGCTCAAACGGATGGTGGAAGAAAATTTCATCGAGCCCAAGCAGGCCGCCGAAGCGTTCGGTGAAGTCCTGAAGCTCAAAACCACCAAAGACATCAATCTGACCGAAGCGCCGTACTTCGTCGAAGAGGTACGTCAGTACCTGATGGGTAAGTATGGCTCCGAGCGCGTGCTCACCGAAGGGTTGCGCGTGGAAACCACGCTGAACTACGCGTTCCAAAAGCAGGCCGAAAAATCGCTGCTCAAAGGGCTGCGCGAAGTCGATAAGCGGCTGGGCTGGCGTGGCGCGCTGAAGAACATCGACGGGCAGAATACGAATGAGTATCTGGCCGCGCAGCACGAATCGGTTTTGAAATCGGTCGTCACTACCCGCTTGCTTCCCGCGACGTTCGACGAGAACGCGAAAGAGAAAAAGCTCATTTACGATCTCACCGAGATTCAGGCGCCGGACTCGCCTTACTTTGGCGCCACGCCGGTGAAGGCCGGTGAGGTCTACCAAACGCTCATTAGCGACATCGACGTAAAGAACAACACCGCCAAGGCTTGGATTGGACAAACTCAAGGAACGATGCAGACCGCCGGTTATGCCTGGGTGCAGATCGACGGCCGGCCGGCCAAGTCGATTGGCGACGTTTTGAAGAACGGCGACGTCGTGTGGGCCAAGGTCGAGAACATCGATCGTAAGCTAGGGCAGATCTTCGTTTCGCTCGAGCAGGAGCCGGAAGTGCAGGGGGCGGTCCTCTCCTTCGAGCACGCCTCCGGCGACGTTACCGCAATGGTGGGCGGCACCGACTTCGAAAAGAGCAAGTTCAACATCGCGCTGCAGGCGAAGCGCCAGGTGGGCTCCACGTTTAAACCCATTCTTTACGCCGCGGCGATGGACAAGGGCTTCTCGCCCGCTTCGATCGTGACCGATGCGCCGATCGTCTTCAAATACGAAGGCGCGCTCGACGCCGACACCACCGGTGAAGACTGGCGCCCGCACAACTACGCCGGCACCTTCGAAGGGGACATCCCGCTACGTCTGGCGCTCATCCGCTCGATGAACATTCCGACGGTCAAGCTGCTGAACGAGCTCACGGTAGATTACGGTATCGAGTACGCCCGCCGCATGGGTATCACCTCGCCGCTACCGCGCGATCTTTCGATTGGCCTGGGTAGCTGGAGCTCGTCACTCGCCGA
>JBGSST010000008.1:0-7701 GCA_041736915.1 Bdellovibrionota bacterium
GTGGAGGGCACGGTAAGGGAAAGTTATTCACCATTATGACAGATTTAACTCGTCGCATCAATTGACTAAGCATCTATTAAATATTTGATTTATATAATTAATTTCTAATGGAAAGGACGAAGATAAAAGCGGCCGCGGCTAAGGAGATCCGGGCAAAAGACCGATAACGCCTCAGAGAACTAAAAGAGGATTCCATGAGCTTCAAAGCCATTCGACCCCAAGCACCCGGTGCCGCGGCCCCGGCCACTCCCACTCCGGCAGCAGCGCCTCGTCCCACCGTGGTGCCGAGTCCAGGGACTCCGAGTTCCGGCGGCGGCGCCAATCAAGGGGCGGCTTCGTCACTGAGCTTTCCTTCGCCAGTACAGTTTCCGGTTCTCTCCGGCTTCTGCCGCGATCTTTGCGACGAGCTCGGCAAAGTTCTCGGCATCGTTACCGGCGTGATCGACTACGGCGCCCACTCGGGGTCGGGCGACATCGCACTCGAAACCTCGTCGTCGGTCACCATGGCGACGGACTACGCGCTGACCTTGTCGCGCAATCTCACTTTCATCCAGGGTTTGCTGTCGGGAGAAAAGCTGTCGCCGCAGAAGTTCGACGTGGCGCAGATCCTGATGGACACCTACATGATCAACCAGAAGTACCTCACTCACCGTCAAACGATTCCGTCGCTTGTCGTCGACAAAAGCTGCATGGCCGAAGTGGATCCGAACGCCGTTCACCACGTGGTGTGCACGCTGCTCATCCGCGCCGGTAAAAATGTTTTGCCCGGCGGCACGGTAACCGTGGCTTTGAATCAACACACCAACGACGTCGAGATCGTGTTCGGCGAAACGAACAACCCCACGCCGTTCAACGTGAACGACAACGACATGGCGGTTTGCAAGATGCTGCTCGAAGCGCATGGCGGACGGTTCGAAGCGGTTTCGCAGAACGGTGAGACCAAAGTTTCGATGATGATTCCCGCCCCCAACGGCGTAGAAAGCATGAAGGGGGCCGCCAACAAGCGCCGTCACCGCCGCGCCCGGGCTCGCCTGCCGGTAGAGTTTCACTACAACTCCGACATGGTCGAGCTGCAGACGTTCACCGCGAACATCAGCGTGAACGGCGTGATGCTGGCCTACCCCCCGGACAAGTTCAAAACCAAGCCACAGGTGGGGGCCGAGATCTCGCTCAAAATCCACTGCTCGCGCGATCGCGCTCTAGAAGTTCCCAAGGCCCGTATCGCGGCCGTGTTGAACTCGTCCATCGGCGTGGAATTTTCCGAAATTGACGACAAAACCCGCCGTATTTTGAGCGGGATCGTCAAAAGCCGGCCTTACTAAGCCTAATTGACCCATCGCATTAATCACCGGCTTTACGGATTGCGGTAAATCCAGCAGAGTCATCAGACCTTATGAAAATCTGTTTCGTAGTCAGATCGCCGTATAGCCAAGTGGTGACTTACACCACCACCCACCTGGCTTACGAAGCGTACAAGCGAGGCCACAAGGTCTATTACACGACCATCAATAGCTTGAGCTACCGCGACCAAGACCGCGTACGCGCCACCGTTCTGACGCCGGGTAATGGCAACTTCACTTCCCGCGACGCCTTTCTCGAAGCACTGCAGGGCGAGCAGGTTCGCCGCGAAGAGGTCTGCCTCTCCGATTTCGACGTCGTATTCCTGCGCCATAACCCGAACGACGAGCCGTCGAACGACAAGGGCAAAAGCCCGGTCATCGAATTTGGCCGTCTGCTGAAAGCTCACGGTGTGCTGGTGCTCAACGATCCCGGCGGCCTGTCGAAAGCGGCCAGCAAACTTTATCTCACCAACTTTCCCACCGAGATTCGCGCGCGCACGTTGATTACGCGTAGCCCGATCAAGGTGAAGGCATTTTTGCAGGAGCTGAAAAAGCCCGCCATCATCAAGCCGCTATCCGGCTACGGCGGCCAAGACGTGTTCTTCATCAAAGACGCCAAGAAAGAGATGAACATCAATCAAATCATCGCGGCGGTCTCGAAGAACGGTTACATCATGGCGCAGGAGTATCTGCCCGCGGTGAAAAAGGGCGACAAGCGTTTACTGCTCTTGAACGGCAACCCCATCTTCGTGGGCAAGCAGGCGGCCATGTACCGCCGTATGTCGCCCCAGGGTGACGTGCGTAGCAACATGCACGTGGGCGGCACCCGCAAGCGCGTGGAGTTTACCAAGACGGAAGCCCGCATCGCGGAAGTGATCCAGTCTCGGCTCGTGGCCGACGGCCTTTACTTCGTGGGCGCCGATATCGTGGGCGACAAGCTGCTCGAGATCAACGTGTTCTGCCCCGGCGGCATCAACAACATCAACGAGCTTTACCAGGTCAACGTAGGGGCGGTCGTGATTGAGGACTTGGAGCGTCAGGTGCGCATTGGCAAAACGCAGCGCAACCTGAACCCGAACACGTCGGTGGATATCGGCCCCGGTGGACGGCCCTTCAAAGTGGTGCTGTGACCTCGCCGTACCTTTTACTGGCCTGGGCCGTTAGCTTGACCGCCACCCTGGGAAGCTTGTTCTTCAGCGAAGTGATGCGGCTGCCGCCGTGTTCGCTTTGCTGGTATCAGCGCATCGCCCTGTTTCCGCTCGCGCTTATTCTGCTCACCGGCATCGTGGCAAGAGATCGCAACGTAACGAAGTATGCCTGGCCGTTCGTGGGCATTGGTTTGGCGCTGGCCGGGTATCACAATCTGCTCGAGCTAGGGATCATCTCCGAGGAGCTTGCCCCCTGCTCGATGGGGGTGTCGTGCAAAGCCCCCACGATCAATTGGTTTGGCTTTACCATTCCCCGGCTTTCGCTTTTGGCGTTCGTGGCGATTGGTGTTTTTCTGTGGGCGTCCCGCTCCGTAGTAAAGGAAGTAAAGAATGACTCGTGACCGCTATTTTCTCGTTGGGGTTTCCGCCCTGATCATTACCGCCTTTCTGTGGGGGGCCTACTGGTACAAATCCAGCGAGGCTAAACGCATCGAGGCTTTGACGATGCAAAGTCGGGAACAGCTAGTGCGGCCTTACAGCCCTTCGCTCGGGCCCGCCGACGCTAAGGTGACGATTGTCGAGTTTCTCGATCCCGAGTGCGAGGCCTGCGCCGGCTTCTACCCCAGCGTGAAAAAGGTAATGGCGGAGTTCAAAGACAACGTACGTCTCGTCATTCGGTACATGCCCTTTCACCCCAACTCTCCCTATGCCGTGGGCATTCTGGAAGGGGCGCGAAAGCAGGGGAAATACTGGGAAGCGCTAGAGACGCTTTTTCTGCGCCAGCCCGAGTGGGCCAGCCACCACGCTCCCAAGCCCGAGCTACTGATGGGTTACATGAAAGATCTGGGGCTCGATGTGGATAGAATCAAAGCCACCACGCAAGATGCCGAGCAGCAAAGCCGGCTGCAACAGGATCAGCAAGACGGCACCGTGCTGGGCGTAACCCGCACGCCGAGCTTTTTCGTGAACGGAAAGCCGGTACAGAATCTTGGCTACGAAGAGCTTCGCTCGGCCGTCGAAACCAGTCTGAAGAACCCCTAAAAGCCGCTGTATTCAGCCAGTGTGCGCCTCCCGGCTGCGCGGGTGGCTAGCTAATGGGAAAGTTCCGCGGCCGGTCGCGCCTAAATTACTGGCGGGGCCTTTGCATTCTAATGGGCCACGGGGGACATGGACTTTACAGACAAAACCGCGCGCTGGGCGCTGGCGTACCATCTATTTTGCGGGCTGGTTTTTCCGGCGGCCCCTCCGTGCGTTGCGGGGCTCATCAACCTCGCGACCGACGCCCACGACTACCCTCCCGCGGCCCCCGGCACTAGCGAGTTCCTTCTGCGAACGGCTTCGGTGGACGGTAAGCCCTATCACGACGTGCTGGTGATTCGCGAAGAGGATAATGGCTTTGGTTTCTTCACGCGCCGGATCGAGCGCGAGGTGCGCGAAGGGGCGCCCGTGGCGAAAGAAGTGGTGAACGGCCAACGCCCTCCGCTTCAACCCTTGAGCGATTCCCGGCGGCAACACTTCGCCCGCATCTTTCCCGTGCTGAATAAAAACCTCGACTCGTACCGTCGCCGTCGTAAGGAGTGGTCGGACGAGTTCATCAATAACCGGGAAAAGGACGCCTGGGATTATCTAGATGATTCGATCTACATCGAAGTCGAAAGTAAAAGCACCGGCGAGCCCGTGGCCGGCATTCGTTTCATCCTTTCGCCCTATTCGGTCGAGAAAGATGGCGAGGTGGTCGCGGCCGGTAAGTTCACCGAAAAGTATTTTGGCCCCCAAACGAGTTACCGCGGCGAACCCTCCACTCCGCAAGGAGAGGGGCTTCCTAAACCCGTACGCGATCTGCCGGTGGAGACGGAGCTAGGCATTCACCTCAGTCCCCGCATTCCCGGACGCGTTGGGTCCTGGGAAAAGTTCAGCGCGTGGTACGACAGCAAGCAGCCGAGCATTGGTCCCAACGGCAAGGTGGTCAACCACACCACCACTTTCCGCGACGGGATGAAGATGGAAGCCGGAGCGCTCTACGTCGATGAAAACCTTCCCGCCAAAGAGCACGCCATTGCCTGGGGCGAGGTGTGGCTGGCCTGGCTCGGGATCACGCAAAGCCGCGGACTCGACCCCGTCGAGGCGTATTACGCCCAGGAGGTTCACGCGTATGCCGACAAGGTTTCGCGCCGGCTCTACATTCCACTCGGCATGGAGCTAACCCCCGAGTACCAAAAGGACGGCGCGAAGAAAGTGTTCGAAATCGGCGACAGCGTGCCGCCGATCGTAAAGTCCGATGGCTCGGCCTGGTGGCCCATCGTGTACCATCCCGAAAATATCGAGGCCTTCTTCCGCGCCTGGCGCGCCGGATCGATTCCCCGCTACAACGACCACGTGGCCCCCCGTCTAGAAGCCTTGCGCCAGCAGGACCGGCTTCCCCCTTCCCTGCTCGAGGCGGACAAAGTCGTAAATGATTTTCTGTCCCCTAATGCCGCTCAACGCTCGCTGGCGGAAGCCAATTTGAAAACGCTCATGCACCATATGACCCGGCACGCCGATATGAGCTACGGCGATAAGACCATCGGCTATGAGAACGTGGAGATTATGGACCGGGCTAAACGGGCGGTGTACGCGCTAAACGATATCCGTAAGAATGCCGTGGATCGTTTGACGCAAGCGCGCGCCCAGGCCAGCACCACCGAGCGCGCCCGCATTGACGCCCAGCTCAAAAAGCTCGAGCTCGACGGATACGCCCGACTCGTAGCGGCCCCGCCTCGGCGCGGGCAAAGTGGCTTCTACGTGCTCGAGCCGTTTGCTTCTCCCGGCAAATAACATCCGCCTTTCTCGACCACTTACTCGTCTGTTATTCTCTCCCGATGACGCGATTACTGGTGCTTTGCGGAGGCCGTTCCTCCGAACACGAAATCTCTCTCATCTCCGCCAAAGGCATTCTCGACGCGCTCGATCGCAGTACGTTAAGCCCCGTCGTCGTCGGCATCTCCAAAAAGGGGGTGTGGCACCTGGAAGAAGAGAAAAGCTTCTACCAGGGCGAGTTTCGCGCGGATCAGATTCGATTGAATGAATCGGGCACCCCGGTCACGCTGGCGCCTTACCTATCGCCCACCGGCGCGGGACAGCTCGTCGCTAACGGCAAAGTAGTCGAGTTCGACGCGGTCTTTCCCATTTTGCACGGTACGTTCGGTGAGGACGGCACCATGCAGGGCATGCTCGACCTCATCGGAATTCCCTACGTCGGCTCCACCTGCGGGGCCTCGTACATCGCCATGGACAAGGCGTTGGCCAAAACGTTGTGCGCGCAGAATGGAATTCCCAATGCGGATTTCGTAGTGCTGCGGAGCCGGGAAGAGCTGAAAAAGAAAACCGCCGACATCGCCAAGCTCGGCAAAACCATCTTCGTAAAGCCGTCACGCGCGGGAAGCTCGGTGGGTGTGTCGAAAGTCACCGCTCCCGAGCAGCTGGAAAAGGCCGTGGACCTCGCCTTTCAGCACGACACCAAAGTATTGATCGAAAAGGGGATCGAGGGACGCGAGATCGAGTGCGGCGTACTCGGCCTTTGCCGTAAGGCCAAGGCCAGCGTGCCCGGCGAAATTGTAGTGGCCCCCAAGATCGGCTGGTACTCCTACGAAGCGAAGTACCTCCTGAAGGACGGCGCGGAAACCCTCACGCCGGCGCCGCTCGATCCGAAAGTAGCGGCCGAAGTGCAGAAGTTTGCGCTGGAGGTCTTCAACGTGTTCGAGTGCGATGGCCTCGCCCGCGTCGATATGTTCCTGGAGAAAGGCACCAACAAGATTTATCTGAACGAAGCCAACACCCTGCCCGGCTTCACCCCCATCAGCATGTACCCCAAGATGTGGGAGGCCAGCGGCGTGTCGTACAAAGAGCTCATTCGTGAGCTGATAAGGCTGGCGTTCGAGCGACTTGGCAAGGCGATGCCGTCCAAATAGGTTTAACCACGATGTATCCCAAAGAATCTCCCCCCATCGATTTTGCCGCCCGGCGGGCCGCCTTCTTCAAGAAGTTAGGCGGTGGCGTGGCGCTGCTCGTGGGCGCCGACCTGCAAACCCGAAACGACGACGTTGATTTCCCGTTTCGGCAGGAGTCTGACTTTTACTTTCTCACCGGCTTTGCCGAGCCCAAGGCTTTGGCCCTGTTCTCGCCGGGCTCGAAGGCGAAGTTCCAGCTGTTCGTGCCGCCGAAGGATAAAGAGCGGGAACTGTGGGACGGCTACCGGCTGGGCGTGCAGGGGGCGAAGCAAATTCTGAAAGCCGACGCCGCCTTCTCGTCCGACACCGACGACTGGGAAAAGGCGCTGCTCGAAGCCCTGCCCCACGCGGATCGGATCTATTACCGCGTCGGCCGTAACGCCGATCGCGATCGCCGGATCTTCACGTTACTAGAGAAAGCCAAGCGCCAGCACTGGAAGGGCGGGCGGTGGCTGTGGCCGATTCACGATCCGCACGAGCTGCTATCGGAAACGCGTCTCGTTAAGTCGAAGGCCGAAATCGCGCGCTTGCAGATTGCCGCCAAGATCTCCGCCGAAGCCCACGTAAACGCCATGCGCGCGGCCAAGCCCGGCATGTTCGAATACGAAGTGCAGGCGGTAATCGAGCACACGTTCCGCGCGCGCGGCGCCTGGCGGGTGGGCTACGAGTCGATCGTGGCCTCGGGCCACAACGCCTGCATCCTTCACTACAACACGAACCAGCGAAAGATGGAGCGCAATGAGCTGCTGCTAATCGATGCGGGGGCCGAGTACGACTACTACACCGCCGACATCACCCGCACCTTTCCCGTCAGCGGCACCTTCACCAAGGAGCAGGCGGAGGTCTACGACCTAGTCCTCGAAGCGCAAAAGGAAGCCATTCGCTCTGCCCGGCCCGGTAAGAAATTTTCGGAAATCAACGACACCGTCATCGAGGTTTTGACCGAAGGGCTGAAGAAGCTAAAGGTACTAAAGGGCCCCACCAAGACCTTGATCGCTAAGAAAGCCTACCGCCCGTATTACCCGCACGGCGCCTCGCACTGGCTCGGCATGGATGTGCACGATGCTGGCCGCTATTACGATCAGTCGCCCGAAAAAAGCCGCCTCATGGCGGCGGGCCAAGTGCTGACGGTGGAACCAGGTTTGTATTTTGGAGCGGAGTCGGATGGTCCGGCCCGTTTTAAAGGAATCGGAGTACGCATCGAAGACGACGTCTGGATAACCCCGC
>JBGSST010000197.1:0-6839 GCA_041736915.1 Bdellovibrionota bacterium
CCCGGTGCGATCTCTAGAAACACGCCTAGTGGCGGGTCTCCGGGCAACCATTCGATTCCAAGCGGAATACGTACCCCTGCGCCCACCCCACCGGAGGTGGTTCCCCAGTACCGGTGGCCTACGACGGCCGCCGGGCCGGAGGTCGCAATGAGCACCGCCGCGCCGACACCTACGTAGGGTACGAGGTCGGAAAAGAACTTTTCACCGGAGCGAACGCGGAAGGCACCGGGCCACTGAAATAGATAATCGGCATACAGTAGTAAGGTATTACCGAAAGAATACGCCACGCCGAAGTCGATGGCCCGGTTGTTCTGCATCCACACCTTGCCGGTGAAGCCGGTGGGCTCGCCGAGAATGATGCCTAGCCCCAGTGTGCGGTTGCCGTTGGCGGTGGTGGTCCGGCTAGCCGGCTGCGCCGAGGCGATACCGGTCCAAAGGGCCAACGAAACGAGAAAAAGCTTCAACTTCATACGGAGTCCTCCCACCCAACCAACTCCGCCACTGTCGGATAAGTAATGCCGGTTGTCCACCGTCTGTATTAATCTAACGGAATGGCGCGAGCACTCCGTCTCTGGGATCTGGTTGGCCTCTTCGTGGTCGCCGTGATTAGCCTCCGTTGGATTGCCGCCGCGGCGGCCGGTGGCCCCTCGTCGCTTACGCTTTGGGTGCTGGCGGTACTCTGTTTCTTCATTCCGCAAGGGTTGGCCGTGGCCGACCTCTCGGCCCGGTTCCCCGAAGAAGGCGGACTGTACCGCTGGACCAAGCGCGGCTACGGCGACTTCCACGGGTTTATCTGCGGCTGGTGCTACTGGGTGAACAACCTGATCTACTTTCCCAGCCTACTGCTTTACCTCTGCGGCAGCCTCGCCTTCTCGCTCGCCGCGTTCACGGGGAATCCGGAGTGGGAAACGAATTCGACCTTCGTCGTCCTCGTCACGCTGGGCACCTTGTGGCTGGTGGCGGGCTTGAGTCTGCTTGGGCTGCGCTATTCGAAGTGGGTGCAAAACATCGGGGGGCTCGGCAACTGGGTGCCCGCGGCGCTCATTTTTTTCATCGGCTTGTGGGTGGCGCTGAAGTACGGCATGGCCAACCCCCTGAACACCGCTACTCTTCTGCCTCCGCTGAACGAGTGGGCGCGGTTGGGTTTCTTTGCGCAGATGTGTTTTGCGCTCGCGGGGCTGGAGCTGGTTTCCTTCCTGGGAGCCGAGGTGCAGAACCCGAAGAAAAACCTGGTAGCCGCGTTGGGCCGCGCCAGCTTTTTCGTGCTGTTTGCCTACATGGCGGGCACCTGGGGCATCCTGGCGACGGTTCCGCAGGAAAAGATCACCGCGGTGAATGGCGTCATCCTGCCGCTTATCGAATTGGGTACGAAGATCCATTGGCCGGCGCTGGCTCCGGTTTGTGCCTTGCTCATCGCGATTGCGGGCGTGGGCACCACGATGGCGTGGTTCTCGGGGGCCGCCCGCGTTCCGTACGTCGTCGGAGTCGACCGTTACCTGCCCGCGTGGCTGGGAAAAACCCACCCGCGCTTTAAAACTCCGCACTACGCCATTTTGCTGCAAGCGGTGGTTTCCACGTTGTTCACCGTGTTTGCCACGTTGGGAAATTCGCGGCTCGAGAATATCTATAAGGTGCTGGTGGACATGTGCCTCATTCTTTACTTCATTCCCTACCTTTACCTTTTCTTAACGCTCATTCACCTGCGCCTCGATAAAGGGGTGGCCGATGAGGACTCGTTTCTGCTCTCGCCAAAGGGGCGCAAATTTTGGGGCCGGGTGGGCCTGGCCACCACTACGCTGGCAATCGTCATGACGTTGATCCCCGCCGAGGGGCACGGCTGGAGGCTGCTATTCAAGACGGTGGCGGGTACGGGCGCGATGATTGGAATCGGACTTTACTTCTTCCTGCGTGAAAAAGAGCGGAAAGCCGCCGCCAGCAACGCTTGAGCAGCGCGTCAGCCTTACTTTGGTTTCTTGGGGTCCCTGCCGATAAGACTATGAAGAATTTCTTATTATTCGGACGGCCCTACGCACATGAATTTCGTCTCGCGTACATTCAAGAAAGGGTTCAAAGGCCTGCACCAGGCTTATGAGCGCCTTGCCTCGCTCTACGAAGGGCGCAACGAGCTGGAAAGCAGCCCCACCGACAGTACGAAACGAAAGAAATGGCTGTCGCGCGGGATGCTGAATGGCGCCTTCGCCATCGCGGCCGGCGTTCTCATCACGCTGCCCAACCCGCGCACCCCGTCGGTGCCCCTGCTTCGTCAGGGCGACATCGCGGACCAAAACATCGTGGCGCCAGTAACGATCGATCTGCAAGCGCGCCAAAGCCAGACCAACGACAAAGAAGAAGTGTCGCGCAAGGTGGCCCCCGTTTTCGATTACGACGACAGCATTCTCGATACCTGGCTGCAGGGTTGGAAGGAAGCTTTCCGCAAGGTTCGCGAAGAGTTCTATTCGAAGAATGCCATCAAGCGCGCCAATCTAACCGAAGCCATTTCTCAGCGCGTGCTGGAGTACACCGGCCAAACGCTGCCCGCGCGCGACATTCTGTTTCTTCACCAAAATAAGTTTTCGCTCGTCGTTGAAAGCGTGTGGGTGCGCTCTACCGAGCCCCTGCTCGGCCGCCTCATCGCCCCGACCGATCTGTTTCCGTCGTACTACGGTACCGGAATCGTCGTGCGGCAGGTGAATCAGGCGCTAAACGAAACGCTAGTGCACGATGTTTCCCGTATCTGGAGTCTCGAGCACGCCCGCGAGTTCGTACGCCACCTTCCGGCGTCGGAAGGGGCAAAGAAGCAGGACCTCGAAGCACTTCGCCGGACCGTGGACCTCTTGGCCAGCCAGATCGTTCCCAACCTCAAGTTCAATCCGGCGGCGACGCAAAAGCGTATCTCCAACTTTCTCGGCCAAACGCAAAGGCCCATCATCCCCCTTCGCCGGGGTGAAACGTTCGTTCGCCGGGGTGAGCGAATCTCCGAAGCCCAGGCTTCGGCGCTGCAACACCTGGTCGAGCTCACGATGCCGAAGGCGCGGCTGCAACGCCTCATCCTCGTTACGCTGGGAATTTTCATTTTGCTGAGCGTGCTGTCGCGGCTCGAGCTGACTAAATTCAGCTTTGTCAGGACGCCATTGAAGGACGTACTGGTCTTTCTGTCGCTGGCGCTACTGCAGCTAGTGTGCGTTAAGTTCCTACTCCCTTACCTGCGTATCCTATTCTCGGGTTTCCACTCCGGCTTCGCCGCCGAGTACTTACTGCCCTTCGCGGCGGGCGGTATTCTCATTCACCTTTTGATGGGCCGCGAGATGGGCTACTCCTACGCCCTGCTCGTTAGCTTCTGCTGCGGTTTTCTCGTCGACAACCCATTCTTTTTCACGCTGTGGGGCTTCACGACCACCTGCGGAGCGATTCAAAGCATTCGTGGCTGCCGCGAACGTACGGATCTTTATCGATCGGGCGCTTGGGCGGGTTTCTACGGGGCGCTGCTCGTCGTAGTTTTTCTTTCCGTGCAGTTTTTTGGCTACCGCACGATCGCCTACCAGAACGCGCTATTGATCGTGGGGCTGTCGTTTCTTTCGGGGCTAGTTTCCACCTTCCTGGTTTCGTCCGTCACCCCGATCCTCGAAGGCGTACTGGGCTACACCACGAGCTTGAAGCTGCTGGAGCTTTCCAACTTCAATCATCCCCTTTTGCATTCGCTGATGATGAAGGCCCCGGGCACCTACCACCACTCGGTAATCGTTGGCAGCCTCGCCGAGATTGCCGCCGACCGCATCAAGGCGAACTCCCTGCTAGCCCGTGTGTCGGCGTACTACCACGACATCGGCAAGATGAGTAAGCCGCTCTATTTCATCGAGAACCAGGCACCGAACAACAACCCGCACGATCACCTCAAGCCTTCGATGAGCGCCAAGATTCTATTCTCCCACGTCAAGAATGGCGCGCGGCTCGGCCGCGAATACAATCTGGGCAAAAAGATTATCGACGTCATCGAGCAGCATCACGGCACTACCCTCGCCCACTTCTTCTTCACCAAAGCGCAAAAGACGGAAAAGGAAACTACCGGCGAGCCGAGCGAAAGTGATTTCCGTTATCCCGGACCCAAGCCGCAGACGCGCGAAGCCGCGATTGTGATGATCTGCGATGCGTGCGAAGCCGCCACGCGCTCGATTGCCGATCCCTCGCCTTCCAAGATTCAGACCATGGTGCACATGATCATTAGCCGTCGCATGCTCGACGACCAGTTCAGCGAGTGCGACATGACCCTTTCCGAGCTTCAGCTAGTGGAAGAAAGCATCACCCGCACGCTGGTATCGCTGTACCATCACCGCATCGAGTATCCGGGCAATCCTAAGCCGGACAGTCATCGGCCCACCGGAACGCCGGCGCTCGCCGTTTCTGAAACCCCTAAACTGAATCAGGGATAACTGTGGCCGTATCCATTACCGCCGGTCCCCTTACCCTTTCTCTGACGACCAACCGGCTCATCACGCCGGCGGCGTCCAAGAAGGTACTGGCCGCCGCCGCCACTTGTCTGAAACTTTTGCAAAAAAAGAAGAACCGCCTGAAGCTCGCCAAGAAGCTGGAGTACTCACTTCACCTGGAGATGATCTCCGTGGACAAGATGGCGAAGCTCAACCGGATTTTTCGCGGTAAAGACCGCCCCACGGACGTGCTGACCTTTGCCCGCTGGGAGGTCGCCGGTTTACCGAAGGGGATCGTCATCACGGATCTGGGTGACGTGCTCGTCGCCCCCACCGTGGCGAAACGCCAGGCCAAGGACTTCAACAATACCTACCTCGAAGAGCTGCAGCGCCTCACGATCCACGGCCTGCTCCACCTTTTTGGCTACGATCACGAGACCAACGCCGCCGACGCGAAGGTCATGTTCGGCCTCCAAGAGAAGATCATCAAGTCGCTGAAGTCTTAAAGCGCGCCCTTCATGATTTCCGCCGCGCGCGGTAAGCCCACGGCGCGTAGGAACGATCCCAACTTCGGCCCCATGTTCTTGCCGATGAGGGCTTGGTAGACCTCGGGGAAGAACGTTTTGGCGTCGAGGTTCGCCGCCTTCATCACCACGTAGACCGCGTTCGACAGCTCGTCTTCGGAAAGCTTCGCCGTCTCGGGCTTCTGCAGAAGGTCGATTACCTGTTGAATCACCGCCGGAAACTTGGTGGTGAACTTTGGCTCCGCGCCCGTACGAACGCGGAACTTGAACTCGGGCGGGGCAAACTTGTCGATCCAGGTCCAAGCGCGTTTGGCCCGCGATTCGAGCCGCTGGCGATCTTCGTTGGTCTTCAAATCATAGAACGCGGCGACCTTGTCCAGGTTGCCTTCGTTGATCTGCAGCAAGTTGCACAGGTGGCGGAACGGGAACTGCACCGGCAACGGCGTGCCCGGCTTTACCGGACCAGCCTTCACTACCGACAGCTCGTAAATGCGCCGTTCGTAGGAAACCTTTTTCTCTTCGCCCTCTTCTACCCCGTGCGCGTAGCGCTGGGTGCGGTCGAACTCGTCGTAAGCCTTCATCACATCGAGATCGAATGCGATGGAGAAGTCGAGGTTCGGCTTACGGCTGGCGAACAGCCAGCGCACTACGGATGGCTCGTAAACTTCCAAAGCTTCGCCGACCGTGATCAAGCTACCCGACGATGACGACAGCTTGCTGCCGATCCCCTTGGCCAGCACGAAATCGTACTGCACGTAGTAAGGGGCCTCTTTTTTCCAAACCTCTTTGACGATCTCTTGGCCGGTATCGAACGAACCACCGGTGGACGAATGGTCTTTACCGCCGGGCTCGAAGTCGACCCCCTCTTTTGCCCAGCGCATCGGCCAGTCCACGCGCCACAAAAGTTTCACGCCTTCTTCCTTGGAGAAGTCGACGCTGAGATCTTTCTTGGTCTCGTCGCAGCGGTACCGGATCGTGTACGGCGGCTCGTAACCAAGAATGGTCGTGGTGTCTTTGCCGGTCTCTTTGGAGAACACGCTGACGCACCACCAGTCGTCCGGGAGCGGCGACGTGCGGGACTTGTTCAAAATGGCCACGATGGTTTTCTGGTTTTCGAGCGCGGTCTTGATACCTTCCGTGTACTCGTTAGCGCGGTACTTTTCGTTCTGGCGGAGGTACTCAGGAAACACGCCGAGCTGTTCGATCTCTCCCTGAAAGCGGGCCTCGAAATGGGCGGCGTAACTTTTTTCCGTGCCGAACGGATCGCTCACCTGGGCGATGGGACGGCGCAGCTCTTTGGCGATCTCGTCCTGCTTCGGCAGGTTGGCGGGAACTTTTCTCAATGCGTCGTAATCATCCCAGCTGTATAGAAAGCGGACCTCTTTACCACGCTCACGCAGCGACCTGACCACCAGGTCCACGGTGATCACTTCGCGGAAGTTTCCGATGTGCACGACGCCGCTGGGCGAGATACCCGAGGCGCAGGTGAACCGGTTCTTACCCGGGTGCTTTTTGATGAGCTCATCGGCGGCGTGGTCGGCCCAATGGCGGCTAGGAATCTCCTCTTTGGAGGAGGGTTTCTGCGGGGAAGTCGGCTGCTTTTCCATAGAGCCCTCCTCTATAGCACTTCTTGTCATCAAGGGCGACTTCCTACAGAATCAAACCCCTCATGAGTGGACGCCTGTGGCTTATTTTATTTCTCCTTACCGTGGCGATCGGAATTACGGTTTGGATGTCGTCTACGCCTGACCCGGCTCCGGTGGAAAGCGCCCCCTTGCTCGACGAGTCGACGGCCCCCGTGGCCCAGCCGGAAGCCCCCGCGGATAGCCCCTTCGTAGCGCCGACGGCGAAACCGACCAAGACCCCCGACGGTGCGGACGGTTTTGCGCCC
>JBGSST010000015.1:0-15815 GCA_041736915.1 Bdellovibrionota bacterium
GACGTCGTACCACTCGTAAATCGTCTTATCCCGCATCACGCATACGGCGGTAATGAGCTGGTGAGTCTTGCCGGATAGCTGCGCCAGCTGCAATTTGGCGCGTTCGGGAGTTCCTGGCTTATCGAGAATCTGTCCGTCGAGCACGGCCACTTGGTCACTTCCTATGACAGTGGCCCCAATATGTTTCACGGCGACCGCCTCCGCCTTCAAACGCGCCAACTTCTGCGCAATGGCCTCGGGGCTGCCGCCAGCATTCTTCACCGCCCCCTCGTCCACGCCGGGCGACGCTACGCCAAACTCAATCTGCAAACGTTGCAACAATCGTTTTCGGTAAGGCGATTGACTCGCCAGAATGACGGAATGCTCAGCGTTCGGCTTCACTTAGGGAGTGCCGGAAAGATCGATCTCGGTTTCTTCCACCCCATTACCGAGTAGCAACTCTTTAACGCTGGAAAGCTGCTCTTCCGTAAGCTGAGTAAAGAGGCCTTCGGGAAACAGGTCGAAGTCACCCAAGATTGCGCTGACTGAGGTCTTCGGTTCGTTGCTCATAAAGTAAAAAGGTATCCCTGGTTCGAAGGTTTGGCCAACATATCCTTGTTAGGATGCAAACCCGATGCCGGTAAAATAATCACGGATTCCGGCCTCCAAAGTCCACTGTGGCGCATAACCTAATCCGGCCTTGGCGTGAGTGAGATCAGCCTGCGTAAAATGCTGGTACGTGTCCGCCGGGTAAGGATTTGGGAAATACTCGGGCGAGTAGGCGGTGCCCAGTATGGCATTCAGCATCACCACCAATTCGTTGAAGCTGGTGGCCACTCCGGTGCCCACGTTGTAGATGCCGGGCTTGGCCTGCAGCGCCAAAAGATTCGCGCGCACGATGTCTTTCACGTAGATGAAATCACGACGCTGCTCGCCGAACTCGAAGAGCCGCGGTTTTTCCTTACGTTTGATTTGGTTAGCCAGATGCCAAATCATGGAAGCGGGGCGTCCTTTGCCCGATTCGTGGGGACCGTACGCGTTGAAATAACGAAGCCCTACCCAGAAAATCCCATCGAGATCCCGGGGCACGCGCCGATCCATCTCGAGTTTCGATTCGCCATAGTGGGTGATCGGCGTTTCGCCCTCCCCTTCCTTCATGGGAGTGTCCTGGTGGCCGTATACGCCGGCGGACGAGGCGTAAATGAAATTCGCGCCCGTCTGCTTCGCGAGCGCCGCCACGTTGGCGTAGGAATCCAGATTATTTTTCCAGAGCACATCGTCTTCCGGATAGCGGGGATCGGTAATGGCGGCCTGATGGAAGATTGCGTCGAGTTTTCCGTTCCAGGGCGCCTCTTTCGCGACGTCCACGAGCAGCTTGGTTCCGCGGAATCCGGGAAGATTTTCTTTCAAACCCAACGGGTCGCGATCCATCACGACGACATCCCAGCCATTCTTCTCGAGCTCCAATGCGATATTGGATCCGAGAAACCCGCCCCCTCCGGTAACCAGCGCTCTTTGCATCGGGGAAGGTATAGCACTAGGATTGTCACACATGAAGCTCCGAAACTTTCTTCTCCTGGCGTTATTCACCGCTTCCGCCTACGGCGACGTATTCATGGGCGAGCTAACCAAGGGCACCTGCACCCGCATGAAGGGGCAGACCTACGAAAAGTACAGCCGAGGAGTTCTCGCCGACCGAAAGTACGACGTTACGCTCGATGCCGATGGCTCGTGCGGCAAAGCGATTTACGTACTCAAAAAGCAGGGACGTAAACGCTGGGCAGTGTTCGCCACCGATGAAAACTGCAAGTGCTACCTGAAGCTCAATCAGGACGTTGGCTCGCAGAAAGGACAGGTAGTTCCCGGAACGAGCGAGGGGCAGTGATGAAGGCTATTCTCTTCGCCGGACTGCTTTGCTTCTCGGCTCTGGCCGATCTTGCAATACAGCAAGGGGCAACCACCGCCACCGCCACCCAGTTCACGGTACTCGCCGAAGACGACGCGCTCAACGTTCATGCCGAGGCCACGGGGGTGAGCCGGTTTCTTCCCGGTTACGCGGACGTCCGCCGCCACCCGGATTCGCCCTTCAAGATCTTTTCTTACCGTTTTGTGGGTTTACCGCAGAATGAAACCTTTACCCTTACGGTCGAGAGCAAGGACGGCAAAGTGCTCGACCGCCGCGTCTTCCGTACGGCGAACGTGGAAGCGCAAAAGGTTCGCTTTGCCGTTGCCTCCTGCATGGATGATTCGCACGCGGAGCAGGCCGCGATGTGGGAGTCACTACTGGAAAAAAAGCCGCAGCTGATTTTTCTCATCGGCGACAACGTATACGCGGATCTCTTGTTGCCGCGTGGAGTGGGGGCCGGCGAAGCGCGTCTCTTCCGGCGTTACGCGGAAACGCGAAACAAGCTTCAACTCTTTCGCGCCAAAGAGCTAGTGCCAATCCTGGCTACGTGGGACGATCACGACTACGGAATCAATGACGGCAACCGGAGCTTTACGAGCCGCGAAGCGACCACGAAGATCTTCGGCTGGTTTTTCGCCCAGTATCCGCAGGCCCCAAATTTCACCGAAGGGCCCGGAATTTCGCTGGAGTATTCGGCGTTCGGCCACCGATTTTTTCTCATGGACAATCGGTCCTTCCGTACCGAACCCAAAGTGAAAGAAGACACCCAATGGGGTGAGGCGCAGGAGAAGTTCCTGTTCGACGCCATCAAGAAAGACAAAACACCTACTTGGGTACTCAACGGGGGACAGTTCTTCGGGGGCTACCATCAGTTCGAGTCGTTAGAAAAAGACCACCCGAATGCGTTCAAGAGATTTACGGCGGCGCTTCGGGATTCGCAGGCTCCGGTGGGCTTGATCAGCGGCGATCGGCACTTAACCGAGCTAATGCGCATTCCCGCGAAAGAAACGGGCTTTGAAACCTTTGAGCTCACTACCAGCTCGATTCACTCCGAGGTTTATCCCGATGGCTGGAAGAAACGGCCAAATCCTCGGCAAGTTATCGGGGTAGCCAGCTCACTCAACTACGCCATCGTGGACTCAACCGCCTCAACGGGTAGTTTGAAGTTCAAGACCTCAGTATACGGCCCCAAGAGTACACTGCTTTACGAAAAACAATTCGATATCCGTCGATAGCTCATACACCGAACTCAAGTAGTGCGCTCCCCGCACAGCCGCGAAGCCCGCTAACAAAAAGTGGCATCACGCTTGCTCCTATTCCCCATCACTCAGGAGTGGACGTATGCGAATACTGAACGTGTTCATGGTTTTTTCCGCGTTTCTAATAATTGTAGGCTGCGGCTCGAGCAATCGAGGCGTCGACCTAACGGGAACCGGCACGGGTAATTACTACTACCCTCAAGATTCTACTTACTACGGAGATCAATATACTTCCGACCAGTACTACAACCAGTACGGCGGTTACGGCGACGATCTGCCTTCGGGAACTTTCCCGGCAATTTTTGGCCACGATGGACAGGACTGGACGATTTTCTTGGGGTTAATTATCGATCCTAACAACAGCTATAGCGTGTGTAACACCTACACCTACGGCAATCCGTCGAATCAGTACTCGATTTTCAACTCGGGCACGTTCGGTAACCCGTACGCGACGTATAGCTCGATGAACCCGCAGGCGCAGGTTCCTCCCACGATTTGGTCGTACGACACGAACACCGGTTACGCGAACTTTACCGGTTACGTCCGCGTTGGCGGCGGCAATGGCATCACCGACCCCCGCTCTCTCTGCAGCGGAACGTCGGGTGGGTATCGCCCGTTCTAAATTTATAAAGTGTTCCCCTACCCCCCCAAAAAAGGGCCGGGCCGGAAACGGCACGGCCTTTTTTATTTCTCTTTTGGTTCGGAGATGCGCTGATCGAAGGCGCCACGGTCGAGCTCTTTGACGAACGCCTTGTCATCGCGGGACATGAACTTCTCTTCGCTCACGCCACTCTCCCGGCAAACGTAGGCTAGCGCGTAGCCCTTGTAGACGCGGGCGCGCCCCAAGACGCGGGGCAATGCCGTGCGGGTGGCCTTTCCCTTTACCCCCACCAGGTAGCTTACGGGCAGACCCCGCAAGTCCACGCTTAGCTCGTCGCCGAACTTCTTCCAGAACGAAGACTGGTAAATTTCCCTTGGGGGCGAAGCAAACTGGTGGCACCAGTCGTCGGCATTCTTGGGATCGAACAAGCCGCACCGGGCCTGGTGTGGGCACGGGGCGAGAAACGTGTGCGTATTGCCTAGGTGCTCGCGCGCGGCAATCACGGTGCGGCTAACCGCGTGCGTGCCGGGCTCCACCCAAACGAACCCCGCGGAGGTACCCATGGCATTCGTAAGAAAGCGGGCCGACTCGGGCCCCAGCTCGTTCACCACGTGGCTCACCAGCCAAACAGCAGTCTCGGGCAGTGACTCCGGCGAAGGATGCAGCTCCACCTTCACGCCGGGGTGAAGCTGCGTGAGCTTCTGTTCCGCAAACTTCATGGCCGCGCGGGACCGGTCGAACAGATGGACCACCGGAGTATCGCTGAAGCGTTCTAGCCACTTCTCCGAGGCCACGCCCGTACCGCAGCCAAAATCAACGACCGGCAGTCCGGCGGTAAACCCACCCTTGCTCTTTAGCTCGTCCAGCACCGCATCCCACTTCCAGCCGATGCGGCGGGCGAAGGTGCGATCGTACAGCCCCAGCACGCGGGCATCCGACCAGTAGTCCTTGCGGCGCTCGGTACTTTCACCGATGAACACCTGCCGGAGGTCTTTCAACGTTTGGTAATCAGCGGTGGAAAGAATTTCTTCCATACTAGGGCGTATTGAAATTGAGTTTCTCGTAAAGCGACTTCAGCAAAGCTTGGCGCCCCTCTTCACCCAGCGGCCGACCGGATTCGTGTACCTCGATGAGGCCCGGCGGTAGCTCGGTCAAAAAACGCGAGGGCACCACCTGAATGCGGCGGCCGTGGCGGGGCCGTGACTTCACGCGCGTAAGCACGAGCTTGCGCTTGGCGCGGGTAACGCCCACGTAGAACAGCCGGCGTTCTTCCTGGACGTCGCTACCGAGAGTCTTGTGCGGCAGAAGATCTTCTTCCACCCCCACGAGGTAAACGTGACCGAACTCCAAACCTTTGCACGCGTGCAACGTCATGAGTGAAACTTTGGGCGTCTTGTCGCGATCGTCGCCGTCGTCCCGCAGCTCCATGTACTCCAAAAACTGCGCCAGCATCTTGGGCGTGCGCTCGCGCGTGGAGAAGTGACGGTTCAGGAACGTGCCAAAAATGTCGACCGCCTTCCAACGTTTGTCCCCCGAGGCGGCTTCGGCGGAAATAGTACGTAGGTGGTCTTTGTAACCGATGCGCAAAAGTTCGTCGGCAAAGGCTTCGCCGGGTTTGTCTTTGGTCATCACCGCGGCGTTGATCGCGGCGAGAAACTCGAATAGCTGATTCACCGCGGAGGAGGTTTTAGGATCACCTTCCATCTTCGAGAAAGATCGCGCGGCGTCCACGAACGACATGTGACTTTCGTCGGCGATCGCCTGAATCTTCTCGTAAGTTTTCTCGCCGATTCCGCGCGGGGGCAAATTCAAGATTCGCCGGAAGGCGACATCGTGGGGCCGGAAAGCGCAACGCAGGAATGCCAGACAGTCACGAACCTCACGCCGATCGAAGAACGACGTGCCACCGCTGACTTTGTAGTCGATGTTAAGGCGCCGCAGTTCGGCCTCGAACCAGCCGCTTTGTCCGTTAGAGCGGTAAAGCAACGCCATGTCGTCCAACGGCACGCCATCTCGCCTGGCGGTTTCAATCTCCTGCGCCACCCACTCGGCCTCGTCGGTCTCGGCTTCGAACACGAACAGCTCGGGCATCTTCTCTTCGAGGAAGGTGCCGCACGCCTTAAGCACCTTGTCGTGGCGGGTGGTGTTCTTAAGGATGACCGCGTTGGCCAAATTTAGAATTGGCGGCGCACACCGGTAGTTACGCTCGAGTCGAACGACCTTGCAGCCTTTGAACGTTTTTGGAAACTCGAGAATGTTCGACACGCAGGCCCCGCGCCAGCCGTAGATTGCCTGATCGTCATCGCCGACTACGGTGAGATTCTTGTGCTCTTTGGTTAACTTCTTGAGCAGCTTCATCTGCACAGGGTTGGTGTCCTGAAACTCGTCCACCATTACCTGCGAGAACATGCCCTGCACCTGCGGCGCAATTTCGGGATTCTCCAAAAGCTTAATCGGCTCTAGCAGCAGTCCGTCGAAGTCGACCAACGCCAGCTTTTGCAGGCGGCTTTCGTAGCGGGGTAAAAGCCACTCGGTGGCCTCCTCGTAAGCGTCTTCCGACTTAGCGGCCCGCTGCCCCGTTTCGCGCCACGAGCTGATGCGCTGAAGTAGTGTTTCGGTATCGAATGACTTTTTCTCGTGGTGTTTCAGATCCGCCATCAGCTCTTTGATGATGTCTTCGGCATCGCGTTGATCCACGACGGAAAAACGTTTCGGAAGCCCCAACGTGTGGCCGTACTCTTTCAACAGCATCAATCCGAAGGAATGAAACGTGCCCGCCCAGATCTTATCGCCGGCTCGTCCCAACTTAGCGCCTACGCGGTGCTTGAGCTCGCGCGCGGCCTTGTTGGTGAAAGTGAGCACGCACAGCGAATCGGCCCTCACGATTTTCTCGTCTACCATCCGGCCCGCGCGCGCGACTAGCACGGTGGTCTTGCCCGAGCCCGCCCCCGCCAAGATGAGCATCGGCCCCTCATTGTGCAAGGCAGCCTCGACCTGCTCCGGATTGAGATTTTTCAGAAAGCTCATGGTTAAAAACTCAAAGGTGTTTTCGCAAGAAGTCGCGAATTGGCCCGGACGTGGACTCTGGCTCGTCGAGGTGCAGGTGGTGGCTACCGGGGAGCTGCGCCTCGCTCAACGCCGCAATCGCCTTTTTGCGCCCGGAAAAAAGTGGTTCGGGAAGCTCCATCCCCGTTTTGCCCCGCACCAGCAAAACCGGACACTGAATTTCGGAAAGCGTTGCCAGAACGTGATCTTCGCCCAAACGAAACGGGCTCGGCAATCGCAAACGCGCATCACTTCGCCAGGTAAACCCGCCGGGAACCTCGCGCAGTCCGCGCTGACATAAAATCTCTACCGAGCTGCGGCGTATACCGCCCACCGTCAAGCGGGCGTCGACGGCCCGCTCCACCGTGGGGTACAGCGGCATCTCTTTGGTTTTGCTCTGCTCCCGCGCGGTCAGGAACTGGCGGTACTGTTTAGGAAATTCCGACGCGGGTGAGCTGAAGGGCCCGAGCGCTTCGATGAGAACTAGCGCACCAAACTTTTCCGGCTGCAGCCCGGCGACGAAGCTGGCGATTCCTCCGCCCAGTGAGTGCCCCATCAAAATGCATTTTGGAAAGCCAAGCGCGGCAATAGCATCGATGATGTCGAGCACGCCGTCCACGAAGTAGTAAGGCGTTCCCTTGGGCCGGTGATCGGACAACCCGTGGCCCGACAGATCCAACGCGCAAATCTCACCCGGATAGTCCAATAGCGGAATCAAAGAATCGAAAGTGTTCGCGTTATCGAGCCAGCCGTGCAGCGCCACAATGGGCAGATGGGCCTGCGATCCCGGCCACTTCTTGTAGGCCAGGCGGCCCCAGGGGAGCTCGAGAAAGCTCTCCACGGGAATTTTCTTTTCTTTTGGGTTCACTCATAATTCTCTACCCGTGACCGGCCCATTAGAAAAGTGAGGATGACGATGGAGACAGCCTTAATCACCGGAGCCACGAGCGGAATTGGCTTGGAAGTGGCCCGTTTGTGCGTGGAGGGTGGCTACCGCACGGTTCTGGTCGCGCGAAACACCGAACGGCTCAGTGCCATCCAGGCGGACTTCGAGAAACGCCGCCCCGGCTCGGTCGCCGCCGTCATCCCGCAGGACCTAACCAAGCCCGGCGCCGTCGAAGCGGTCGTGCGGGAGCTAGACAAGCTGGGACTCACCATCGACTTCCTGGTGAACAACGCCGGCGTCGGAATGTACGGCCCGTACGTCAAGCTCGACTGGGCTCGTGAGCTGGAGATGATCCAGGTCAACATCGTGGCCCTCACCGGCCTGACCAAGTACCTGCTCCCGGGCATGGTTCAGCGCAAGCACGGCAAAGTATTGAACGTGGCCTCCACCGCCGCGTTTCAGCCCGGCCCCCTGATGTCGGTTTACTATGCGACCAAGGCTTACGTGCTGTCGTACTCCGAGGCGTTGGCTAACGAGATGCGCGGCACCGGCGTTACGATTACGGCCCTGTGCCCTGGTCCGACCGATACGGAGTTCAAGAAGGCCGCGAACCTCGAGGCCTCGAAGTTGTTCTCGCGCGGCACGGTCATGGACGCCGCCCCCGTGGCGCTGGCCGGTTTTCACGGCGCACTTTCGGGGAAGACGCTGGTCATCCCGGGGCTTTATAATTCGTTTATGGCGCGAACCGTGGGGATGATGCCCCGCCGGCTCGTCACGAGTATCGTGCGAAAAATGCAGGAACGAAAAGACGCTTAATGAAGGAATCTCGCGAAGACGCCGAAATAAAATGGTTTCGCCTCTGCACGCGCCAACTTCAGCGCGACTTCGATCAGATCTGCTATCTGTTCAAAACGGAGATGCGCCGTCCGCTTTTCGAAATTAAGTCGAGCCTCACCTTCTGGGGCCAGTGGGATCCGCTTACCCGCCGCATGTCGATTTCCAAGGAGCTGATCTCTTCTCAGCCGTGGGATGTCGTGCTCGAAATTTTAAAGCACGAGATGGCGCATCAGTACGTCACCGAAGTGATGAAGAGTGAGGATGGTCACGGCCCCTACTTTCACGAAGCGTGTGCGCGGCTGAACGTGGCGCCGTGGGCGCGCAAGGCGGAGGGTGAAATGAAACCTCCCGCCGAAGAGAAAACAACGGCACAGATTGAAGCGGCCGGTGACTCACGATTGATGGGACGTGTGCACAAGCTGCTGGCGCTCGCCAACTCGTCGAACCCGAACGAGGCGGCCGCGGCGATGCAAAAAGTCCAAGAGCTGTACCTGAAGTACAACCTGGAAGAGATCACCGAGAAGCGGGACAAAGATTGCCAGGTGCGTTTGATTCGCTTCGGGCGAAAGCGGCTCGAGCGGTTTCACTATCTCGCGTGCTCGATTCTCAGCGATTTTTATTTCGTCGACGTTATTTACGGCAGCCTTTTCGACAGCGAAGCGCTCACCGAATACCGAACCGCCGAAGTTTTGGGGACGAAGCAAAACGTGCTGATGGCCGAGTACGTGTACCACTTCCTCTTTCAACAGGCCGAGCAGTTCTGGAAGCACCGCCGCAAAGAGGGCGGGGGCTCGCGATCGTCTTTCTTTCTCGGCGTCTTTTCCGGATTTCAGGAAAAGCTCAAAGAGCAGAAAGAGGCGATGGTCAGCACAATTCAACGCGAAGGGTCGAGCGAGCAGAAGAACGCCCTCGCCGTTCTCGAGAACGATCCCGTACTCGATGCGTTTGTCCGAACGCGTTATCCACGACTTAGGCGCTTTTACCGGGAGAACGTCCTTCGCGATCAGACCTCCTTCGAAGCCGGGCGGGAGAAGGGGCGTGACATCGTGCTTCATCGCCCTATAACGCATGGCGCGTCGGCGTCCGGAAAACTCCTTCCCCGTAAGGGTTAACACTCCGCGAAACAGGCAAAAAGTGCCGAAAAGACTAGGGAATGCCCCTCGTCCTTTTCATTCTACTTTTCGTCTTCGGAAGCGTGGTCGCACGCGCCGACGATCCCTACCAGGGCATTCAAAAAACCACGCTCGCCAACGGGATGACCGTCGTGCTCGTTTCCGTTCCGAGCGCGCGGCAGATCGAGATCGAACTCAAAGTAGGATCGGGCTGGCGAGACGAAGCATCCCATCATCGCGGAGTCGCGCATTTACTCGAGCACGCCATTCAG
Source organism: Bdellovibrionota bacterium (assembly GCA_041736915.1). Taxonomy (GTDB): domain Bacteria; phylum Bdellovibrionota; class FAC87; order UBA2466; family UBA2466; genus JBGSST01. Next base: position 9,898 of record JBGSST010000015.1, read on the forward strand.
CGCGATCGCCGTTTGGGTTCCGCGCAAACTTACGCGAATCTTTTCCGCGAAGAGGTAGCGGGCACGCCCGTGGGGGTTACGTCGTGGAAGAGCACTTCGTTCTCCGTGATCGTACCGTCGCTCAAAGGGGTATGGGCGTTGAACGAGTTTCACCGCATGATGTTCTCGCGCGAGTTCAACCCCGAAGACACGGATCGCGCGCGGCAAGAGGTCTGGCGGGAAATTGGCGAGCCACGCGACCCGATCATTACGTTCGTCGAGAGTCTTTATCCGCCTAAATGGATTCTGCCGGATTTCTTCGCCACGGAATTTGCCGTCGAGAGCACACCGGGAGTGATGGAAGACGTTCGACGTAACATCCGGCGGATTACCGTTGCCGATCTAAACTCGTTCTATACCGAGCACTACGTACCGAATAACATGACGTTGTTCTACTCGGGCCCGATCAAAGTGCGCGAGACGATGGGTTTCGTGCGCGACACGTTCGAAAAGGAACCGGCCGGCGACGAGCCCTCGCACGAAGCGATGGAACCTACTCCGCGGCAACAGCCCTACGTGCGATCCGCCGTGGCCGCGCAATCGCCGTGGATCTCGGTCGGCACCAAATTCTGGGATATCGAACCGCAAGACGAAATGGCGCTGCAGCTACTTTACGAGTCACTGTACGACACGTTTCAGCGAGAGATCGCTTCGCACACCAGCGCCATCGCCAACGTAGAGAAAAAGATCTGGGTAGACGAAGATCGTTACGGCTACGCGGTGCTGAACTTCGAGCTGGCTCCGTCGAACTACGCCGTGCAATCAGAACGAGTTCAAGAGCTGCTGCGCCGGAAGGGCTACTACGGAGAGTTCTCGGAAAGCGAGTTCCTCGGCGCGCAAAGAAAAGTCCGTAAACGCATTGAGGATTGGGAAAGCAACAGCGAAGCCCAACTGAAAATCGCGAAAGACCTATTTAACTTTCAGCAACGCTACGAAACCGCCGACACCCCGCTCGAGGTGATGGATAAGCTTTCCGCCTCCGAAGTAAAAGAACGCTTAGCCAAGCTATTCCAGCCGGATCGGGCTTACCTAGTTAAGCACGAGCCGCCCGTCGGGTTCCGCGGAGAAGAGCTCGCGTTCTGGGCGATCGTCGCCTTCCTGTCGCTTTTCGGTTTCCGCTACGCGTTCGCCCGCAACTTCCCGTACACGCGCGTTCGCTACGTTCGCAAAGTGCGGTACCAGCCGTGGTTCCTCCTCGCGGCGGGATTTGTTTACCTGAACATTCTGTGGGTCGCTTGCCAGATCTTTCAAGGGCTCGAAGCGCGGCTGCTTAGTGTGAATTTCATTCAGAATACTTTTCTACTGAGTCACTACGCTTTGACCGCCGTATTCGCATTCGTAGTCACGACCATCACCCTCTTCTTCCTAGGCTCGTTGCCGAGAAAGATTCTGGTCGTGAACAATCAGCTTTGGATCAAAAGCGTCAGCTTCCGCTCGCGCCGATTCCCCAAGGGAATGATCCAAACGATATTCTGCTGCCGTCCGCACCAGCTGCTCACCATGGGTTTCTTCCGCGAGTGGCGAAGGCTGTTCCACTGGGCGTTCTGGAAAAAAGGGCTGTTCATCGAGTTGAAGGACGGCACCGCCTACTTCCTGGGCTTCTCCAATCCGGATCAGGTGTTGAAGGATCTGAACGAGATCTTCCGTCAGCCGTTTAAGGAAGAGGATCTGATTACCGACTTGCCGCCGCCGAAAAAGCCCGCCACCGCGGGGCTGAAGGTTTTGCTGCCGTTCTTGCTGCTCGTGCCGCTCTACGGATCCGCCGAGGCGCCAACCGCGAATTCTCCGCCGGCGGTGAATGAGTCAGTGACGGTATTCGTACGCAAACGGCCGTTTCAAATTACCGGACAGCTCTCGCCGTTCCGTTTCCTCGTGGATAACCGACTGCTGTTCGAACGGCCGCGTTCGTACGTAAAGTTCAAGCTGAACGGCATAGACGTAAAGAGCCGCGACGACGGGATGCGTTTGTTTCAGTTCGAGACCGATTCCGACAAGCTCACCTTGCAGCTCGGCGCCTGGAACGGCGTGGGTGAACGGATGAAGGTGGAACCGGGGCATCTGAAGAAAGCTGGCTTCCAGGGTGATCAGTTCGTGTTCAGTTTCGAAGGCCGCGTGCAGCAGGCGCAGATTGATGGCCAGGTCGTTACGATTTCCAACGAGCAGATCGAGTGGCATCCCGGCCGGCGTAAAAACGGGCCGCACAAGCTGACCCTGATTGGCGAGGGTGCTATCCCGAGCGTAACCTATGACTTCGAGCTGGTAACGCGTGCGGAGTACACCAAACGACTGGCGCTGAAGCAACGCGAAGATCGCGGCAATAAGAATCGCCTCATCGCCTCGGCCCCCACGGGCAGCAAGTGGAACTTAGCGGAGATCGATCTGGGCATGCAGTTCGGCGGAGCAAGTGCGCCCGGCCTCGGCATCTCGCTCGCCCCAAAGTTGTCTAACGGCACCTTCAGCTGGAAGGGCTTACTTGGCGTTACGCTTTTCGCGACCAAGCCCGACATGCAGGTGGGACCACGCCTGGGGCTGCACCTCGTTTACGCCAATCCGTCGTTGCCGATCGCCGTGGAAGGCGGACCGTCGGTCTACCTCCTATCCGGAGGCGCGGGCGGCACAATCACCTTCGATCTCGGCGCGGGCTTCGAGCTACCGCAACCCTTGGGCCCCCTCCACACGATAGGCCTAGGCTACTCATTCTGGATCACCCCCGGCGCCCACCAACTCCGCCTAATCTTCGGACTAAAATTCTAAATCCGCAAAAAAGGAGTCCCTCCCTTTTTGTATGATTCAGACGCCCCCCGAAAGTTTCCCCGCACAAAAAGGTCATTCCGCAGGTACCCGCTTCCTTTTTATACAAAAAGGGAGGGACTCCTTTTTTTGTATAAATTGGGCGGTTAGGCCAGCTTTTCGATGATGTAGCGGTCGGGGGAGAGGCGCACGTTGGCGGCTTCGAGATTGCTCAAGGCTTTGTCGAGTACTTCATCGGCGATGAGCAGCTGACGGCCGTAGTCTTCGACGTAGTAGATGAGCTTATAAACGATATAGCTGCCGGCCGTTTCGATGATTAGCGCGAGCGGCTCGGGGTGACGAGCCACGCCCGCCGTGGAGGTCGCGGCTTCGAGCAAAACCTTTTCGACTTTCCGGCGATCCACATCGTAAGGAATGTGTAGCAGGTGGCTTCGCGTAAAGGGACGCACCTTCGCCGAAAAGTTTAGCACCTGCGACTGCGCCATCGTGCGGTTCGGCACCGAGATCCATTCATCGCCCATCGCCACCAGCATCGTCGCGCGCCACGAGATCTCGTAAACTTGGCCAGCCCACTTCTGAGCGCCGTTGGAAACTTCGATCCAGTCGCCAATCTCGTACGGCTTGTCGAACTGCATCGCCACGCCGGCCATCAGGTTGCCCAGCGTGTCCTGCAGCGCAAGACCGAGCACGATGGAAAAAACGGCGGAGGTCGCCAGCAACGGGGCCAGCCGGAAATCGAAAACGCTCGAAGCTACCCACATTCCCATGATGAGGGAGAAGGTCATGGTGAGAATGTTCACCATGATGAGCGGTACGCCCACCTTCATGTTCTGCAAAAACAGATATTCGAACACGCCGATGCGCACGACCTTGGTCAGCACTAGGCAGCCCCAGATCAACGTCAGCAGCGCAAAGTACGGCACCACGCGGTCGAGCCAGTTCTGCGGCGACTCGATCAAGCGCAGCATCCAAAAAAGAATACAGAAGCCTAGCAAGTTCGCGCAGTGAAAGAGCAGATTGCGGAAGAGCTTGCCGAGATTGGCGTGCCGGTCCGGCGAGAGCTTTTTCAAAAACAGCCGGTAGAAGATCCAGGTGCTCAGCGCAAGCGCCAGCACCAAAAACAAAAGCTCGGCCTGAACGAGGGGCTCGATTCGATTGAGGGGAATCCAGGAGTTCACGACGGACTTATCGGTAAGAATTAGAAACTGCTTGAATCATCAAAAGCCGAGAGGAGGCCTGGACGATTTCTTCGCGAGGGCGTCAAAGGGCGAACGGTTTTCGGCCCTTACCGTGGTAACCGAGCAGGGCATCGCTTTCCCCGACTCGTCCAACACGCTGTCTTCGGTCACGGTCACGTTGGGATACTTATCCGGGATCCAATCGTCGCCGCACGATAAAGTGGCGACGGTGTTCGTACCGCCGGAGCATTTGACCTCGCCAGCTTGGGGCATACAGAAGGTGAACCGGTTGCTTTTCCCCGCCGGAGCCGCCCCACTGGGCGTGACCTTCTTTTTAGATTGATGCTCCACTTCGGCGCCGCCCTGTGCGCACGTTACGGATAGCAAAACTGCGATGAAGAAGCGTCCCATGGAAGACCCCTTTAGTACCCGGATGCACTCCCTTAGAGTGCAAGCCGCTTGCCTTCGGTATACGCGGCGATCACAGCGAGAATACGGCCAAAAGCCCCTAAAAGCGGGCTAAACCGTCAAAAAAATAGCCGTTTTTAGCCTCACAAAAACGGCACTCCCCTAATTCATTCAGTGCGCGCCAGCCCCCTCTACAAACGGCTAAAAGCTGCAGCAGCAAATGGCGTGAAGACCTCGGGTCGAGGCTAAGTGTGCGGGGGCCCGGCGCTTGCACTTCAGTAGACTTGAAGGGGTATTGTTGTCTTCACACCGCAAATTTGGACCGCTCGCCGTGACGTTCGGCTTGGCGCTTTTCGTGTCGGTCCACGGCTACGCGGAGACCAATAGCCACGCCCCTAGTGAACCACCGCCGGAGACCACCGCCGCCGGTAAGAACAGTGGTGAGGCAGCTCCGACCGCGGATGCCGTGAAAACACCCGACAAGGCCACCGAAGCCTTCAATGAACTCACCAAAGACTTTTCGAAAGAAATGAAGGCCGCGCTGGATTCGCTTACCGGCGAAGACGGTAAACCGCTCATCGAGAACAATCCCGAACTGGCATTGTCGTTAGCGACGGCCGCCAAAGAGATCCTCGACAAAGATTTTAATCCTTTCGACAACCTGGGCCCCGATGGACGAACCGGACAAGAAACTATCGAATCGATGATGGATGGCCTGAAGAAGTTCATCGAATCGGATTTCGGCAAGAATCAGCCGCAAGATGAAAAAGAGCGCGAAGCGCTACGCAAGGCTGCTCTCGCCGCCGGCAAACTCGTCGACGCGATTCCCGAAAATTTCGCCGAAGGTGATGTCGGCGAGCTTAAGGATAAAGTTCTCAACGGCATCCTCAAGAACATGGAGTTCCCCGAAAAGAAGAAGATCGCCGATGAAGGGGGCGAATCCACACCGCCGGCGGAAGCGCCCAAGCCGAAGGTAATCGGCGAGACGCCGAAGGGCGAAAAAGGAAATCCTCCTAAGGAAGAGCCGAAGAGTAGCTGGCTAAGCGACGCCGCAGCCGGCGTAAGTAACTTTTTTGGCTCCGTGGGCACCTCAATCAAGAACGCTTTCGGTTTTGGTACCAAAGAACTCGCCCAGGAGGGCGGTGGCTCAGATACGGGGTCGGCCGGCGGCGCCGCCGATAAGGGGAGTGCGCTTCGTTCCGGTTCCGGCGTAGCGGGAACCGCCACGGCCGGCAGCAGCGGCGCTGCAAAGTCGGCCACCGGCTCCAGCGGTTCAAGCACGGAGACGAAACCACCCGGCATCGCGGAATCCATTTTGAAACCGATCGGCTTCGGAGGGGTTGGTCACGCCATCGACCCGTACATCGATTCGGCCAGCCGCTGGTTATCGGATGCTTTCTCAGCGGCGACCGCCACCCAACGAAGTGGCGCAGCGTCGTCGGGCTCTCGCGTAGTGAGTGGCCCGCAAGGTCCATCGGGGCCGGCAAGCGTAGCGGGTCCGGCGAGTTCGCCGTCACCGGCCACGCCTCCCGTAGCGGCTCA
>JBGSST010000022.1:0-5982 GCA_041736915.1 Bdellovibrionota bacterium
TGGAATTGTCTTCAATGACGAGGATCTCGGCCATTATGCAGCCTCCCGTTCCTTCTGTTCGATTACCAGGGGGAAAGTCATGCGAACCGTGGTCCCCTGCCCTACCTCGCTATCAATAGCGAGGCTGGCCCCGTGGGCTCGCAAAATCTGGTCGACGATGAACAGGCCAAGGCCCGTTCCGGTTCCGACCTTGGTCGTAAAAAATGGTTCGAGTATTCGGCTCAGGTCCTGCTTGCTGATCCCGGTGCCGTTGTCCTTAAACTCGAGTACCACCTGCTCGGGCCCGACGCACGTCGTGGAAACGACGATCCTAGCGCCGGGTACCTTTTCCATCGCATCCGCGGCATTGCGAAACAGGTTCATCATCACCTGCTGCAGCTGACTGCGTGACCCGCGAACGGTGACCGGCCCATCGCACAAAGTTAGCTCTAGCTGCAGCCCTTCACGCTTCGTGTACAGCATCAGCTTTTCTGCCGCGTGGACGGCTTCGTTGAGGTTGAAAACCTCTTCCCCACCCTGCGCGGCGTAGGAAAGCAAGCCCTTGGCGATCTCCGAAAGATGCTTGAGCTCAATCTGAATCTTGTCCTTCGTTTCCTGCGGAACGGTCTTGTCGCCGCTCAGGATGAACTGGATGGTGGTGAGGGGGGTGTTCAGCTCGTGGGCGACGCCGGACGCCAGAACGCCAACGCTCGACAGCCGGTCCTTCACGACCACGTTGGAGAAGAACTGGAGCAGGATGGCCTGCATGCCTTCCATGTTTTGCGTAAGGTCACGAAACACCCGGTACGGTAAGGGCTCCGGGAGAGTCGTCGAGTAGTTTCCTTCGCGGATGAGTGAGCTTGCCTCGCCCAGCTTCTGCACCCAGGTTTCCATCTCGTAGGAGCGGCGTGAAATCTCGCCGAGGGCTTCGCGCAGCTGCCGCTCTTTAGTGAGAATCTCCGACCACAGAGTTTCGGTAAGGTAGGCGGCGAGGAACAAGCACACCGACACGAACGCAAGCTGGCCGATTTGGTAGGCAAAAGGGAAACCGGTGCGCCGCGCGAACAGCACCGCAAAAACCGCGAACATCACAATCGAGATCGCCGACACGGCGTATGCCCGGTAGCGCCCGAGGATCGGTGCGGCCAGCGAGACCAGCAGCGGGAACACCATTCCAACGGGATGGAAGATACTTCCTTCGTGGTACATCAGCAGCGCCATTTGGAAGTATAGGGCGCCGAAGCATACGTACGGCAGCTGCTTCCACAACGACTCGTAACGGAACAGCCCGGCCAGCGCCAGCAGCAGAAATCCGGTCAGGGTAAGCAATCCGCTGTACTGGCGGATGAAGGGAACCGGCGAGTTGTAGTCGAGCAGAAATAGAATGGGAACGGAAAGGAAGTGACCAAGTCCCAGCGTAAGCGAAATGCGGGCTAGTCCCTGAATAAAAGTAGGACGAATACGCCCACTGTCGAATGAGGTCTTCGATAGCTTCATCTATTGTTTGATTGGGAATGTGAGGGGGAAGAAAAAAGGCGAAACTCAAGACTGCTTCACAATTGTAGCATGGCATTTTCGGGGAATCAGCACTTAGCCTGTGATTGTTGAGGTCGCCCAACAAACTTGTTGGGATACACGCACATCCGGTCCCCATTGCGGGTGATACGCAAGCAATGCGGAGTGTCGTACACTGAACTTATCAAACAAACTTTCTGGCAAACTTTCTGGAGGTCCCGAATGAAAAAGTGGAACGTTAGTAATGAAAAAGGCTTCACCCTAGTGGAGTTAGTGATCGTGATGGCGGTTATCGCCGTAATCCTTTCAGTGGTGATTCCGAACTTGCGCGGTATGCAGGCTGAATCGCAGCTGACGAAAGCGGAAGGCGAGCTCAATACGCTTAAAACTGCGATTACGTCTTACTGGCGTAATAACAGCAATGCGTATCCGTCGAACATCACCACCGACCTGACCGGTGCGTCGCCGCAAATCATCCCGGCTTCGCTCCAGGATCCGTTCAACACTGCCTCGGGCACGTACGGATACTCGTCGGGTAACGACACGGACTTCGGCGACTACTTCGCGATCTACACGAAGGGCCCGAAAGCCGACACCACGGCAGTAACGTGGGACGGCACGAACAACCGAGTCACCTACACGGGTGGCGGCCGCGTTGTGTCCAACGCTCCGGTTGTTAAGCAGTAATAGAATTCTTTCTCTGTAGTGTTATTCTTGAAGGGCCGTGCGAATCGCACGGCCTTTTTTTTCTTTTAAAACATAGGCCTACACCGTGACGCGACGCCATCTCTTCTGGATATTCCTCTTCGCCGGCTGCCTGCTACGGCTTCTTTACCTTGGCGATCGACCACTGCATCACGACGAATCGATTCACGCCCTCTTCGGCCATGACTGGTTCGTTTCCCCTGACCAAAAGTTTTACCGGTACGATCCCCGCTTTCACGGACCAGTACTCTACGAGATGCTGCGTTTTGGCTTCGCTACGCTTGGGGTAGGCGCCGTTCAGGCGCGGCTGGTCACCGCGATTGCCGGCTGCCTGGTTTTCCTCTCCCCGCTGCTATATCGGCGCTGGCTCGGCAATACCGCTACCTTGGTGGCGATGGGGCTGCTAGCCGTTTCTCCGCTACACGCCTACTACTCGCGCTTTCTGGCGCACGATGAGATCTCCATCCTGTTTGCGACGGTGGCGCTCTATGCCTTCCTTCGTTTCCGTGAAGAGTCCGACCGAAGAAAAGTTTTCCAGTGGCTTGGGGTGAGCGCCGCCTCCATGGGGGTAACCTACGCCATCAAGGCCACGGCATTTCTCTACACCTTCGTCTTTCTCAGTTTCTGTCTGCTGTGGTGGGCCCACGGGCGCTGGGAACGACGCTCGCTCAAGCTGCCGGGATGGCAGGTGGCCAAGGCCGCGTCCCTTTTCGCGGGGGTCTTCCTCTTATCGTATGCGTTTTTCCAAACCTCATTTTTCCAGAACTGGCCCGGCTTCGCCAACGGCCTCTACCGCGAGGTCTTTGGGTATTGGTGGGGCCAGCACGCTGTCGAGCGGCACTACGCGCCGCTAAATTACCACCTGCGCAGTCTGCTGCTGCACGAGAGCCTCATTATGTTGGGCATTACCGGCGGCTGGCTGCTTTGTTTCCGGCGGCTGCGTTACTGCCGAATCTCGTTTCTGGTTGTAATCATCGGCAGCCTGCTACTGCTACCGCTGACGAAGGATACCTACCCGCGCGAAGGGATACTTGCGCTCCTGAAGGCCCGCAGTCTCTCGGATCTTTTTCCCTACCTCTTCGCATTCGGTCTAGGGGCGCCCGGCACCATCGCGGCCATTCAAAAGCGCAACTGGCCGCTGGCCTTGATTACCTACTGGACCTTCGGGTCAATCGCGATGTACAGCTACGCCGGCGAAAAGGTGCCCTGGCTTACCATTCACATCGTGTACCCGGCGGCGCTCTTCTGCGGCTACGTCTTCTCCTACCTCTATAAGTGGCTGCAGGAGAACACTAACGTGCGGTGGCGTCGCGCCCGTCCCGCAATCATGGCCGTATTCGTCGGACTCTTCCTGTTCCAGGCACGCCTTGCCTACTTCGTGAGCTACGTCACGGCCGGTGAGCCCATGGACCTATTGAGTCAAATGCACACTCACCGCAACGTGAAGGACGTGGTCGATTGGATCCACCGTTACTCGGTGGAAACGGGCCAGCAACCCAACAAAATGCGGATCGGACTTTTCGGCAAGATACCGACCTGGTCGTTTGTCTTCTACTTGGTTTCGGGCCGCTACCAAAACGTGGTTTTCGAGCCCAGTGAGATCAATGGCACCGAATCTTTTATCCTCACGAATGACGAGCTCTCCAAACAGCTCGGCCCCTCGTTACGCAAACGTGGCTACCAGGTAACTGAGCTTATCAATGCGGGCGCCTGGGTGCCGGAGAAGACGCCGATGAGCTGGGGTAAATGGTTCGACTACGCGATTCACCGTGTGGCCGACGGACGCTACATGGGTGAGCCGTTATTCGTTTACCATCGCCCGAAATGACCAAGCGCCTTTCGCCAACGTGGTGGCTGTTCGGGCTCGCCGCCGTGGGCCTCGGCGTCGTTTGGCTTCGTCGTCAGGCCGGACTTTCCGCCCCGCTCGTCGGCGCGGGCGACACGGAGCACTTGGAGTGGATGCCCTATTTTTTCGGCCGGGTGCTCGAGTTCCACCCGTGGCCCCAGCTTAAATTGTTCCAGGACTGGATAAACTTTCCCGCGGGCACCACCGCGACCTACCTCCCCTATTCGTGGGAGAGCAACTACGCCGTCGCCGCGTTGACGGCAGCGCTTGGTCCGGCCAACTGGTCGTTCGTGTATTTCCTGGCGAGCCACGCGGCACTGTTCTTTCTTTCGTGGCGGCTGCTAAATCTTCTGACTACGCGCCGGGCCTCGGCGGCGGTGGCCTTCCTCATCGCGTTCGCCAACGTTTACGCGCAGAACAAGTTTCCGCGCCATGCGAACATGGCATTCTGCCATTGGACATCGCTTACGATCGTACTGGCCTACACCATGCTTGCGCTCGTCCACCAGCGGCGCCTCGATACCGTACGCCGTCTTCTACCGGCGATTCCGCTGTTGGGTACGCTTTCACTCGGCCAGGACCCCGGCTATCTCTTGCCCCTTTGCCTCACCATTTGGTTCGTGGCTTTTCTGTCGCTGGTGGTCACCCGCCCTACCCGCAACGCGCTAGCCGATCTATCGTCGATAAAACCGCTGCTCCACGAATGGCGATCCTGCCGGCCGTACGTGATGGCCTGCTTTGCGCTCACCGTGTTCTTCCTATTTTTATACCTGCCGCTCAGTTTGCAGGTAGCGCTGGATGCCCTGGCGCACCCGCCGGTGGAACAAGGCAGCCAGTGGGCCAATCCGCTACGCTGGCTCATTCCCGCATTTCCCTACCTGCTCAATCCCGGCTGGGACGCCTTTAAGGATGTTCTCGTGGACGTGGGGGACATCGAGCTCGTGGGATCGCCGGGCTGGTACTTCATTCTCGCCGCGGGCTTGGGGGCCTTCTCTCCGCGTGGAGGCCGTAGGCTCGAACGCAATTTTCTGCTTACCCTTCTCGGAATTCTGGTGTTGTTCCACCCGGTTTGGTTGCCAACGCTAAAACTTTTTCCGTGGCACGTTTACTCGCGCAACTCCGCCCGCTACTCCGTAGCTCTGGCCCCATTGCTTGCGCTGCTGGCGTTGCCGTTCTTCGAAAAGTGGAATGCGCAGAGCCGCTCCATCCGAGCCTGGTTCTGCGTGATCTTGCTTGCCGAAGCGGCCGCCCAGATCTTTCCGCTCGGCGGCACCATCCGCACGCAGACCAAAGAAGAAAAAGAATACTTTGCCTACGTGAAGGCGCTGCCCGGCGAAGCCTTGCTGGAATGGCCTTACTGCCTAACCGCGTGGAATCAACCGCCCGAAGGGCCGTGCGTGGCTCGCCCTACGCACTACTACACGTACAACGCCCAGCGTTTTCACGGCAAAAAGGTGCCTAGCGCGGACTTAGGGCGGGCATCGAAGCGCGAACGCGCGGAGTGGGCCGCCAATCCCCTCAACGAGTTACTTGCAGCCGTGGAAAAGCAACGGTGCTTCTCCGAAAGTGAATGGCGGCGATTTCTAGAGTTGTTCCGTACGCCGCAGTTCGCGGCGCTGGAGCTTTATCCCGAACTTCTGCCGAAAGTTTGCCTGCCCGAATGGGAAAAGCGGCTGGGAATGCCGACGAGGCGCCTGAAAATTCCAGGCGCCCCGGTAAGGCATCTTTACATTAATCCTGCAGCAGCTGACGAACGCGCGAAGCAATCTGCGATCCGCTCATGAAGCCGCTTTTGGCGACATTACCCGCTTTGTCGACGACCACCGCGAACGGGATCGAACCCGGGCTATTGAACGCCTTGCCGAAGTCGCGGAATTTTCCAGCCACTACGAACGGTATATTATGCTTAGCCTTCCACTGCCCCATAAAGGTGGCGT
>JBGSST010000054.1:0-3653 GCA_041736915.1 Bdellovibrionota bacterium
CTACCCTAATTTCCGTGCAACTCGACCAAAAACATATCCTCGTTACGGGCGCGGCCAAGCGCGTGGCCCGCCGCTTCGTCGAAATCGCCAGTGCCTCTGGAACTAAGCTGAAGTTCACGGGCCACTACCACACCTCGAAAAAGGAGATCGCCGAGGTAGAGGCGATCGCCTTGGCGAAGGGGCACCAGTTCCAGGCCGTCGCCGCGGACTTAAGCCGGATGGACGAGGTGAAACGGTTGGCCCTCGCCGCCGCCACGAAGTTTGGGCCGGTGGAAGTGCTCATCAATAGCGCCAGCGATTTTTACCCCACCCCAGCACTCACCTGCTCGGAGGAAGACTGGGACGCTTTGCACGCCCTGAACTTGAAGGGGCAATTCTTCTTGGCGCAGGCGATGGCCAAGGGTTTGGGAGATCGTAAGGGCGTGATCTTGAATCTGCTCGACGTCTACGCCGACCGTTCCTCGCGCAACTTCGTGGCTTACGCCGCGACGAAGGCGGGGCTATGGAGCGTGACGAAAAATCTCGCCAAGGAATGGGCGCCAAACATTCGCGTAAATGGCGTAAGCCCCGGCCCCGTGCTGTTTCCGGTGGACTACACGGAAGAGCAAAAACAAAAAGCGATCGATCGCACACTACTAAAACGCGCCGGCACTCCGGACGACATCGCCCACGCGTTACTCTTCTTGCTCAAGAACGAATACATCACGGGCTACAACCTGCACGTGGATGGGGGACGATCGATCGTTTAATCGCTCGTTTTTCATGTCATGGCGAGGAGCGCAGCGACGAAGCCATCTCGTCGAAAAGCGCTATGCTCCGAACCCACTTGGCTCCGCCGCCCATTTCCACGCCCTTGCCCGCTGGCTCGGATGGGCTCCACGTAGTGGCCCCACCGGCCACCGAAGACGGCCTAGGATTATCCGTAGCGGGATTTAGCGCGCGGCTGGTAGGGGATGATGCCAGCGGTCTCTAGCTCGTTCTGTTGAACGTAGCGCCGAGCGCTGAGGTAGCTTTTCCCCCACTCAACGATACGGCTGAAAAAGAGGTGATCCCATTCCGTTTCATTTTTTTAGTTTTATCGACGACAGAATGGCGGGGCAATAGAATCAGGGGAGCGTGGGGAACGTTTGACTAGTGCGGATCTTCGGTCGGATCGTTTGCCACGTGCGAAACGGTTGGCTCGCCTGGGATAGCGGGGCCATCCCCGTCGGCCACCGTCGTGTACTGCGCTGTTCCACGTTACCCCGCGCTCAAACTGCCGCGCGTTTTTTTAGTAGGGGCGTTGTTCTAATCTGCGGGGCAATAGCATTCTATCGACGATAACCGACTTTACGAGAGCGTCACTTCCGCACTAACTCGGCCGCCCGCGCCAGACCGCGCGATGGCTCGGACCCGCGGACTCAAGTTGAAGACGGATAGCCACCAGACCACCCATTTACCAACCAGCGGACGAGGAAACGCGCCGTATGAACGAACAAAAGCTCACTCCGCCGCAATATCGCGCGAGGCTTCTTCTTCCTTCTCTTCGTACTTCTTCACCCATTTGAAGAGGGCGGGAAGTTCGATGGAAGACAGCGTCCAGACCACGGCCAGATTTTCGGCCATGCTTTCCACGACGGGCTCGGGGCCCGACTGCGCTAGGGTGAGGCGGCCGGCTTTCTCGCGGCGGTCGAGCTCGTTGAGTACGAGGCGCGGAAACCGTTTTTCAATTTGGGCGTCGTCCACCATCTCGAAACGGACGACCGTGGCGAGCCACTCCTGATTGACGAGCATCGGATCGAGATCCAGCAGCTCGTTCACCATCGGCTCTAAATACCGGTCTCGCATGCGAACGAAATACTTGCGGTCGAAACGGCGCGAGGTGAAGTCGCGCGCGATCTTCTTCCACGCGAGCAGGAAGTTGCGTTGTAAGCTTTCCGCAATCTCGGGATAGGTCTGCGCGGCCTGCAGCAGTGGCTCTTTGTCCACGGCGGAAAGAAAAACTACCTGGGGCGTAATGCTGAACGCCACCGCCTCCGCCAACGCCGTTTGGCTGGGGGAGAGGGTCAGAATCTTCACGGCCTGTTTCCAAAAAGCACGTAAGCGCGTGGAGGTGAGCGCCTTGCCGCTGAGCAAAGTGGCGAGCCCTTCGTTGAGCTGGGCCGCGCCGTTCTCTAACGCCCCGGTGTTCGTCAGCGAAGCCTTCACCGCGGCAAACAGCGTGGCCATCAGCTGCGCGCGATCTTCTTCGGTGTAAATTTTCTGTCCGCGCTGTACGCCGCGCGTGAGGGCGCCGGCCGCGAGATTGAAAGTGGGAATCAGCGAGGCTTCCACGTTCGCCGCCGCGGCGAGCGCACGGAAAGAACGGGTAAGCGAGTCGGCCTGGGCCATCACGGCCTGCTCTTCCAGCTCGTCGGCGAGCTTGGCCGCCATTACCCCTTCGCCGGCGCCAAGCTTCACCATCGTTTTGGCGATGTCGAGCGCGATACCGTCGCGGGCCTTCAAACCATCTTCCTGCATGCGGCGATCGGCGGCGGACAACTCTTTCTGCATCACGTTCGCCAGTGCGCTTCGGCCCGCGGCGGGTGAGAGAATCGCGAGCTGGCCCACGATGGGCAACAGCTCGGAAGAAGATAAAGTCGAGCTACGCAAAATAGCGGGAATCGTGTTGGCCAGCGTACGCTCCTGCTGCCTCGCGCTCTCCAAGTCGGCCTTCGGGAAGGAGCGGCTGAAGGCTTCGAGCCGGAAACTGCCCTTGTCGCTGAACGAGACGCCGTAAGAGATGGCGGCCATACTTACCTGGCGCGCCACCGGAGCGCAGCCGCTCGAGGTGAGAAAGGTCACGAGGTTGCCGTAGTCGTAGCGTTCGCCGTTGGCGAAGTCGGCAAGCCCCTGAGGGCTCACCGAGCAGCCGTCTTCGAAGCTGCGCGCGGGGCCGCCGTCGCCCAAGGAAGCCCCCGGATTCTGCCGGATGCGTTTTTGCGACGGGCCCCCTTGGGGGCCGCCCTGCGCCGGTCCGGCCGGCTTGTCGTGGTCGTGGTCGTGATCGTCACCCTCACCGGCCATTGCGGCCGTATTCAGGGTGTGTCCTAAGCATAGACAGATGGAGAAAAGAACGGCATTTCGAAGGAGCCTTCCCAAGCCCCCCTTTAACGCAATTAAACCTCTGTTTTCACATCGGTTTTTATGTGTTTCGTTGCCGTTCATTGTGTGTTCTGCCTGAATACAGTTGCACGGGGCTGGCCAACTCCTGGGGCCGGCGGCCGGTCCTTAGCGCTCCCGGCGCTTCCGTGGGCCCTTCAGGCCCCGTTTAGCCCCTTTGGGGCGCCCCGCGATGGCGTTGGTCAGCCGCACCGGGTGGGCGGCCTTGTACGCCGTCCATTCTCCGCGCAGCCGTTCCCATTCCGTTAAGATGACTTCCCACGAAGGAACGAAGCGCTGAGGCCGTCGCGGGACCCAGCTCACCTGGTGGGTGCGCCGCAAAAGCGGAGAAAAAAGGATCTCGTTTTCCGAGGTACGGTGCACGCGGAAGGGATACGACACGAGCTGAGCTCCACCTTCCCCGCTTTTGAAAGTTCCCGGCTCATTGAACTCGCCATCGACTTTATCGCCGACAAAAAGGTCAATCTTGCCTTCGCCCCACTCGGTAGTGCCGTAGGCATCACGCCGTTCGA
>JBGSST010000206.1:0-2710 GCA_041736915.1 Bdellovibrionota bacterium
TGGTGTCCATGTAAGCATACTTCAGTGCGCCGAGCGTGGTGGTGCCCGAAGCTGCGCTGTTTTTATCGTAGTAGATCAGCGCGGGAAGGTGGGTCACCGGATTAAAGGCCAGATCGTTCACTCCACCCGTTTGGTTATTGAAGGAAAGGCTGGGGCCCACAGAAACTGTTTTATAAAAATCGGTCACCGTTTGTACGGCCGGCGTGTCGTCGACGGGAGTCGTCTCGTCGGGCACGGCTAAACCCGCATCGCGATCGCTACACGCGGCCAGGCAAAGTAGCATCGGCCCCCAGTACTTCAATGAACGCAGCAGTGGCTTCATAGGATTCCTCGAATGGGGTATCGGGATAAACGAGGAATACCTAAAAAAGGTAAACGCGCTACCGCAGCAAAGTAGATCGCTCAAGCAAACGCGGGATTGTGTCGAAAAGGCATTTGTATGGGCCTAGAACACAATCGCATTGACTCACCGTTTCAAGGATCTCCGGCACCTCTGCATTGGGTGCCGGCAATCTCCAACGTCATTCTGGCGGCGGGATCGATTCTTTTTCTTTCTTACGTCGCATTGCAGATGCGCAATCTATCGGTGGCGGTCAGTGATCGCACGGTAGTGACCAAGCAGGCGAAGAAGATCGAGGATCTGGAAGAGCGCTTGGCGAAAACCTCCGCCGCCACCACGGGGCAGGTGAAAGAGCTCGAAGAGCTCAAGGACTTGGTCGCGCGCTACTTCGATACGCGGAAGGCGAAAGACGAAGCGCTGGATAAGCTCGACGCTTTGGAAGAGTCCCTGGAAAAGAATTTGGCCTCGCTCAAAAAGGGCGTGAAGGGTCGCAAGCAAAAGCAAGTTGAAGCCGAGATCAAACGCGTGAAAGCCGAAGGGCAGCGTCAGATCGCTTCGGTAAAAGAGAAGAGCGTAAAGGCGGGAGCCGAAAGTAAGCGCCTGCTCGAGTCCATCAAGCAAAGAATTGTTCGGGAGCCGGCGGTACTGACTCCCAAGGCAAAGAAGAAGGGTTAGCGGTATGACGAACGCCAACGAACTAGCCAAGCTGTGCTCGTCGATTTTCACCTCCGGTGGGGTCGCGTTACTGTGGACGATGTTTCTGGGCGGAATTTTTCTGCGCTGGCTGGCGAACGCCAGAGTAAAGGCGCAGCTCGGATTCCTCAACTCCTTCGATCGCTCCTTGCAGAATTGGAAGAGCACGCAGGCGGTCTCCCAGGGGCAGCTTCGCGAAAAGATGGAAGGCTATTTTCGTACCTACTTCGCCAAGAAAGGCGGACGTTGGCTGGTCCTCCTCGACAAATGGCTGGGGGTCGAGACCTCGTCGTGGCAGATCGTCGATCGCCTGGTGGCGACCTCGTTCGAGCGAAAAGGGCAGGGCGTAACGGAACGTTCGCGTCATCTTCTGTCGTCAATCCCCGCGCTGACTACCTTCTTCAAAACGTTTTCGCTCGGGGCTTTTCACCGCATTGGGGCGGCGACCCCCGCCATGCTGGTGCTGCTGGGCGCCTTGGGCACGTACTCTGGATTTTTGAATGCGCTGCCGATTCTAGCCAACGCCGATCTCAGCGATGCGGCGCTCACCAACAAAGCGGTACAGCTGGCCCTCCACCGCCTCTTTACCGACACGGGCTATACGATTTTGGGAACCATTCTGGCCACAGTGTCCGTGCTGATCAACTCGGCCTGGGATGCTGAGCGTACTTTTCAGGGGGCGGTCAATCGCCTCGCCCACGTCGTCGAATTTTTGGCTAACCTCGAGAAAACCGGGGGGGCCTCCGAGAAGGTGCACCGCCGAGTTTCCGAAGAACGGGCGGAAGAACGCACGGAAGAAAAACGCGCAGAGAAACGCTCTCCCCGGGCCGAAGTGGCCGCCGAAGAAGCCGCGCCCGAAACCTCGGCTTCCGAAGTCGCCGCACCCGCCGCGAAGTCGCCTAAGCCCGATCCGATTGCCGATGTGAACCCGTTTAACGAAACCGTGGCCGAACAGCGTCCGGCGCGCGACCGCATGCGCCAACGGGCCCAGGTTCAGCAGGCCGAGCAGGACTGGGGACCATTGCCTTTGTCCGCCGTACCTAGCCCGCGCAAAAAACCGATCCGCGTGGAGGCCGCCGAAGCGCCGAAGCCCGAAGAGGACAAGAGCGCGCTAAAGCAGGCCGACGAAGCGGTAGCTGCAATGCTGCGTCCTGAGATCTCGCGGGAAACCCAAGCGGAAAGCGCCCCCCACATTGCCAAACACGCGGAGGAGACGAAGGCCGTCGAAGTTCCCGTGCAGGCCGTAGAATCGCCGGCCCCCGTGGCCGAAGCGCCAGCCCCGGCCGAAGCCGAATTCAAAATGCCCGAAACGGCGCTGCCTTCCGACTGGGAAGAGCAGATCCAAGCCACCACGGCAAAACCGGTGGTGGAGACGAGACCCGTAGCGGTCGAAGTTCAAGCTCCGGCCCCGGCTCCGGCTCCCATGCCGGAACCCGAGAACATCGCCACGCCGTACGATGAACTTTTGGAACGTACGTTGACCGGAATTCCCCGTACTCCCTCGGCCACCACCAACGCCATGCCCGACTCGCCGACCGAAGAAGAGCTTTTGGCGATGATGGTGCCCAAAGAGTGGGCTTCACAACGCCCGGCGGATTCGATGCCGCACGAGATGGACGAGCACCACGAAGCGCCGGCCCCCGCGCCGTCGCCGATCGCCGCGGCCCCCACGGCGGC
>JBGSST010000096.1:0-2705 GCA_041736915.1 Bdellovibrionota bacterium
GAAACGCATGGGGAGATTTTACCACGGCGTCGTGGTTGCCGGGGGCGCCCGTCCGCGCGACAATCGACGTCGTGAAAATTCACCTCATCGATGGCACCTACGAGCTGTTCCGCTGTTTTTACGGGGCTCCGTCCAAAAAACACGGCGGCCGGGAAGTCGGGGCTACGCGTGCGCTGGTCCGCAGCTTTGCCGCCCGCCTGCGCACGGGCGACGTCACGCACGTAGCTGCGGCCTTCGATACCGTCATCGAGTCGTTTCGCAATGAGCTGTTTACTGGCTACAAGACCGGGGAGGGGATCGATCCCGAGCTGTTTAGCCAATTTCCTTTGGCCGAAGAGGCGATGGCCGCCCTCGGCATTACCGTGTGGCCGATGGTCGACTTCGAAGCGGACGACGCGATCGCTACCGCGGCGAAGAAGTTCGCCAAGCACAAAGACGTCGAGCAGGTGCTGCTCTGCTCCCCCGACAAGGACCTCGCCCAGTGCGTAGAGGGGAAACGGATTGTCAGTTACGACTGGGCGAAGCAGATCGAACTCGACGAGAAGGGGGTGAACGAGAAGTTCGGCGTTCCGCCCTCCGCGATTCCCGATCTTCTGGCGCTAGTGGGGGACACCGCCGACGGCATCCCCGGCATCGATCGCTGGGGGATGAAGTCCGCGGCGAACGTGCTCGCCGCTTACGGTTGCCTCGAAAAGATTCCCGCCGACGCAGCGAAATGGACGGTGAAGGTGCGCGGCGCCGACGCGCTCGCGGCTAGCTTGAACGCAAGCCGTAAGGAAGCCGCCCTCTACAAAAAGCTCGCGACCATTCGCTACGACGTGCCGCTCAAAGAGACTTTGAAGGACATCGCCTGGCGCGGGGCCGATCGGAAGGCGATCGAGAAGCTCGCCCCGGTGATCGCCGATCCGGAGCTAGCTACCCGAATCGAAAAGTGGGCCTAGAGTTTCGCCTTCAGCTCCTGAATACGGCGGACCGATTCGTGGATGCGCGCCTCCGGGATGTCCCCTTGGGCCACTAGCTTGGCAATGGTGGCGATGACCTTTTCGCCGATGTGCTCGTCGAACGACACGTTGTTGCCAAAGACCAGCATGTCGACCCCGGCCTGAATGGCGAGCTTCACCGCCGTCTCCAAACCATAGTGTTGCGTGATGGCCCCCATCTGCATGTCGTCCGACATAATGACGCCGTCGAAACCCATCCGCTTGCGCAAAAGCTGCGACAGCACGGTCGGCGATAGCGTAACCGGGTATTTCGGATCGAGCCGCTTGTGAAAAACATGGGCGGTCGTTACCGTGTCCACGAGCCCCGCTTTGATGAGCGTTTCGAACGGGCGCAGTTCCAGCTCGCTCCACGTTTCGGTGATGTCGGTCATGCCAAAGTGCGAGTCGACGGCCGCACTGCCGTGACCGGGAAAATGCTTGAGCGAAGTCAGTACCCGCCGCTCGCGGTGCGCGGCGATGAGGCCACCGGCTTTGTCGGCCACCACGTCGGGATCGCCCGAAAAGCTACGCTCGTACTTGCCTATGGCGGGGCTAAGCGGATTGACGTTCACGTCGACCACGGGCGCGAAGTTGAAATTGATCCCAGCGTCGGCCAGCGTTCCCACCATCGCGCGGGCGGCCGCGGCGAACTCCATCTCGGGCAGGGCGGCCATTTTGAGCGCGGTCAGCGTTTTGGGAAAACCGTACTTTTCTTTCAGCCGGCAAACGAATCCCCCCTCGTGGTCAATTGACACGATGAGGTTCGACTTCGATAGCGCGCGCGCCTGGGCGACGAGCTTCTTCACCTGCGCGGGGTTCTGCACGTTGCGCGGCAGATTCTCCGTCATGTCGCGATCGAAGAGGATGGTGCCGCCGACGTTTCGATCCGCAATATCCTTGGCAATCGTGGAGCCCGGAATAATCTCGTAGCCACGAAAACCCACCATCACCATGAGGCCAATTTGTTCGAGTAGTGTCATGTGGGAGCTAAATTTAGCAGCTTGGCTCGAGATAGAATAGCCTATCGAGTCACCAGCTGGAGCTAGACCCGCCGCCGCCCGAGCTGCCACCGCCCGACGAGGAAGAAGAGCTGGAGCTACTCGAAGACGATGAGGAACTCGATCGGTACTCGCTGCTCGAGTACCACGCCGGAGTGTATTCGAACTCACCGGGCGCCTTTTCTTTCATGTAACCCTTCTGCACCAAACGCGCGTTCCGCCGCCGCATCTTCGCTACGTATTTCTCGTAGCTTTCGCGAGAAACGTAGCGGCTCGTCAGCGCGCGGTAATAGGCGAGGGCGGCGAGTAAACAAACAATCAACACCGCGGCCAGCCCCAACGCGTGCAGCGCTCCACCAAAGAAGATGAACACGCCAGGATTGATCGTAAAGAAGAGTCGCAGAAAGAGCGAGCCTCCCATCGATTGACCAAAGAAAAGGTGCCGAAAACCCGCTTTGCCGAAATTCACGTTCTTGTCGGCCTCGACACGATAGGTGGGGTAGTCGAGCGCTAAACGCCGCGCGCGAGCCAGCGCCGTACCGGCCGCGAAGGGGCGAAGCAGCCAAAGGCAGAAGTAAAAAACGAAAAGCCCCGTTAGCCCGCGCGGCACGTTCAAGTCGGAGAGGTCACTCTCCCCGCCACCTTCGGGAGCCACGGGCAACCCGTCCCCGGCAAACGCGGGGTCCTTCGATTTGATGCCGGCGAGATACGTAAACGATTTGATGAT
>JBGSST010000099.1:0-16884 GCA_041736915.1 Bdellovibrionota bacterium
GGCCATTCGGTTGAAGGCCGCGAGCTCTGGCTGCACGACGGCAGGGTCGATGACGACGATATGATCGCTCATGAAGGAAAGGATAGCGCAGTTACTTTGACTTAACTCGGCTTTAAGTTAAAATTTCTATAGCGACGTTCACGTAGCCTTTGTCGCGCAGTTATCTTTCTGCCTAAACAACCACTGTAGTTTATATACGGACGGGAACGATTCTCTGTGATGAGAAAGGTACTCTATTTCGAGCCGGATTCTGTTCTGCTTGAACGGCACCGGATTGAGCTCGAACAGCATCACTATCTCGTCGCGGGCTTCACCACCAAGGAAGATGCCCTACATTACCTCAGGTATAATGCCGTTGGAATCTGCATCTGGGCCCGCGGCACGGACACGGCTTCGCCGGTGCACGAGATTCGCAAGGTACGTCCTGAGCTCCCGGTGGTCATTTATTCTGAGAGTGCGAATCCATCGTTGATCGTTTCCGAAATGCGCGCGGGCGCCACGGACTTCTGGCAACTCAACGAAAACTTGGGGCAGCTAATCGACATCCTCGACGAAGCTTGGCGACGCAGCCAAGGCACGATGGTGGAGTCGAACCTCTCCGAACATTTTCCCGGCCTCATCGGACGTCATCCGCGCATGCTCGAGATCATGCGCACGATCTGGAACCTCCAGAACTCCGACTCCACGGTTTTGATTACCGGCGAAAGCGGAACGGGTAAGGAAGTAGTGGCGCAAGCCATTCACTCTCTGAGCCCGCGCCGCCGCCAAGGGCTCGTCGCCGTAAACTGCGGCGCCATTCCCCCCACGCTGCTCGAGAGTGAGCTGTTCGGCCACGTGAAGGGGGCCTTCACCGGCGCCACCGTAAACCGCACCGGCCGCTTTCAGCTGGCCGGGCAGGGTACGCTGTTCCTCGACGAGATAAGCGATCTCCCGTTCGATCTGCAGGCCAAGATTCTGCGCGCGATTCAAAACCGCACCTTCGAGCCGGTGGGCAGCCCCCATAGCATCGAACTGCAAGCGCGCCTCATTGCCGCGACCAACGTAGACCTCACCAAAGCGGTCGCCGAAAAGAAGTTCCGCGAAGATCTCTTCTATCGCCTCAACGTGATTCCCATTCATTTGCCGCCTCTTCGCGAACGCAAAAGCGACCTGCCGCTGCTGATCTCGTGCTTCATCCAGAAGTTCTGTCTGATCTCCGGCCGCACGTTTCACGGCATCTCGGAAGACGCCATGCGGATCCTGGTGGACTACCAGTGGCCCGGCAATGTTCGGGAACTAGAGAACATGATGGAACGCGTGGTCGTACTCAAAAACGAAGAAGGGGTCATCGATCCCGTGGATCTCCCGATTGAGCACTTCCAAAACGTGTACCTCGATCGTTACCTCTCCGAGATCAAACTTCCCGTCGATGGCCTCGACCTCAATCAAATCGTTCACAATATCGAACGCGACCTCATCCTCCAGGCCCTTAAACGCACCTCCGGCAACAAGAACCGCGCCGCCGAGCTACTACGCCTAAACCGCACCACGCTGGTCGAGAAGATCAAGCGCAAGGGATTGAAGATTCTAGCGGCGTAGCGGGAGAGGCCTTAGCGCAGTCATTGCGAGGCCCCAAGGGCCGAAGCAATCTCGTGCAAAAAGGGAGGGACTCCTTTTCTGCAAGTGCTGGCTTCGCCGGGTTATGCGGACGTTGAAAGGCGGATGGCTCGTCCGGACGCGACGGGGCGGTCCAGTCGGCCACCGTCGGGCGCATTCCGTTGTGCGGACGGGGCGTTCGGTTGGGGTCATAGCCGCAGATTGTGTAGGCCAGTCTGGTGGGTCAGGCGGTGGTGAGCTGAACACAGCGTGATGAGGTTAGTGGAGGTGTCCGGTCCTCCGTGTGAGCGAGGCTTTACATGGTGGTGCTCGACCCAGGCCTTTGAATCACAGCGTGAGCCGTTGGGCAGCCGGGCTCGGCACCGGCCTTCATCACGCTGATTCACCTCATGCTTTATTTGGGCCGGGAGGTTTCCTGAGGAAAGTGGTCGTGCGGCTTTGGCCGGCTTCGCCTTCACCCGCTTGGCTTTTTGCACGGCGTCTTTGTGCTTCAAGAAGAAGTCGGTCATCTGCGCCAATACCGACTCAAGGCTCTGGTCGGGTCCGACAATCTCACGCACACGTTTGAGTTTCAATTCCAGCTCTTTGGAAATTCCAACTTTCAACTCCGAACGGTCCGCCGAGACTACTTTAATCTTCTCGCGCGGCATGGCCTTGGGATTCAGCGCACACACTTCACGTTCCAGTTCGCGTTGAGGCAGGCGGGCGGCCTTTTCAATCCACGCACTCGCGGTTTCTTTCGTGATGACCGGCACCACTCGCCGCGCTTGGCTCAAAGAAATCACGGCTTGCTCGATAGCGGCTTTCAGTTCGGGAACTTCTTCCGACTTTTTAGCAACTTTAGAAAAGTAACAAGCCTGCGATTCGCTGAGATTTAACGCTGAGGTGCAGTAAACGAAAAGGTTTGGATAACCCAACTGAAAGAACCCGTTGTTCTTGAGTAACGCCATCAGCACATCGAGCAGTGCCGACTCAGACTCCCGATAAGTTCTAGAAAGGGCCAACGCTTTTTCATGAAGTGCTGCAATGTTCATGAAAAAGATTTACCACGCTGTTTTTCCGTCGATTCCACGGCCCCGCCACTATACGGGAAAAACCCAAACCAAAATTTCTGCGACCTTCCTCAGGAAAGTACAACGGAGGGCAGAGCAAAGCGGCTAAACCGCAAATCTAAACCCTCCCCACGACCTCACACCAAACAGCCCAGAAAACCCGTCAATAAAAATCAAAATAAACTGGGGAGCGCCCCGGCCCCCACCGCGCACTCCGCGATAGATCGGACCCCCGAGGCCAAGTTGAAGACGGAAGGGAATCGCCACCCCCATCGAAGCCACCGCACGAAAAACCACACGGCACCCCGCCAACACCGACTTACGCCCCCTTAACCAAAGAAGCTGGTGCAAAAAGTGAGGCCGCACCTACTGCCATCCCCCCACCTCTTGCCTTGGCTCCGCCGCACGGGATTGCTTCGGCCCTTGGGGCCTCGCAATGACTAGAAGGCGCCCGCGCCTTGACGAGCACCGCCCTCGCCATGACCATCGAGAACTACGACCCCGTATTGCGGGTAATCTCGCTTTGCGTAAGTAGGTAGATCTTCTTATCCGTGAACAGCTCGAACAGCACCGGATCGATCTTCCCCTCGCTGACTTCCGCGTGCAGGATGTTGAGCGCCTTGGCGACCGGCATGGCTTCCTTGTACCACCGGTCCGCGGAGGTGAGGGCGTCGTAGATATCCGCAATCGTCATGATCTTCGACTGCAACGGAATTTCGTGCGAGAGCAGGCCGCGGGGATAGCCCGTGCCGTCCAGCTTTTCGTGATGACAGTATGCAATCTCCGTCAGGTGGCGAAAGTCTTTCGTCCAGGGAATCATCTTCAAGTACTGATACGTGTGACGAACGTGCGACTCAATCTCGAGGCGCTCGTTTTCGGTCAGCGAACCACTCTCGATTGACAGCGCTTCGAACTCTTCGGTGCTCAGTAGCGGAATCTCCGCTCCATCTATCGGCATTAGCTCCGCCTTGATACGGGTGAGGGTGCGGTAGTCTTCCGGGCTCAACACCACGCCGGGCTCGTTAATCTTCTGGATCGTGTTCCAGTAGTTCTCCAACTCCGCGAGTCGCTTATTGAACTCGCTCTGGGCGGAGCCGCCGCCCTTGCCGTGGGACTTCTGGTACATATTGATTTCGGCCACCGCGCGGGCCAGCCGGATTCTTTCCTGAATCTGCCCCAGCTGATGCGGGTAAAGCTTCTTGGCCTTCACCAGAACTTCTTCGCGCACACCAATCTTCCCGAAGTCGTGCAGCAGGGCCGCGTACTCCAGCTCGCGCATCTCTTCGTCACGAAAGCGCACGGAACGGTAGATGCCGGTGTCGCAGTCGGTGGTCGCTTGCGCCAGGGCCACGCAGATTTTGGCGACGCGCTCGGAGTGGCCGCCGGTGCTCGGGTCGCGAGACTCGATGGCGCTGATGGACGCCTTTACGAAACCATCGAACAGCCGTTGTACGTCTTCGTAAAGCTCCACCGTCTCCAGGCACGTAGCGGTTTGGGTGCCGAGCGAGGCCACGAGGCTCTCATCTTCGGTTCCAAAGGTGGCCACCTTGCCGTCCGGCATGCGCTTGTTCACCAGCTGAATCACGGCGATGTTCTCATTACGCCGATTGCGAAACGGCACCGTAAGCAGTGACGAGATGTCGTCACTTTCCGCGTAGTCGATGTTGCGGTTGTAGGTAGGCACGGCCAGCGATTTCAAGCGACTGACGTCCGAGGTCAGTATCGGCTTGGCGGTCAGGGTGGCGTATCCACAAAGGCTGTTCTCGATAATTTTGGTCGTCTTCTCTTCGATAACGGGATTGGCCCCCGAAACGCCCACGAACCGTTGTACGAAGGTCAACTCACCGTCCCGCTCTTCAATCTGGTAGAGCACCCCCGAAGTGGCGTGGGTCATCAAAATCGATTCACGCAGGCAGGTGGCGAGCAGCTGCTTTGGGTCGCGCTCCGCCGATAGCATCAAAAAGATTTCGTTGAGGCGCTTTAAAGAATAAGGGCTAGCGGAGTGGGCGCGGATCAGATTCCAGCGTTCCCACTGCGTGGCTGCGCGAACCAGAAGCTCGGCGTGATTTTGTTTGAAGTCTTTTTCGTCGGTGACGTCGAGCACGGGAATCTTGGAACCCCACGTTTCGAGCGTCTTCTCGAGCCTTGCGCTGATGAGAATTACGCCGCCAGCATGATTCTCGATCGACTCTAGCGACCACACCTTAGATTTGGAGAAGGTTACCATCTCCGTTTCGGGTACGATTAAGATCCATGGGCTGTCTTCCGCGGTGCGGGCGGCGAGCGCTTTGTCGAAGTCGGAGTTCTTGCCGACGGAAGTGATTTTGAACGGCGCCTTCAGCTCACCGAGGTGAGTGGACAATGATTCGGCGACGAACAGGTCGATACGGGATGGGGTTGCCATGCCCAACTTATCGGAAGTTTAGGAGTTTGAACTGAGCGGAACGTTCAAAAGGCAGCGGGTACCGTTGGTGATTTAACTTGATGCGGCAAGCTCCGTGAGCGGTAAAGATTGTGAAGAAAACCACCGATAAGTCATTAGCCTCTTTCAACAATTGTAGCCCGATGAACTCCAAAAAAAGTAAAAAGCCTTCCCCCGAACCGGTCGAACTAGAAAGTAACTTGGTCACACTTGGTTTGCCGAGCGCGTTTTCGCGCTTAGAGAACTTCGTGTGGTGGCTGGGCGATCGTATTCCGTGGCCTACTCGCGTCTCCACGTTCTTCGGCACGGGACTCGTGCTCTGCTTGCTGTTCTTCGCCGGTCACTACGTGATGGGCGATCACACTTACCGCATGGCCTGGGCCAAGACACTTTGGGCGAACGGCACGCACGACATTAGCGGTCTCACCGACGCCAAGTACAGCATCTACGGTATCGGCCACTCGCTGATTCACGTCCCCTTCATCGCGCTTTCGACGACCATTACGAAGCTCACCGGCTTTCGCTGCGAAGGGCCGGTGAACATGCTGCTCTACACGCTAAACGGAGCGCTGGGGCTTACGCTGATTTTTCTGTTCCTGCTCCGTTACGGAGTCACCGCGCGGGCGGCTAGCTCACGCGCACTGGCGCTAGCGGTGGGAACGCCGTGGCTGGCTTACTCGAAGGTGGAGTACTCGGAGAGCCTCGTAGCCACGAGCTTGCTCGCGATGGGCTTTCTGCTCGACGCCTCGCCGTTCCTGGCCGGATTGCTCGGTGGTTACTGCTTCACGCTGCGTCCGGAAACGCTGCTGTGGGTTCCCCTGACTTACTGGGCGCTGTCCCCCCAGTGGGACTTAAAACGCGTCGGCCGCTTTGCCGCGGGGGTGGCGCCGGGCCTCATTCTATTTCTGTGGTCGAACTATGTGCGTTTTGGAGCGCCGCTCAAGACCGGATACTCCACGCAAATGGAGTTCATCACTCCGTTGTACGTCGGGCTCTACGGCGAGCTGTTCTCGTCCGGCAAAAGCATTTTCCTCTACGCTCCGGTTCTCATCCTCTTCCCGTTGCTGGCTTATCGCGCTTACTCGTCGTTGTTCGAACGCCGAACCCAGGCTCCGCTGGGCCGTTTGTTCCGCTGGGCGGCGACCCTGCTGGGCGCGCAACTCATCGTGTATGGGATGTGGTGGGATTGGTCGGGCGACGATGCTTGGGGGCCGCGCTTTTTGATACCGGCGATCGTCGTATGCGCCGCCTACGTAGCCGCCCAACGCAATCTGAACGTACGCGCGTTCTATGCCCTTTGCGCACTGGGCCTCGTGGTGCATCTGCCCGCGCTGCTGCTCGGACCGCATACCGGCCTGATGATGGTGCACACGAAGGTTCCTTTCCGGCACAACTACCAGGCCAACTCGACTCTGCTCGATATCGAGGACCTTCGCTTCAATCCGCGCTACTCACCGGTGAGCATCAACTTCGAGCTGCTCGAGCTCAAGCTGGTGGGGGCCGCGTCGCCCCCCGCGCGCCTGGATCGCGACTGGACTTTTTTGCAAAGCTTCGCCCCGTCGCTCACTTCGGAAAGCGTGAACTGGGACATCCTTTGGCTTTCGGCGGGTAAAGCGCGATGAGCCAGGCTCCCCAAGTCACGGTTATCGTGCCGACGTTCAATCGCTCGGGGCTGCTTAAGCTCACGATCGAAAGTGTGCTCGCCCAAACCTACACCGATTTCGAGCTGCTGGTGATGGACGATGCCTCCACCGATGACACCGAGTCGGTGTGCCGGTCACTGAAAGACCCGCGCATGAACTACGTGCGCCAGCCCAAGAATCTGGGAGTGGGGGGGAACTGGGCGGACGGGGTAAAGCGCGCCAAGGGTAAGTACGTTTGCCTGCTCATGGATGACGATCGCTACGGGCCGCGGTTTCTCGAACACCGGGTACCGGTCCTCGAAGCGAATCCGGCCTGCTCAATGAGTTTCTCGCCGTTCACGCAAGTAAACTTTGAATCGGGGCAGGAAACCCTTAGCCGAATATTTCCCGTGGAAAATGGCGCCGTACTGAGCGGTGAAGAGTTCATTCGCATCAGCACCAACGGTGGTACCCACGTGGGCGCCCAGGTGTTCCGACGGGAAGTTTTACTTCGGGTGCTGAATCTGTGCACCCCCTACGACCTCATCATCGATCACGCTTTTCTCGTGTGGCTCATTGTGCAGGAAGCGGTCAAAGCCGTGTTCGTAGACTCGGCGGACTCGCTCATCGCCGAGCACGAATCACAGGTGTTTCACCGCCGGCGGCGCGAAGTTTACGCCAAGTGCGACGAGCTGTATCAGGCCGCCCTGGCAAAGAGCCAGCGACCTTCGCTGGTGCGGTTGCTGAAGGTTCTACAAGCGGAGCTTCTCGATCAGTGGGCGCTATACGAGGCGGCTAAGCAAAGTCGCGGTGTCGCGTGGACGTTGTGGAAGAAAGCAAACCAGATCGACCCGTACGCCTTCCGGCGCTGGCGGCAAAAGCTCTACACGATTAGGGTCTTGCTCGGCACCAAGCCGCGCCCGGTTTAAGCCGCGGCCGCGGACTGCGCGCGAAGCTTGAGAAACTCGGGCAGCCCCACCTTCTGCACCTTCTCCAATTCGGCGGGTGGAAACCCGTTCGCGATGACGACGATGCCTTTGTATACCGAGGCCGCAATGGTGGCTAGCCACGTGTCGCGGGCCTGGGCGGCGGTTAACGTGACGAAACCACAGTCGAGCCCTTCGGCGACGTAACTCTTGAGTCGCGCAAGTAGCTCGTTCAGCGGAGGCGCGCCATTAACCGCAAGTTCGGGGTAGAGCTGTTGCACGTAGTTGGTGGCGCAGCGGAAGGCGCTGGGTTTGGCGCCGGCGGGTGGTTCCGGAACGATCACTTGGCGCGAGCGGTGTTTGATCTGGCTCGCCACCCGGCGCAGGGCTCGTTTGGCCTCGATTGCGCGGTCTTTCCAGGTACGATCGCAAACGTACATTTCCCACGCGGATGGATTCTCCAGTACGGCTAGCGGCCAGCTCTGATCGATTTCCCTTACGGTGTAGTGGAAGCCCGGACGCAAAAACAGGTCGGACTTTTCCTTCAGCGCTCGCTGAATCTTTTCCGGCGTATTGAAGTGGTCGTTATCGTATTCGGTATGGGAGAACGACGATAACTTCTCGGCGATTCCCTCGGCCGTCATCAGGTAAGAAAAATGCCAGCCGCACGGCACGGTAGTCGAGAGGTAAGGCCGCTTACGGAAGTCGTCCGGGGTCTGCTGAATCTTTTCCAGGAAGCTGGCTTTCATGAGCCTTCCCGAGAACCACGGCTGCGACGATTCCAGATTCAGGTAGTAGTAAAAGAACCGGTGCCACAACGCTACGCAGTCTCGCTCACGTACCTCTTCGAGCAGCCGCTTCCAGTGGAAGCGCGAGGTCACCTCGTCGATGTCGGCCAGGTTGACGAGGTCGTTGGGGTCGAGCTTGAGCGCCGACAGGTAAAAGTTGCGCTGAACCGCTTCATTGGTCCACGGGGAGACAGGTGGCGGGGCCAGCGGTGACCGGAGAACAATAATTTTCTGCCGGTAAGCCGCCCACCGGGGCGACGCGATGTCGAAATGAAAGGGCTTGGGCTTTCCCGCATGGGTGTGGTCGGCCTCGATGAGAACGAAGTGGTCTACGAACGGGTTATGCTCCCGCAAGCGCAGCTCAAGAAGATGATCTTCGTTATGGTAGAGAAAAACGTCGTAGATTTTCATAAACTTCAGGTGCCAGTTTTGCGGGTGGTCAGATCGATCACGTTGGACGGATACTGCACCTCGCTGCACTTCCAGTTCCAAGCCGGCCGGAATAGGTTTTCCATGTCGTTGGGGAAGCGGCGTCCGATTCCGTTCAGGTTCATCAGGCTGAAGCGCAGGTGGCCCGCCTCTTCGGTGATCACCTTGCGGTGGGCAATCGCAACCTGGGGCCTCATGGTGAACGAGCCGGTGGACAGCGTATTGGGCGGAATCGTGACTTCGTAAACGTAGTGCCCCGGTTGGTGCACCGGCGGTGGTCCCGTTTGCAGATCATCGTACAACGAGTATCCGAGCATGCGGTCGGTCGACGACCACAGCGTCAGGTTGAAGATGAGACCCGCGAGGGGGCGCGTAATGCGGAACTCGAATTGAAACGTCAGCGGCATCGACGTGTCGAGCCCCTGCGCATTTGGCGGAGCAATCAGCTCCGTGCGAATGAGCTTGAGCGAATCGTCACCTTCTTCTCCGTCCCACCGGTGGAGGTCGCGCGCAAAATCGATCGTTTGCAGATACTGGTTGATGACGGGCCCTACGGCGCCATCGGCCACCACTTCGCCACGATCCAGGTAAATGGCTCGCGTGCACAGCGAGCTCACTACGTCGAGGTTGTGGCTCACGAAGATGATGGTGCCGCCGAGACCGCCGCGTTCTTTCACCTTCTTCAAACATTTCTGCTGAAAGGCGGCATCGCCCACGGCGAGAATTTCGTCGATGATCAAAACTTCGGGCTCTAAGTGGGCCGCCACCGCGAACGCTAGCCGCATGTACATGCCCGACGAATAGAACTTAACGGGCAGATCCAAGAACGCCTTCACCTCGGAGAACTCCACGATCTCGTCGAAGCGGTCCTGAATCTCCAATCGGCGCATCCCTAGCAGGGTACCGTTCAAGAAGATGTTCTGCCGTCCCGTAAGCTCCGGGTGAAATCCGGTGCCTACCTCGAGCAACGAGCCCACGCGGCCGCGCAGCCGGATGGAACCTTCAGTCGGCGGCGACACGCGCGACAGCAGCTTGAGCAGCGTGGACTTTCCGGCCCCGTTCTTCCCGATGATGCCGACAATCTCACCCGGCTCAACTTTGAACGATACGTTCTGTAGCGCCGGCACTTCCGCGAGCCGTTCCATGTGTTGGGCTTTGCGGCCCGATAGCGGCGAGAACAGCGCCATCATGGTTTGACGCAGAGTTTGGTAGCTGCTGGCTTTGGGCCGGTAAGTTTTGCTTACCGAATCTAAAATGATGACCGGGTGATTCAAGCCAATCCTTTACGGTAGGGAAAAGCGTTAGATCGTGTCGGCCATGGTGTGCTCAATCTTTTGAAAGAGCCATACGGCGACGGTCCAAAGCAGAAGCGAAGACCAAAGGGCGCCCAGAAAAGCTTCCCAGGGAATCGGCGCGCGAAACGCCACGGCCCGCAGCGTATCGATGTAACCCGCGAGCGGGTTCAGTTTCAAAAGCGGGGCGTACGAAGCGGGCAGCACCGAGGTGCTATACACGATGGGCGTTACGAAAAAGCCCATCTGTATCGTAAACGGAATCACGTGGCGCAAGTCACGGTAGCGGGCGCACAGCGCCGCGCCGAGTATGCCGGCTCCGGAGGTGAAGACCACTAGACCCAGAACGATGAAAGGTAACAGCCCCGCGCCGACGATGGTCGGCACGTAGCCAAACCACAAGAGACACGCGGCGAGAAAGCCCAAGCCAATGGCCAGGTCCATCAGCCCCGACACCACGATCGCCAGCGGGAGAATGATACGCGGGAAGTAGAGTTTCCCAATGATGTTGCTGTGGCTCAAAATACTTTGGCTGGAGTTGGCAAAGCCGGTGGAGAAGTAAGTCCACACCTGCGTCCCCACGAGACAAAAAAGTGGGTAAGGCACGCTTTCGGTCGACAGGTTGGCGATGCGGCCGAAGACGAACCACGCGAGGCACATCGCCCCGAGCGGCTGGATCAAGGCCCAGAGAACGCCAAGCGTGGTCTGGGTGTAACGCACCTGGATCTCACGCTGCGCGATCACGAAAAGCAGATCGCGATAGCGGTACAAATCGGGCATGAGACGCCACGGAGACAAGGGGCGTGCGTCGATGAGAATTTCTTGTCCGGATCGCGTGTTCATATTTGGGGGGGATAAGGGGAGGGGACTACTTAATTTTAGCACAGGGTCGGGCCGCGCGTGGGTACCCGATTTGAAGCGAGAGGGCGGGAAAGAACGCGGGGCGCCAGAGGCACCCCGCGATCACAAAGCGGTTACTTCAGGGCGTTATTGAACCCGAGGTCCAAGCGCCGAAACGGAAGGGCGCAGGCCTCATTGCCGCTGGCATCACGCGCGCAAAGCTCATACACGTCGATATCCAGGCGCTGCCCGGGGGGAACGTGGGCGGTCATCGTGCCCTGCATCTCCCATTTTCCCGACTTCCCCTTAGTGTTTACCGAAGCCATGAACTTCTTGAAGATGCGGCGAGCCGAAACTTCCTGCGCCAAGTTGGCGCCAATGCTCGAGATACCGGCTGCGTCTTTGGCGTCGAACTGGACCGCGAAATCCAGGAATACTTCCCAGCATGGTCCTTTGTCGAACGACGGCTCCGCGCAAATGTCCTGCCAGCGGATGAGCGGCTCTTTGTAGGAAATCACCGCGCGATCGCGGTCGATTTCGGGCGGCTGGCAGTCGATCCCCTGGGGACAAGACGGCATCTGGCAGCTCGCTTTTGGCAGCCCCGGCACCGTTTTATCCATCGAACACAGCCCGGCGAACACCGGATTAGACAAAAGAAACCCTACGAAAACCCAACTTTTAACCATGAAAAAACCCCTCAATCGGCCCCAGACTTGATTCTTCGAAGAAGAACCGACGTCAGGCATCCTATGAAAGGCGGGCGTACTCAAGTACCTTTTTCATGGAATACCTCCATAATTTCTTAACATCTCAATAACAATAGGGAAAACGGCGGAAAGTGTAGGAATCTTAACATCTTGCGCCGCGTATACTGCCTGTGTCATCATTTCTAAAGAGGCTCGAAGCAGTACGTTGGTGGCAAGCCTGAGCATTTCCTCCTAGTTCCTCTTTTTGCCCACCGCGAAGCCGTTTCGAAGAAACGCATGAAATATTGGGAACAAGTCTTAGAAACCCTAACTCCCGTCGACGCCGAACAAGAGGCGTGGCTGCAAAGTGTGATCGACACCCTCGAACGTGAAGGGCTCCTGAGCGTACGTCCCCGTCTTCCTCGCAGGCTCGTTCCCTACTTCGATGAACTGTCCGAAGCATTGCAACTTTTCGAAGAAATTCATGGTTCTAAATTCAGCATGTGCACGACTCGTCGCGAAAGAAAGGAGTTATCCAAGCTGAGATGGCTTCGCGATCAATGCCGTGGCGGAAGTAGCAACCTAATGATGGCTTACTAACGAATAATCACGTTCCTTCTCCCTCGTTCCTAAAAAGAGAGTGTTGGCCGGCTGCCATGCCCGCACCCTGGCAGTCGGCCATTCCCTTTTTTCATGGGCTCTTTTTACAAACTCCCTTTGAATTTGGGCCCCCTCCCGAATATAAAGAAACCCCATGGCGTCCCCTATTTGCCGTGGGTCCACCCTCGGTATCATTCCCGCAAGAATTGGCTCTACGCGCTTCGCCGCGAAGGTGTTGGCGTCCATTTCTGGCAAGCCCCTGATTCAGTGGGTGTGGGAAGCGGCGCGCCAGTCGTCCGCTCTGGATAGGCTCGTCATTGCGACCGATAGTCCGGAAGTGGAGGCCGTGGCCAAGGGTTTTGGGGCGGAGACCCAGCTCACGGGTGAGTTCCCGAACGGCACGACCCGGGTGGCTTCGGTGGCAAGCCACCTCGATGCCGATATCGTCGTGAACCTGCAGGGGGACGAGCCGCTCACCCAAAAAGAGGACATCGATGCCCTCGTGGGGTTGCTTCATTCTGAGCCGCGCTTCGGAATGACTACACTGGCCTGGAAGTGCCACGATCTATCCACGGTGAATCAACGGGATATCGTGAAGGTGGCGGTAAGCCGAACTTTCGAGGCCCTCTATTTTTCCCGGGCGCCGATTGGCGCGGTTCCGGAAGGTTATTACTGGCGGCACGTCGGCATGTACGGGTTCCGCCGGAAAGTTTTGTTCGACTACGTGGAATGGCCGGCTTCGCCGTTGGAGATAAGCGAGCAGCTCGAACAGCTGCGGGCCCTCGACAACGGAGTCCGGATCGGCGTGGCCGAAGTGCTAGGGCCGCGTATCGCGGTGGATTTGAAAGACGACGTACGGCTGGTGGAAGCCGAGCTGGCAAAGATTAATCGCTAAGGAGACTCTCACAGTGAAATCACAACGCGACAAAAGCCCCAAGAAGCGCAACGCCCAACCGAAGTACGTCTTCGTGACTGGCGGCGTGCTGTCGTCGCTCGGAAAAGGGCTTACCGCCGCCTCGTTAGGCGCCCTGCTCGAAAGCCGGGGGCTGTCGATTACGTTGATGAAGATGGATCCCTATCTGAACGTCGATCCGGGAACGATGAATCCGTTTCAACACGGCGAAGTGTTCGTTACCGAAGACGGAGCCGAGACCGATCTGGATTTGGGCCACTACGAGCGATTTACGAACGTAAATTTACGCCGCGAAAACAGCGTGAGCGCCGGGCAGATTTACGAAGCGGTCATCGCGAAAGAGCGCCGCGGGGAATATCTGGGTGGTACCGTGCAGGTCATTCCGCACATTACCGACGAGATTAAGAATCGCGTGAAGCTCGTGGCCGAAGGTAAAGATCTGGCGATTGTGGAAATCGGAGGCACGGTCGGTGACATCGAGTCGTTACCGTTTCTGGAAGCCATTCGTCAGTTCCGTTTCGACGTGGGCGAAGAAAATGTCGTGTTCATCCACGTGACGCTCGTGCCCTACCTGCAGGTAAGCGGTGAGCTAAAGACCAAGCCCACCCAGCACAGCGTGCAAAAGCTGCGCGAGATCGGCATTCAACCTGACTTCCTCATGTGCCGCTCGGACCGCGAGCTGGGCGAAGAGATCAAGAAGAAGCTGGCGCTATTCTCCAACGTGCGCGCCGAAAACGTCATCACGGCGCAAGACGTGTCGAGCATTTACGAGGTGCCGCAGCTATTCGCCTCCCAGAAATTGGACGAGAAGATCTGCAATCGCCTGCGGCTCGAGACCAAGGGCAAGAGTCTAGAGAAGTGGGGCAAGATCGTGGACTCGGTTCTGCGTCCAAAGCACGGCACCGTGGATATCGGCGTGGTCGGCAAGTACGTGGACCTTACCGACTCTTATAAGAGCGTTAGCGAGGCGCTGGTTCACGGCGCCATGGCGAACCACTGCCGTTTGAATTTGCACTACATCGATTCGGAAGCGCTAGAGAAGGGCAAGCCGGAACAGGTGCTCGAAGGGCTCGATGGCATTTTGGTTCCGGGCGGATTCGGTAACCGGGGTGTCGAAGGAAAGATTCTCGCCATCCGCTACGCGCGGGAAAGCGGCATCCCCTATTTCGGAATTTGCATTGGCCTGCAGCTCGCCATCATCGAGTTTGCCCGCAAAGTATGTGGTATCTCGAAGGCGACTTCTAGAGAGTTCTCCAATACGGGCGAGTTCGTAATCGATCTCATGGAAGATCAGCGGCGGGTGGAACGGATGGGCGGCAGCATGCGGCTTGGTTCGTATCCGTGTCAGATCAAAAGCAAGTCGCTGGCCGAGCGCGTGTACGGCTCCAAGGAAATCTCCGAGCGCCATCGGCACCGGTACGAAGTGAATAACCATTACCGTGGCATGCTCGAGGATAAGGGAATGCTCTTTAGCGGTCTCAACTCAGAAATGAACCTCGTCGAGATGATGGAGCTGCCGAGCCACCCCTGGTTTCTCACGTGCCAGTTCCACCCGGAGTTCAAATCGAAGCCATTCCTGCCGCATCCGCTATTCGTGGGCTTTGTAAAGGCCGCGATGGAACGCAACCTTCAACCGGTGCGCGGAAAGAAAAAAGCGGGCACGTCCGTTTCGATGGTGCGAGAGGGCAAGCGCCATTCCGCCCGTCCGTCGGTATAAAACCGGGAATTAATTATACGATTATTGTGTCATTGGAACATATGTTCATGTGGTGATCGTATTGCTTTGACGCGTGTGCGTAAGCGGGTGACGGTGTTCACTTATTCCGGTGAACTACTTGCTGGAGCTGTTAATGAGGAACGCACAAATGAAGAATCTCTTGTTCAGCGCTTTTTTGGCGCTTGGATTGATCCTGTCCACTTCCGTGAAAGCGGCGGATTCGGTAAGCATCACCGACTTGAAACTCGTCTCTGAAGAAGTGACGACGACGACCGGCCTGTTGGCCGATCACCACCACGGTCACCACGGCCACCACGGACACCACGGCCACCACAATCACGGTGTGACTGGTGCGTTGGGCATGAACACGGTGGTTCCGGCTCCCGTAGTCGAACTGAACTAAGTTTTTCTTAGTTCGTCCGCATCTTTGAAAGGCTCTTCCCACTGGGAAGAGCTTTTTTTTGCTTCTTTATTTCCTCTTTAATTTATTTTGCCTGTCATGCCTTTTGCAAACTCCTGAGCACATCAAAGCTTGCGAGCTTTTCGCGAGCCATTAGGAGGCAACATGACAAAATTACTATTGAGCGCCGCATTCGCGCTGGGAATGGCCACGGTAACCACGACCGCGCGGGCTGCGGAAACGGTGGCGATCCACAATCTGACTTTGGTCAGTGAGGAAGTGGGGGCCGCGAGCGGTCAATTAGCGACTTCATCGCATCGCCGTCATCATCACCATGGCCATCATGGTCATCACGGCCATCATGGGCACCATGGGCACCATGGGCATCACGGTCACCATGGTCACCATGGCCATCATGGCCATCATGGCCACCACGGACATCACGGACACCATCATTGGCCGTGGTGGAGTGGAGCTACGATGAACATCAACGCGGATAGCATCCCGGCTCCAACCGTGGCGATCAACTAACCTTCTTTTTGCGAAGGTTGCATGACGGGCCCGCCTTTTATAGGCGGGCCTTTTTGCTTTTTTGGCGGCCCGACTGCGTTGCAGTTTGTATCGCCTGAATCCCCAAAGTGTACGGTACTTCCTAAGCAGCTTCCTACCCCCTCTCTCGGCTAAACGGACTGGCGGAGGCTTTGCATCACAATGCGACATGTTGTGGCAGAATAAATGGCGTGTACCGCTAGTGTGCGCGCTGGCCTTTTCCCTGGGCGTTCCGGCGCAGGCGGGGCCGTGTAAGTTTCTTTTCGCCTGGATGAATCCGGGGAAAACGGCGCCGGCGAATCGTTTGGTAGCGGCCCCCGACATTACTGGTTGGGAACGCAATGCCGCCGAGCTAGTTCGGATCCGTGCGCTGAAGGGTGAAGAAAAGAGAGAGGCCATCCGCGCTTATTCCAAGCCTACGAAAAAGACGGTCGGCTTGAAGTCCATGGTGCTGGCCAACTGGGCCTTAGCCGGCGTGGCCCAAGCATTCGTGGTCAAGGGGATGATCGAAAACCCAACGGCCCTTCCGCTGCTCGTCGAGTTTCAGCTCCTTTCCCTCTACGCCGCCGATTTCACGAGCCAAGTCTTTCACAAGTGGCTCGACAGCATCGCGTCGCCACGGAATCGCTGGTGGAGCAGCACGGTGGACGACTTCCGTAAACACCATGAGTTTTCCAATAACCTGAACCAAGAGGATTACCTAAGCAACGTTTCGGATTTCGCCTTGCCGACGATGCCGGCCTTTGCCGCGATCGCCGTTGCTTCACCGTTTTTGCCCCCGGAGTACACCGCGGCGGCTATCACCTGGCTGCTCGCTACGATGAATACGCCAGAAACCCACAAGCATGCGCATCTGGGGAAAAATGCTTCGCCGCTTTTCAAAACGTTGCAGGCGACGGGCCTTTCCGTGCCGCCAAAAGTTCACCTGGCCCACCACGCTCCGCCGTTCGACGACAACTTCGCCGTTTTCAATGGCTGGTTCAATCCGATGGCCAAGCGGCTAAAACTTTGGGAACGCTGGGATCGTCATAAGTGGAACACCACCCGCGAGC
>JBGSST010000133.1:0-22894 GCA_041736915.1 Bdellovibrionota bacterium
TCGCCACCGCCATCGGCCTGGCGGCCGCTATCCCCGCGGTAATGGGCTACAACTACTACAACCACAAGATTCGCACGCTGCGCGTTCAGATGGAGAACTTCTCCAGCGATTTTCTGAACATCGTTCGCCGTAACTTTTTGACCAGCTAATCCGTTCTTCTTAAGAGGTAACAACCGATGGGGATGAATCTTGGGGGTGGCTCCGACGATCGGCCGCCCGTTTCTGAAATCAACGTTACCCCGCTGGTCGACGTCATGCTGGTGCTGCTCGTGATTTTCATGGTGACCGCTCCGTTCATGGAGCAGGGCATTCCCATTCAGTTGCCCAAGGCGAAGACCAAGGCGATCGAAAAAGGCGAGAGTCCCGTGGTGCTCACCCTCACCAAAGAGAACCGTTTGTATCTGAACAAAGAAGAAGTTTACCTGACGACGCTTCCTCAGCGTTTACAGATCCTTTTCAAGTCGCGGGCGAAGCGAGAGATCTTCATCCGGGCCGATGGAGCTTTGAACTACGCTTCGGTGGCCCAAGCCATGGCCACCGTAAAGAACGCGGGCATCGATAAGATTGGGCTCGTCACGATGCCGCCCGACGGCCCCCCCGGGAAAAAATGAGCGAGGCTGTTCAACAAGAGACGGGGTTTATTTACGTACCCCGTTATTTCATTATCGTATCGCTCGTGGTGCACGTGGCGTTTCCGCTGTTTTACGGCGGCGTGGTCGTGCTCGAGAAGTTCGGCATCAAGCTGTTCTCCGACAAAAAAGCGAACACGATTGAGATTTACCAGAACTTCATTCAGGTCGACATGGTGGGGCTTCCCGACCAGCTGATGAACGAGCGCACCGACGTGGACCCCACTTTGCCGATAGTGGATAAAGCGGCGCAGGCCCAAGAAAAAGCGGAGGCCGAGGCCGCGGCCAAGGACGAAGCCGACGCCATGCACATGGCCGAAGAGAAGGCGAAAGAAGAAAAAGCGAAAGCGGCAAAGAAGGAAGCCGACGAGAAAACCGCGGTCGCCGAGAAGAAGGCCAAAGCCGATAAAGAGAAAGCGTTGAAGCAGATGGAGCGCGAAGCCGCCAAGGAAGCCGCGTTGAAGGGTTTGAAGGATACGGGTTCGCAAAAGGGCCGCAAGGCGATTGCGGGTAACCTTAAGTCGCAGGGCACGGCGATGTCGGGCAATGTGGGCACCGCAAAGGATCGCTACGCGGCACTCGTGGCGATGAAGATTCGTGAGCATTTCAACCTCTACCAATGGCAGAAGAAGAAGGGGCTCTCGACCGTGGTGCAGATCGAAATCACGGCCCAGGGTCGGATCAAGGAAAAGCGGCTCATGAAGCAGTCACGCGATCCCGTCTACGATGCGGCCGTCATGCAGGCCGTGGAGGCATCGCAACCTCTACCGGTGCCCGACGACATGTCTTTGGTTTCTGACGGAATCACTCTAGAATTCAAACCGGAGAACTAAATGATTCGTAACATCTGGCATAAGCTCCTCATCTCTTCCTTTTTGCTCGCGGGCGTGGCGCAGGCCGAAATGTACATCGAGGTCTTAGGGGCCAACGTTAAGAAGGCCAAGCTGGCGATGGGCAAGGTACATCCGTTGCCCGACGGGGCGGGAACCGCCGATCCGGAGCTGGCCAAAAAGATTGAAACGCAGCTGGAGTCCGACCTGCAGCTCGTGAACCTCTTCGAGTTCATTCCGCATAATCTTTTCGCCAACCACGATCAGGCGAAAGACGTACGCACCGTCCGTTTCGACGACTGGACCAATCTTGGTACCTCGTTCGTGTTGAAGCTCGGCTACAAAGTGCAGGCCGGAAAGCTGAACATGGAAGCTTTTCTGTTCGATATTCCCGGTAAGAAAAAGATTTTTTCGACCCGTTACAGCTACTCCACCGCCCAGTACGTGCGGCTGGTGCACGCGCTGGCGGAAGACGTGATGAAGAACCTCACGGGCGAGAAGGGGCTCTTCAACAGCCGCCTTCTCATGTCGTGTCGCGATTTGAAACGGCGCAAGTCGCCGCCCAAAGAGATCTACATCATGGATTCCGATGGCCGGAACGTGAAGCAGCTCACCACCGATGAAACGCTTTCGCTAAGCCCCTCGTGGGCGCCCAACTCGCGCCAGATCGCCTATACGCAGTTCGAG
Organism: Bdellovibrionota bacterium; assembly: GCA_041736915.1. Taxonomy (GTDB): domain Bacteria; phylum Bdellovibrionota; class FAC87; order UBA2466; family UBA2466; genus JBGSST01. The sequence goes on from JBGSST010000133.1 coordinate 2,147, forward strand.
TTCCGCGTGTTCAAGGGCATCCGCAAGAAAGGCATGGTGCTCAAAAAGCACGACCTTACTACTGGCCAGCGGGTGCTCATCTCCGCGCAGGAAGGAATGAATAGCGGCGCCGCCTGGCGGCCCGATGGCGGAAAGATTGCGGCCACGCTGAGTTTCAGTGGCCGTCCCGAAATCTACCTTTTAGAGCCTAACATTACTAATTCGGACCCGGAGCTGTTTAGCCGCCGCATCCAGTGGAAAAAGTTTTCCGGAGAGGGCTTCCAGGCCAGCTCAATCAGTTTGCTATTCGATGTGGAGCCCAACTGGGCGCCAGATGGCAAGAAGATGGTGATCTCTTCCGCGCGCACTGGCCACCCGATGATCTACGTAGTGGACGTGGGCAACATGTCGGCCCAGCAGCTGACGTTTGCCGGTACGTACAACGCGTCTCCGTCGTGGTCGCCCAAGGGCGATAAGATCGTCTTCGCGGCCCAGCGTTTGGCGGAAGGCAATTTTGACCTGTACCTAATCGATCCCGACGGTAACAACCTCACCCGTTTGACCATTGGCGATCGTACGGGCAAGCGCAAAGTGAATAGCGAGAACCCCACGTGGGCGCCTACCGGACGTCACATAGCGTACGCGGCGAACGAGGGCGGAAACTACGGCGTCTACGTAATGGCCACCGATGGTACCGGCCGTCGCAAAGTCTCGCCTCCGGACAAAGAGTGCTTCACCCCCGCGTGGAGTCCCGCGGAAGGCTGATGAGTTAAGTGCCGCCAGTCGACTATCGCGATGAGGTAAAGATTGAATCGCGAGTCTGGCTGCGCCGCCTTTACTGGACCGCCGGTTCACTCGCCTTGGTGATAGGGTTCATCGGTATCTTTTTGCCGGTGTTACCGACCGCGCCGTTTCTGCTGCTCGCTTCGATGTGCTACGCCCGCGCCAGCGTAAGGCTTTATAACTGGCTGATGAATCACCAGTGGTTTGGCCCACCGCTTCGCGATTGGAAGCGCACGAAAGCGTTGCCACTGCGGGTAAAGATTTTGGCCATCTCGATGATTGCCCTGTCGGCCGGCGCGTCGGTGATTTTTTTGATTCCACTGGTGCCGGTAAAAATCTTCGTCACCGTCTGCTGCTCCGCCGTGGCCTTTTACTTGGCTTTCGTCATTCCCACCCGGTAGTCTTTTTCTTCATGAAAAAATTCTCGTACTTCCTTTTGGCCGTTCTGTCGTCGTGGTCCTTCGCCGCGGAGGCGCCGTTCGAAGCCGATGCGGCAAACGTGCGAAAGCTCCTCGGAGAGATGGTCGCCGCGAATACCACCAACCCGCCAGGTAACGAAGCGCGGGTGGTAAAGCTCATCGCTAAACGGCTAAAGGACGAAGGCATTCCCTACGAGATCACCGAGTTTGCTCCGGGGCGGGAAAATCTCACCGCGCGCATCAAGGCCACCAACCCCACCACCAAGCCAGTCATGCTACTCGCGCATATCGATGTCGTCGGCACGCAGGATCAGGCGTGGAGCACCGACCCCTTCAAGATGGTGGAGAAGGACGGTTATCTTTACGGGCGTGGCACGTCCGACGATTTGGGCATGGCCGCCATCAACCTCGAGGTGTTCATTCAGCTGAAGAAATCCGGCGTGGCCTTGAGGCGCGACCTCATCCTCGCCATGACCGGTGATGAGGAAACGGGTGGGGCGGGCATACAGTACATACTGAGCAAGCACCCGGAGCAGATGGACCCCGAGCTCGTCATTAACGAAGGCGGCGGACCGGAGCTGGGTGACGACGGCTCGGTAAAGCTCGTTAATTTGCAGGCGGCGGAGAAGATGTACCAGGATTACCAGCTGACTACGAAAGGCCCGACGGGCCATTCTTCGGTACCGCTGGCCGATAACTCGATTTACCGTTTAGCGCGGGCTTTGGATCGCTTGGGAAAAACGGAACGGCCGGCGAAGTTGATTCCGGTTACGCGCGGTTATTTCGAGAAGCGCGCGGCGCTGGAAAAGCCCGTGATGGCCGGAGCCTTTTCGGCGCTCGCCAGATCCAAAAACGTGCTGCCGAAGGCGGCGCTGCGCGAGATTGAGAAAGATCCGGGGCTGAAGTCTTTGCTACGCACGACCTGCGTGGCGACGATGCTAAAGGGAGGCACCAAGGAAAACGCGTTGCCGCCGGAAGCGAGTGCCGTCGTGAACTGTCGCATCTTGCCGGGGGAAACGATTGAAGAAACTCAAAGCTGGCTCGCAAAAGTAATTCACGATTCCAACGTCGAGGTAAAGCCCGTGGGCGAGATGGGAGCTTCGGAAGCTTCTAACCCCAAAGGAGAACTTCCCACCGCGGTGGAAAAAATAGCAGGCCAGATGTGGCCGGGCGCTCCGGTCATTCCCGCCATGTTCGGCGGCGCCACCGATTCGCGTTACTTGCGCGCCAAAGGAATCGCCAGCTACGGCATTGGTCCGCTAGCGATGCTGAAGGCCGACGGCCGCCGCGCCCACGGCATCGACGAGCGCATCCCCGTGGCCAGCATTCGCCCCGGTATCGAGTTCATGCACCGCCTGGTGAGTGAGCTGGTGGTGGCGAAGTGAACCCCGATCTTCTTTTCACGGTGTCGAGCGGCCTCGCCATGCTGGGTTGGCTCGTATTGATCTTCGCGCCCCAGTCCCAGGCTTCGAACCGGTTGGTCTACCGTGCCTGGCTCCCTATAGCATTCAGCGTGCTCTACGCCGCCGCACTAGGAACGGCAGGCCGGATTCCCGGTGGAGGTTTTGGCTCGATTGCCGAGGTTCGCACGCTGTTCTCCAGCGACTGGGCTTTACTCGCGGGCTGGGTCCACTATCTGGCCTTCGACCTCTACATCGGCGGCATTCTCTCGGGGAAAATGATAGAGCGGCAATTTTCGCTTTCGTTGCGAGCGCTCATTCTATTCTTCACCTTCCTGTTTGGTCCGGTGGGGCTGTTGCTCTACACCGTATCTTCCAGATTAAAGCGGTAAGGACGCACGAAGGCCGTCGCGCCCCGTAGTGCGGGTGCCGCGACGGCCTCGTAAATTACTCTCAGTCGATCGTTAGCGACTTCAGCAGGTCGAGCTGATCGAGAACCTTACCGGAGCCGATCACGACGCACTTCAGTGGATCCTCGGCGTACATCACGGGTAGACCCGTGCGTTCGCGAATGAGGATGTCGAAGTTGGCGAGCAAGGAGCCACCACCCGCCAATACGATTCCTTTGTCGACGCTGTCGGCCGCCAGCTCGGGCGGAGTACGCTCGAGGGCTTGCTTCACGGCATCGACCACGATGTTCACCTGATCGACTAGCGCTTCACGAATCTCGTCGCTGCTCACGGTGACGGTCTTGGGGCTACCCACGACCAGATCGCGCCCCTTTACTTCGCAGTACTTCACTTCGTCGAAGGGGAAGGCATTACCAATCTCAATCTTGATCTGCTCGGCAGTGCGCTCGCCGATCAGCAGGTTGTATTGGCGCTTGATGTAGTTGACGATGGCCTCGTCGAACTTGTCGCCGGCCACGCGGACCGATTGGCTGTACACGATACCGCCCAGCGAGATGACCGCGACTTCCGTCGTGCCTCCGCCAATGTCGACAATCATGTTACCCGACGGCTCGGTGATGGGCAGCCCCGCACCGATTGCGGCCGCCATCGGCTCTTCGATCAAGAAAACTTCACGGGCACCGGCCGACTGCGCCGATTCACGTACCGCGCGACGCTCTACCTGCGTAATCCCGAAGGGGACGCAGATGATGATGCGGGGTCGGACCAAAGCAATCTTCTCGTGAGACTTCGCGATGAAGTACTTGAGCATGCTCTGCGTGACTTCGAAGTCGGCGATAACGCCGTCTTTCATCGGTCGAATGGCAACGATGCTTCCGGGAGTTCGCCCCAGCATCTCTTTTGCCTCGCGTCCAACGGCGAGCACTCGGCTCGGACCGCCTCGCGGATTCTTATGGACCGCGACGACCGAGGGCTCATCGATGATGAGGCCGCGATTCTTCGCATAGACCAAAGTGTTTGCCGTTCCCAAGTCGATCGCGAGATCGCTGGAGAACATTCCCATTACCCGGTTTAACGCACGTCTGACAGGATTCACGTCGAAAACTGTACGCTTGAAAAACAGCCTAGGCAAACTTTCAGCAGAGGGAAAAACCAATTTTTTCCTATGTTTCGACGCGTCATGGGGCCAGGTCCATCTGGAGCGGGTGGGCAATCACAGGCACCTCCACCGCAAGCCCTAATCCGTCCTTTGGCCCGCCGTGACACGTTAGGCTCATCTTTATCGAGCCGAACGCCGAAAAGACTATGACGTCATGGACTTCAAGCCATTCAAAATCGGCAAGTACCTTTTGCTCGAAAAGATCGCGACCGGCGGTATGGCGGAAGTGTATCGAGCGAAGGCCAGCGGTGCCGGGGGGTTTGAAAAGCAGCTCGCGATAAAACGCATTCTTCCCAACTATGCGAGCAACGACGAGTTCCGCCGCATGTTCGAGTACGAAGCCCGGCTATCGTCGATGCTGACCCACGCGAACATCGCGCAGATCTACGACTTCGTAAAAGCGGGCGAGACGTACTTGCTCGCGATGGAGTTTATCGACGGCAAGAACCTTCGCCAGTTCATCAATAAAGCGAAGAAGGTAAATTACGTTCCACCCATCGAGTTCGGCCTCTACATCATCAACGAAGTTTGCAAAGGGCTCGAGTACGCACACAAGCGCAAGGACGATCTGACCGGCAAGCCGTTGAACGTCATTCACCGCGACATGTCTCCGCAGAACATCATGCTTTCGTACGAAGGCTCGGTGAAGATCGTGGATTTCGGCATAGCGAAAGCGAAGGACCGGGTCGACGAAACCCGTTCGGGGGTCATCAAGGGCAAGTTTGGTTACATGTCGCCGGAACAGGCAAACGGCGAACAGATCGATCACCGCACGGACATTTTCTCGACGGGCATCATTCTGCACGAGTTGCTGACGAACAAGCGACTGTTCGCCGGTGAGAACGACATGGCAACGCTGCGCCAGATTCAAGAGTGCGTAATTCCTTCCGCCTCGCGCGCCAATCCCAAGATTACGGCTGATCTGGAAAAGATCATGATGAAGTCGCTGACGAAGGACCTTACCCTTCGTTACCAGGACGCCGGCCTTTTCCATCGGAACATCCAGGGTTACCTGAACAAGTATTTTACTGCCTTTTCCCAGCGGGAGATGTCCGAGATCCTGATGCGGGTCTTCGCGGATGAAATCATTGCGGAGAAAAAACGGTTCGAGGCGGTTTATCGCCAGTCGATCCCGTTCTCGCAGAAAGCGTCTGGCGATCGCCCGGATGGCGAGATCGACGAAAACTTCGCCGACAATCAGGATCCCGACGAGCCGGAGACGAAATCGGAAACGCGCAATGCCTCGATCGTGACGAACCTTTCGGGAGAAGAGCTGGTCACCTCGATCAGCGGCGTGTTCCGCAATGGACGGCCCAAGAGCGAACCGGCCAATCCAGAAGACGACAATCCGGCCACCCAGGTGGAATCGATTATTCCCGAAGAGGAAGCCGATCCCGTCACCCGCGGAGGAGTTGACCCTCGTACGGGCTCGTACCATCCGACGAATGCGGAGCCACCCACTACCGGCAATCCCACCCAGGCGCGTACCGGCTCCACGTTTGGACGCACGGGCTCCAATCCGTTGATCCAAAAAGACGAGCGTCCCACGCAGGTCACCGGCAAGAAAACGATTCAGGAAAAAACCGAAGTTTCGAAACCAGAGTTCACCTCCGGCACCGGTATCTCGTTGAGCGACACTGGCGCCGCGGGCAAGGGACGCCGGCGCGATCGCTCGGTCAGCATGTCACGCGACATCAGCACGAGCGGCACCGGGCAGAACGTCAGCTTACAAACCTACGGTCAGTCGAATCAGCTCGAAAGCGTCATCGAGCGCCGCGAGCGTGAAAAAAGAGTCTTCAGCGATCCGTACGTTAACAAGAAAAAGAAGGGCAACCCTCTTCTGAAGTTCTTCCTCATCATCTTGCTGCTGGGAATGGGCTTCTTGTATATGAAAGATCGCCGCAAGGCCCTCCAGTTCATCGAGAACATCATCGACGAGAAAACGGAAGAGCCCCGCACGCCGGCCACAGCGCCTCCGCCGAAAAGAATTCGCCGCACTCCGCAGCGTACCGAAGTAGAGCCTCAGGTGGAGCCCGAGGTGGCCCCCGCGGCGCCGGCCCCCCAAGTGGCTCCCGACGCACCGGTAACTCCGGGCACCGTCACGCCCCGCGCGTACGGAGATTGCTCGATGGATATTCAAACCGATCCTCCGGGCGCGACCATCTTCGTGGAACGCGACGTACGCGGGGTATCCAACTCGGTGATCTCGGGCGTATGCGGCAAGGCATACAACATCACGCTTCAGCTCGAAGGATACGAAGATTTTAAAACCAACTACGTGTTCAAGAACAGCAAAGGCTCGATCAAGAAGTCACTCAAGAAGGTGCCGATGGGCATTCTTCAGCTGACCGTGAACGGGAATGCTGAGCTGTACATCAACGACACCTTCGTGAACGACTTGAGTCCGGGAAAGAAGTTCGAGAAAAATCTGCGCGCCGGACAGCGGTACAAGCTTCGCTTCGTGAATAAACCGTTCAAAATCGACGTTGGCTGCACGGTCACTATTCAGGCTGACCGGGTCGAAAAGAAAATCATTCGCCTCTCCGACGGCCGTTGCGATTAGCCTCCACCGTTTCGCTTGCGTTCGGCATCCTCCTGGTTCAAGAAGGTGCTTTTGGAGGATTCATGGACGCCACCTTTACCCAAGCCGCCGATCGCGTGAAAGCGCTCAAGAAACGCCCGTCGGACGGAGAGCTGCTTCAGCTGTACGGCCTGTTCAAGCAGGCTACCGCCGGCGACGTGACGGGGGATAAGCCCGGCCTTTTCGATTTGAAGGGCCGGAAAAAGTACGAAGCCTGGGCGAAGCTCAAAGGCACGGGTAAAGAGCAGGCGGCCGCCGGCTATGTGAAGCTCGTGGATGAGCTGGCGAAAAAGCTCGGTTAAACTTTCGTGATGTCGCCGTCGACTTCCATGAGGCGGTCGACAAGTTTTTTTAACTTGGCGCGGACTTCGGGTTCGAGCTGCATGAACTCCACCCCGAACTTGCCGGAGCTACCATCCGCCCAGCGAACGATTGATTCGGAGTCCTCGCCGCCTTCGCCCAGCTCGACTTCGATGTTGTCGGCCTGGCGGATCTTAGCGTGGATGTAGATACGTTCGGTGATCGCGAACTGCACCAGTACCTCGGTGCCGACCACGGCGACGGGGTCGCGCGTTTCGAGCTGCATACCACCTTCGGAGATATCGAGCACGCGCGCGGGATACGAGTGGGAGTCATTCTTGGCGTCGAGCACTTCGACCATCGCCGGAACGTTGAGCGTTATGCGTCGATGCCGGCGTCGTTCGTTTGGGTAGGTCACGTATTGAGTTTAACATAGCAAAATCGGTTGCGACGGATGACAATTTTGCTTCCGATGTTCCATCGCACGCGACTCATCAAAATTATTTTTTGGGTCTCGCTTTTCCCCTTGGCCCTGTCGCTTGCTCCAATCAAGTTACTGCCCGAAGACAACTGGGATTGGCTTTGGTCGCGCCTCACCGTCCTAAACCGAGCGGACTCTAGGATAAACACCCTGATTGCCGGTCCGAGCTTCATCATGGAAGGAATTCATCCTTCGGTGTTTGACGCGACGGCGCATTCTCGCGGGATAGAACTACGTGCGGCAAAAATATCGGCCGGAGCGCTCAGCTTGGCGGAGCTTGATTACCTGTTACGTCAGCTGAACGAGCCGGCGCTAAGCCGGTTGAAGCTCGTGATCATCGATGTCTCCTTTCGGGCATGGGATAGGCTCCCCGACAACCGGTTCACGCAACGCTCCCTCTACTGGAGTGACTGGCCAGCGCTAAAGCTGACCGCGCGCTTTACCGACTGGGACGAATGGGATTCGCAGTGGGGGGGTGAAAACACTTTGGGACCGGCTTCAGCACACCGTAGCGCGTTCGATGAAAATCGGAGTGGGCCGCGAACTGGTGGCGCAATTTTTTTCTCCCCGTAAGGTACGGCCCCTCTCCTTGTTGGAGTACCAGCCCAAAGCCAGGTCGACCTCCACGCGGGCCAAGGACGTCGCCCGTGAAATCGAAGCCTTGCGGCGGCAGTGGCAAAGGCCACGTCAGACGTTGGCCCAGTGCCGTGCCGGGCTCACCCGACCCGAACGGGCCGTTTTGGATTACCTGCGTGAGGTTACCGCGCGATTTGCGCAGCGCGGGACCAAAGTATTGTTCATTGCTTCGCCGCATACCTCACCGTGGCTTTGTTTTCTTCGCGACGAACTCGATCCCGAGTTACCGGTCGTCTTGTTCAACAACCCGACACGTTTTCCGGAACTGTACAAAGTTGCCGAAAGACGAAATGCGAGCCACTTGAACAGCGAAGGCGCCGTAGCCTATTCGCGCGAGCTGGGCCGAGTGGCCACCGAGTTTCTACTGCAGCCGCCAAAGCTGGCTTACAAATGATATTCACCGAAGCCATCTTTCCCTTCTTTCTCTTGTTTAGCTTCGTGACCTATTGGCGGGCGGCGGAAGGCGAGAAACGTAAGCGCTGGCTAATCGTGCTGAGCAGCATGTTTTACGGCTGGTGGGACGTTCGCTTTCTGGGGCTGCTCTACCTGACGGCAACCTTCGACTATTTCATGGCGCAGGCCATTCAGGCCCAGCCGTTCCGGCGTAAGACTTGGCTGATCTTTTCTATCTTCGTTAATCTTGGAGTGCTTGGCACCTTCAAGTACTACAACTTTTTCGCGGCTTCGGCCGTAGAGTTGTCGTCGCAGTTAGGGCTTACGCTTTCACCACCGGTCCTGAATCTGATTCTGCCTTTTGGAATCAGTTTTTACACGTTTCAGAGCATGAGCTACGTCATTGACGTTTATCGGGGGCAACTTCGCCCTTCGAGCTTCGCCGATTTTCTAATCTATGTGATGTTCTTTCCGCAGCTGGTGGCCGGGCCCATCGTGCGGGCCGGCGATTTTCTTCCTCAGCTAAGGGCCCCGGCTCAACTTACGCAGATCGATTTTCGTTACGCCTTCTACTTCATTCTAGTGGGGTACTTCAAAAAAGCGGTACTCGGCGACAACTTGGCGGCGGTAGTCGACCCGATCTTTGCCAATCCGGGAGTGTACAGCAGCGCCGCCTGCTGGTTCGCCGCCGTTGGCTACTATGTCCAGGTGTACTGCGATTTCTCGGGGTACTCCGATATGGCCATCGGGCTGGCGGCACTTTTTGGTTTTTCCCTATGCGAGAACTTTCGAACGCCGTACCTCGCCACGAACCTGCAAGACTTTTGGCGCCGGTGGCACATTAGCTTTTCCACCTGGCTCAGAGATTACGTTTACATCCCCTTGGGGGGAAGCCGCCGCGGGACGGCCATCGCTTATCGAAACGTGCTGATCACTTTGCTGCTGGGCGGACTCTGGCACGGGGCTGCTTGGAACTTCATCATCTGGGGGGGCGTGAATGCACTGGGGGTTATTCTCTATTCCGTCTGGAGCCGTTGGAACCAGCGGTACCTGAAAGTTCGCCTTCCCCTCGTAGCGGCCTGGTTCGCAACTCAAGCCTTCGTCTGCGGTTCCGATATCCTCTTTCGGCTCTCCCAACCCGGCACGTTTTTGCCTTGGCTCAAGCGAGCCGCGTCGGGCGTAGGCGGTCTAGAGCCGCGCGCCTTCGCCGCATGGTGGGGCTTTTTAGTAGTGCTGCTCGTGGCGCACTGGGGATGGCAACGCACGGAGCCGCTCGTGCGATGGCAACGGACGGCCGCCCCCCTTTCTTGGTTCGCGGTAGGCTTTGCGATTGCGGCCATGCTGTTTTTCGTGCCGTTGAAACTAACGCCATTCATCTACTTCCAGTTTTAGCGAGTGAGCCGCGCCGGTTCCCGGCGGCCCCGGGTTGTGGTTAAATAGCGTGTATGTCCGGCGTTTGGCGAAAGTGCAGCTCCTGTAAAAGAGATATCTCCCTTAACAGCCCCTACTACGTGTGCTCGGTTTCCACCTGCCAAGGCAGGGTTACCAACTACGCGTTTTGCTCGGTCATCTGCTGGGATGCGCATCTGCCCATCGAGCGGCATCGCGGTAGCAGCGCGGGGGCCATCGAACGGCGATCGCCGGCTACGCCCGAGGCCAATGAGCCCAAGAAGGTAATCCCGGGCCGCACGGCGGCTTCCCCCGTCGGGGTCGGCCAGTGAAGACGAAGTGCTCGTGGTGGTGACGAAGGTCCGCAAATACATCGCTGACCGGTCGGGCATGAACACGAGCGGCGACGTTTACGACAAGCTCAGCGCCAAGATCCGCAACCTCTGCGACGCGGCGATTGAAGTGGCTCGGTCCCAGGGCCGCAAGACCGTCATGGACCGCGACTTCTCGTAACCTGTCCTGACTCATCGCGTTTGAGCTGGCGCCAGCCCGTTTTCGGGGCTATTTTGGTCGCATGACCTTCGACAATTCCCAAACCAAGAAGTCCAAATCCATCACGATCGAGAGCCACGACTCCGAGGCGCCGCCGTCTCTGATTTCGTTCATGCTCAAGGGCTGGACGCCCCGGGTGTCGAAGGTGGCCCCCGTTAAGTACCAAGCCAGCTTCAAGAAACGCCGTGAGACCCTCTCGGCCAAGTTTCTGGGTGACCTGCTGGTGATTCCGTCGGGCCACGCCAAGGTACGGGCGAACGACACGTATTATCCGTATCGCCCCTGTTCCGATTTTTTCTACCTTACCGGTAACCTCGAGCCCGATTGCGTGCTGGTGATGGTGCCCCAGGGAAATGGCCACGAAGCGGTGCTTTTCGTAGAGCCCAATCCGGGCAAGACCGACCCCACGTTCTTCACCGATCGGATCAAGGGCGAGCTGTGGGAAGGGGCCCGACTGGGCGTACCCGAAAGCGCGAAAGTTTTTGGCGTAACCACTAAGGCGCTGCCCGAGCTGGCCAGCTACCTGAAGTCGCAGGCGGGCTTTGCGCAGGGCCGCCGGCTGCTGCGCGGGCATTCCGCTTCGGTCGAAGCGATGCTCGGCGGTAGCGATGCGGGTAAGGACCAAGAGTTTGCCGTTTTTCTTTCGGAGATGCGTTTGCTGAAAGAAGAGGTCGAGGTCAAAGAATTGTCGTCGGCCATTGCATCGACCAAGCGCGGATTCGAAGACGTTATCGGGCGGCTCAAGTCGGCCGCGACCGAGCGCGAGCTGGAAGGGGTGTTCTTCACCCGCGCTCGCATGGAAGGCAACGACGTGGGCTACGGCTCAATCGTAGCCAGCGGGCCGCACGCGTGCACGTTGCACTGGAAACGTAACGACGGAAAGCTTCGCTCGGGCGATCTGCTACTGCTCGATGCCGGTATCGAAGGCAACTCGCTTTACACCGCCGACATCACCCGCTGCCTGCCAATCAACGGAAAGTTTTCCAAAGAGCAGCGCGAAGTTTACGAGCTGGTGCTGGCCGCGCAGAAAGCCGCGATGAAGGAAGTAAAACCGGGCAACGATTTTCTCGCCCCCAATCGGGCGGCGATGAAAGTGTTGGCCCACGGGCTGGACGAGATGGGCTTGCTCCCGATGGGGGCCGAAGAAGCGCTCAAGCCGGAGAATCAGTTTTACAAGCGTTACACGCTCCACAACGTCAGCCATATGCTGGGGCTCGACGTACACGACTGCGCCAAGGCCCGGGCGGAGACCTACAAGTTCGGTAAACTCGAAGCGGGAATGGTGCTGACGGTGGAGCCGGGTCTGTACTTCCAGCCGGACGACTCCACGGTGCCCAAAAAGTATCGCGGCATCGGCGTTCGCATCGAAGACGACGTGCTCGTTACGGCGAAGGGCTGCAAGAATCTCTCGGCGGGAATTCCGAGAGAGGTCGCCGACGTCGAAAAGTGGATCAAGGCCTGCGGTAAAAAGAAGTAGCTTATTCCACGGCGGGGCGGCGCGTGTCGTCGGCCCCTTCCGAAACGGCTTCGTGGAGCCTTGCTTTGGGGAATTTGGTGCGGAACCGGTTTTCCAGGTTCTCGAGCATTTGGGCCGCGAGTACCGATCGGGTCTTTAGCCGCTCTTTTTCCGAAGCGGCAAAACGGCCGCGCTCGTCCGTAACGTCGGTCTCGACCAATCGCCAGGTGTCGCCTTCCATCCAGAAGACGAAGGTGATGTTGTTCAACTTATCGCGGCTCAGGATTACGTCTCCCTTGTAGCGGCCAACGATGCGGTACTTGCCGTCGCGTAAGCGAAGGATTTCAACCACGGGGCGCTCGGTCCAGGTCATAGCGGCAAATTCCGCGGCTACGTGACTCAGCAGATTCTGCACGAAATAAAAGCTCAAGCGGTTGAAGATGTCGGCGATGCGACCGTCGATCGATTTGAGGTAGTACGCAAAGGGATGCTTACGACGCGGAAAATCTTTTTCGAGCTGCTTGATACGGTCGCGGGCCACCTCGGGACGGCCAAGTGGGCCGAGCAGGATGTTGATGTCCTGAATTAAGATGTCGGCGCGATCGGCCGCGCGGCTTTGTTGGTACGCGGTGTACAGAGCTTGCTCCGCCATCTCCCACTGCGCCGGCTCTTCCAGAAAATACTTGGAGGCTTCTAGCGGCTTCTTCGCTTTCATCAAAAGACGCCCGGCCTCCGTGCGACGCTGATTCGTTTTGTAGTAGAGCACGCCAGTTTCGAGCGCCTCTTTGCCGGTGGCGTCTTCGGGATTGGCTTCCACCAGCCGCTCGATGACCTGCATCGAGCCTTCGGAGTTGAGCAGCATGTCGGACTTGGCCTTCTGTAGCTCGGAGGCGCGGACGCTGCCATCGATTATGGGGATTGCGGCGCTCTTCCCCGTTCCGCCGGCGCTGTTCGGGGTAGTGGTGTTGGCGGTGCCGCGACCCTTCGGGAATCCGCGGCCGCGCTTTTTTGGCACCTCCGCCACCGATTCGCCGCCGTCCTCGGGACTAATCACCGAAATGAAAAACTGGTATCCACCGTAACCAACGGCGAAAAGAATCCCGCCGAAGAAGACCATGCTGAACCGCCGCTTGATGTACTTCGCGGTGGCGCGGAACATGTTGTCTTTATAAATCGGCTTGGCCTCTTTGTCGGAGAACGCGAAGGTGGAGACTTCGCTGTGGCGGAATTTTTTGAGCCCCTTCTTGGAAACGCTCTGCTTTTTTTCTTCGGCTTCTTCATCCGCTTTCGGATTCGACATCGCGGGGCCGGGGCCGCTGGTTTCCCACGGCTCTTCACCGCTGAGGTCCGAAACCGACCCGTCCATGCCGATTTCACCGTGGCCCGCGCCACTAAACGCCTCGGAAAAACGATCGAAATTACGGATAGGCTGCCACTCCGGCATGCCTTCGTGCCACACCAGCGCATCGGGTTGAATCAACCCTTGCTGGATCTGCGAGATGATATCGGTCTCCGAGTAGGGACCGGTCTGATCTCCGTTTTGGCCGACGTAATATTGTTGGGACAAGGCGGCGGGTTCCACCTCTTTATTATAACAGGACGGTCGGGTAGCGTCGTACGGGTGAGGCTTTCCCAACCGGATACCGGACAATTGGAGCGCCGCGGCCTAGATGAGGTGCTGGCGCGGGGGTATTTCGGGATGGGGCCCGAGGTGCTGGCGTTCGAGAACGAGCTGCTGCAGTTTCTCCGCGACGGGCGCGAGGCAAGCCTATCCCAGCTCGGAGTGGCCTGCGTAAGTACCGGCACCAGCGCGTTACACCTGGCCGGTCAGGCGATTGGCCTGCAGCCGGGTGACGAAGTGCTCGTTCCGACATTCACCTATGTAGCGTCGTTCCAGGCGGTGTCGGCCACCGGGGCGATTCCCGTGGCGTGCGACGTCGACCCGCGGACGGGCTTGCTGGATTTCCAAGATGCGGCCCGCCGCGTGACCGCGCGGACGAAAGCGGTGCTGTACGTGCATTACGCGGGCGAGCCCGGCGACCTCGATTCCCTTTACGCATTCTCGGCCCGGTTCGGATTACGTACGATTGAAGACGCCGCCCACTCTTTCGGCGGCGCCTTTCGGGGACGGCGCATCGGTACGTTAGGTGACGTGGTCTGCTTCAGCTTCGACGCGATCAAAAACTTAACCTCGGGTGAGGGCGGAGCGGTCGTTACCTCCGACGCCCAGGTGCTGCGCCTGGTGAAGGCGGCCCGCCGGCTCGGGCTCGACGAAACGACTCAGGATGTTTATGCGCAGGGGTGGCGCTACCACATGAGCGATCTCATGGCGGCCATCGGTCGCGCGCAGCTGGCGCGTTTCAGCGCCGAGCTCGCCCCCAAGCGGGTGGCCCTCGCTAATCAGTACGCGGCAAGGCTGAGCGTTGTCTCCGGCGTAGAGCCCTTGCCGCGATCGCCGGAATCCGTGCCGCATATTTTTCCGGTACGGGTGCTGGCGGGCAAACGCGATGGCGTGCGCGCGGCATTGGCCGACGCCCGAATCGAAACGGGATTGCACTACCGGCCCAATCACTTGCTGGCGTATTACCGGCGCGATGGCGCACCACTTCCGGCCGCCGAGAAACTCTACGCCGAGCTACTGACGTTGCCGTTGCATCCTGGCCTCTTGCCGGCGGATGTCGACGAGGTCGTCGACATCATCGCGAAGGCGCTTACTTAGAACTTGGGAACGCTGCGGCCCATCACGCGGTTTCGCGCGGCCGTGAGCTGCTTGCGGCGGTACTCTTCATGGTTGCTCTTGCCGAAGATGCTGTCGGCGTAAGACTTCACGTCCATGATCTGAATCTCGTACGGGAAAAACACGTACTCGAACGGCGGAACCGGGTCGGGGTACAGACGTGCAAGGATTGCCTCTCCATCGGGAACGCTGGCGAGCTCGGCCCTGGTCTTTTCGTAAATCTGCGACAAAGGGTTCTTCACTTTGACCAGCTCGCGGCAGGTGAATTGAATCGAGCGGAAATACTCACTCGAGTGCGGGTTGAAGAGGCTGCGTCCGGGACGGGAGGCGGCGATGCGCTTTTCGAGGCGCTTCACCATTTTCTCGACGTAAGCCGCCGACTCACCACTCTTCTGCTGGTGCACCTTAATGCGATCGATTTCGAAGTTCAGGCGCTTCATGTCGACCAAACGGTTGCGCGAGCGACCCGGGCGAATGTTGGGCACGCCGACGATGTTCTTTTCGATCATTAGGCGCACCGCCCGTACGGCGTCCATTTTTGTCTCGGTCACGAGCCGGAAACCGATACGATCGTAGATATCTTCCACGAGGCTGTCCGTTTTGTGGAGCAGCTTGATGATCTCGCGAACGCGATCTTTGTGATCTTTCTTTTTGTAAAATAGCAGCTTGATGCGTTCCTGATTCGGCTCGGGGGAGCCCAGGTAGGTCACCCCAGTTTTTTCATCCGTGAAGATGTAACGATCGAGCCGGTTCAGAACCTGGTTCTGCACTTGCTCGAAGAACCGCAAACGCGGATCGTGGGCGAGGTGAATCAGAATGTGCATCAGCCGCAGGATGCCGCAAACGTAAACCTGATCCGCGGATGGCGTGGATTCCGAGGCGAGCAGTAGCAAGCGCCGGACGTCGATGACCGCCTTGCGCGACCGCAGGTGCTCCGGCACTTTCGGCATCTCGGGGTCCGCGAGCGATTTCTCCATGAACATAACGGCGTCGTCGAAAAACTCCCAGATGAGATCCACATCGTGCGGATCCGAGGGATCGAAGCCGTAGGCCTCGATGAACTTGGTGGCCTCTTCGATGTTCTTGAGCTCGAGCTTGGGAATATCGAGGATGGAGATCCCGTCGACGATTACCCGCAGCAATCCCCAGGGATAATCAAATTTTGGAAAGTCCGACACGGGCGGAAGATATCAGTCTTCCCAGTGCTCGCCCAGCGGAACCGCCCCTTTTTTTCCCATGACGACGTAGATTAAACTTGGATTTTTTCGCGTGCGGTATAGGCCACTTACGACGAGATCTTCCTTGGGCGAGGCGATGACTTCACGCTTGGAAACTACGACGGCCGGATCGCGGTACTCTTTGCCGTCGGGTCCAATATTTACGGCCAGGTGGCTTTCGATGCCATCCACCGTGTGGTCGCCGAGGCTTTTGATCGAAACGCCTTCAACCGTTTCGGGTGGATATACGAGCACGTACGCGTCTTTGCCGCCGTGGCGCGGATGGGTGGTGTTCACCTTGCCGGTCACGTAGTCCACCGTGTCCTTCAGCGATTCCACGGGGTTGGTCGAGATGGCCGTGCCCTTGCTCGAAGAAAACGGGATGGCGGAACCAATCTCCGGCATCGTGCCTTTCTCCAGCCCCAGCTCGCCGCCGGTGACCCCCCGAACGAGGTTACCCTCCACCGGCCGCATGGCGGAACGAATGGCCAAAAAGTTTCCCACCGCCGCCACGGGATCAATCTTCTGGCTTTTGAGATTGTCCAGGATCTTGGGACTTAGCCTCGCCGCCAGCAGTTTAGCCCAGCGGGAAGGGGCGGCAGTGTCCGAGTTATTTTTCAGATTCTCGAGTGCCCGCTCGAAGGTGGCGGCGAAACCGCGGTACCCATCGTTCCGGGTGCGGGCTAGCTCGGGCCCCAGTTCTTCTTTGATGATGTAGTAGCGAGGGGCGATGAGCTCGCCGTCCTTGGTGCGCACGGAAGCCACTTCATCGTAATTGGTACGTTTGCGTTGGATTGGCTCCGTACCTTCGTAAAGATTCTTTGCGTAGCCGCCTTCGACGGCCGCTCCGATGTAACACTCGATGGAAAATTTCTGCAGCGGGTTCAGCTTGGGATTCACCGCGCCGGCTGGCGCATCGGGGTCGGTACCGCGGGAGGGGGACAGAGCCGCTTTCAAGTGGCCCGGTAGAACAGGCTGCGGGCTAACGATCTCGGGAAAGGCCTCAACGCCGCAGCCGGCTAGGGGAAGGCGGCCCCCTTCCGCGAGCGCAAGCCCGCCCCAAAGCAGGCCCAATGCCATCATTTTGGGGCTGGTAGACGCCACTAGGTCACGATACCATGCGGGCCGTTCATTAGTCCCTTGGGAGAGGTGGCTGAGCGGTCGAAAGCGGCGGTCTTGAAAACCGTTGAACGGGTAACTGTTCCGGGAGTTCGAATCTCCCCCTCTCCGCCACTACTTAATATTCATCTTAAACTTAAGATTAAGTTTAAGCGGTTAATTGGCTTCTCCTTTCCCCTACCTCGCCCTCGCGCTATCGGCCCACTTTCCTAAATACGAAGCAAGTCGTTTGCTTTTCGAAATATCAACCGTCTGGGGAACGCGATTAAGTAAGCCAGGAGGGTTTATGGCGATATCGTCTACCAAGTCCCGCGGAAATATGAGGCTCGCACTCGCACTTTCACTGATTGTTCCACGGGCCGGTTGGGCCGTGCCGGTGGTGAGTCCAGGCAGTCCGGATTCGAAGGGCGGAGAAGCACTGTCCGCCAAAGTAGAACCTAAAAGCACCGCCGGAACTTTCGGTCTTTCCTACTTCACGTTCTTCGATGGGCCGGCCTTGGCGGGCAACTTCGGGGTCACCCCCAATTGGCTCGGGCGTCCACTCGATGACGGGCTGAGTTTTTTTAACCTGGTTTCGTTGAAATACCGGGTTTCTGAAACCTTGGCGATTGATTACCAGCTGCGAGTTCAGGTGCTGGTGAATAATGGAACGGGCTCCGCGGGGTTCGAACAGGTTCGGTGGCACTCACCCCGCATAGGAATCTCGGGGAAGTTGGCTTCGGGCGAGAATTGGACACTGAGTGGCGCCGTGAACACGGATTTTCCGTATCTGTTTCCGGCGCCGTTCGGCGGAGGCTTCGTTGCGGAAAAGCGGACCGTATTGTTCAATCCCGGTTTATTCGCAAATTTTTCCTACAAGGTCCCCGGCAGTAAGTGGTCGTTTTTCACGCTGATAACACCGAGGTTCTTCGTATACGAAGACCGGGATGCGGCCGAGCCACAGCTAACTCAGGGAGGGCTAAGTCCCGGCTTAAAGCCCGAACTGGCGTTGCAATTCTCCCCGTCGCTTACTTACGAACTCACGGAGAAAGTGGGGCTGCGCATGGGAACGGTAATCGACTACCGTAAGCTGGTGCTTTCATCCTGGAATCCTTTTTCAGCCAGCTTCCGGACAGCCGACGTCAACTCCGAAGCGTGGCGCTTGTGGGCGACTCCTCTGCAGGTTGGGGTGAATCTAGCGCTAAGCAAAGCGCTTAATATCTACACCTTCGTGAACACCTATCCGATCGCTGCGCAGCGTGAGCGACGAGACGGCAGTCGCGCGAGTTTCGCGGAGACGGCCTCCGTAGGGATGTGGATTAACGGAACGCTGTTCTGATTCGGTGGACGGGTGCCGTCAACGGCTTATGAAGTCGAGACGGCACCCGCGTCCACAAACAGGTCCCACTGGATTCGTTCAGCGAGGGATTGCAATACGGCATCGAACGCGGGCAATAGGCAGGGGGCGACCAGCTCGACCCCGTTTCGGCGATCTTGAGTTAAGCGGCCGTAAAGGGAGAGTACCCGCGTTTCTATATTGGTCTGACAGACGGGAAGACCACGGGCTGACTGTTTTACAAATCCAAGCAGCTGATTCTCAAGCCGGTCAATGTGAATGATCTTTCGTGCACCGGCTAAGGCCGCCGATAGCATTATTCTGTCCTCGGTCCAGCCATCGATCTTTGGGAGGTAATCGTGGAGGGCCGCCGCCGGCATTCCTCGCTGTACCAGATGGCTGGCGAGCAACCGCTCAGTTCTCAGGCACCGCTCCGCTGGATCACCGGAAACCCAAACCAGAATTTCGGGGGAAACCCGGCGCACTTCTAAGCCGTTGGCTGGTCCGGCCACGATAAACGCGGCGACAAAAGAAATCAGCAAACGTGATGCCTGTCCCATACCCACCTCCGCTGCCTCATAAATTAGCCCGATCGGTGATGTCGTTCCGGACCACGTCCTGGGCGATAACTAAAGGAGCCATAGTTGATGTTTCCACGACGAACTCCCAGTGCAAGCGCGCGACTCCATCGCGATCGATCATGCCGCGTGGCGGGTTCGGAAACTGGCCAATCTTTTCAAAGGCCCATTGGGCGGCCCCGTCGATGGTCGGGCTACCGGAGCGGCGCACGTACTGCACCTCCAAAACCTTACCCTCGGCATCGAGCGTGACGATGATTCTGGTTTTGAGCTCGGACTTCGCCGGGAAACGTTTTGCCGCGATTAGGGCGGCCGAGCGGCGATGTACTTCGGGTTTCCACGTAAGCCGCAGCTCTTTCTTCAAGCGCTCGTAAAATCCGTAGTAGCGGAACTCACGGGTGTTCAATACCGTGCGGTTCCCAAACGGGATACCTTCCAAACCGTCATCGGTAGCGGCGAGGAACCCGCCCGGCGTTTCATCGAGCCCGCCAACACCCAAATCGCTTAGCGACGGCTTACCGCCGTTCGATGAACCAACTGAGGGTTTCGGGCCGGATTCGCCGGATTCCCCGAGAACCGCCGCCGCAATTTCCGGAGAAAGCGAGGGGCGGCCACCACGGCCGCCTCCGTCGCTCCGAGCGCGGAAGTCACCAGTTTGGGCGGCCCGAGTTTGCCGGGCTACCTTCTGATTGCGGTTGGACAGCAGGAAACTTTCTTCAGGGATCGAGTTCTCTCCCGAGCCCTCGGTCTGCACGATCTGCTTGCCCGTACGGGGAAGCTCGAACTCTTCCGGTTGGGGCGCCACTGGGAACTGAGGGATGGAAGGCGACGCCGGCGCTGGCACCAGCTCGACGAAATGGGGCATTGGGGCGGACGGCGGCCAAGAGGTAAAGAACAGGACGCCGTGAAACGCCACGGAGACTAAAAGTGCCCAAGCCGTATAACGGCGGGTGAGCGTTCGGGGCCATAGCTTTTTTGCCACTTTCTTCATGTACTGCTTCCTTTGTCTCTATTATCGACAACCCGCGATATTAATAAAATGGATAAACCATCACGAAATCTTCGCTTTTTACGAAGTAAGGTTTTTTTGGGGAATAGCTGCCCGATACGGCTTTGACGGATGATGGGCCTGAATTGTCACCTCAGGCGCTAGCCACGCACAAAAACGTGAGGGGGGCTGGTCCTGAGCTTGCAACTTCCACCGCGATGGCCCGAATTTTCTGCATTACCCATTTGCGTAGACTGCTTGTGAGCGCGCTATTTATCGTGCCCTTACTGCCGCACCCCCTTAACGCGGAACCAGCCGCGAAAAAGACCGATCCGCAGGCGGAAGTCTTTCACGAAATCCTGTCCACCAAGTGGGGGACTTCTCCTCGGGATATCGGGCGACGAGCGGTAGTGTTGAATTTCATTCGCGAGTATCAGGAGATGAAACAGATCCACCGGGATTCGTTTCCGTCCCTACTTCCCGCCAATGCGCCGCGTTCCCCTGAGCGCCCGTACAGCGAACAGGCCGTGCGACAAGTAAAGCTGGAACGGTACAAGGAGTGGCAAAGTAACCCGCAAAAAGCGCGGGAATTTTTGAATAAGGCAATTCATGACTTCGATAAGTCCATCGAGGCCGCCGATACCCCCACCAATATTGGCGAACAGAACCGGCGCTACTTCGAAGCCTTGGATAAATCGACCATGGTTTTTGGCGCGATCAATCCGGCGGCTGGCATCGGCCTAAACGCTGGGTCCTTCGTAATCCAAAAGCACCTAGAGATGGAGCTTGGCCCGCAGAACCAGATCAATGCCCAAGACCGTCTCATCGCTTACTCCAAGCTCGGCAAAGGGATCGA
>JBGSST010000135.1:0-2530 GCA_041736915.1 Bdellovibrionota bacterium
ACGTTGCTCAACACGCGGGAGTACCGCTATCACGTTTATCTCGATCGCATCCGCCGCGTGGTGACCCGCCCCTGGAGCGAAGACGTGGAGAAGCGAGCGGCGGCACTCTTTATTTCGGGCCGTCCTTTGCCGCCGGGCAAAGAGATGATCACCAAGGTTTGGCTCGCGCTCGACGCCAAAGGCGCCGTCACCTCCATTGCCGTGGCCAAGAGCAGCGGATCGCGCACCATCGATCTTGCGGCCGAGAACGCTTTCCGTTCACGAGTCTTCCCCAATCCTCCGCGAGGAATCGTGGGCGAAGATGGTGCCATCCACCTGCGTTGGACCTTCGTGCTAAAAGTGAAAACGGCCCAGGTTGCCATTCAGCCCACCGAGGCCAATCCCGGCTCCGACCGGTTCTGACCTCTTACCAAGTCCGGCTGTAATTCAGCATCTTGATCGTTTCCGCGGTCTTGACGAGCAACGCCTGCCCATCGGGGGTGAAGGCTTCGCTCGTTCCTTTGACCGAAGTCTTGCCGAGAAACTTAGGGCTCTCCGGCTGGGAGAGATCGAAAAAGTGAACTTGGGATTGCCCTTCCAAGGTTTCGCTGGACCAAGCCAGGGTCTCTCCCACCGGGCTCAAGAACAAGTTACCGCCGCTCTCAAGCTTCACTTTTTTTGGTGCGGCCTTGCCCAAATCTACGATCTTGCCGGTCGTCAGCGACACGACGGATACCGAGCCCGGTTTGGGCACGTCGCGCAGTACGGCGTATCCGGATTTCGCCACGAGCCCTTTACCCTTGGTCGTTTCGTAGGTGCCGGGCAGGGTGGCGACGGTCTTCCAGGGGCCGAGCTCGCCCGACGCCGTGAACGTGGCTTGCCTCAGCTCGCTGTGCTTGGCTTTGCCGTTGGTGACCACGGGCGTCAGCAGCACCACGGTGTTAGTTCCGGCCGCAACCCCCCACTGAAAGATGGGGCCACGACCCCGGCTCAGTTTTTCGGTGACCGTTTCGGTGCCGGGTAATTCGTAGAACGTTTTGGCTTTAAGGTCATAGCGGAATAACCCTCCGGCATAAAATTTCTCGAGGACGAGCCATTCGGGATTGGCAATGGGGTGCGGACGCACGACTTCCTCTTCATTTCCCTGGAAGGTTTCGTCGAGCAGAGTTTCCCCCTTGCGAAGATCGGGTTCCCCGTCTTTCAGCGGCCAAATGCGAAGAGTGGCCCGATCGAAAATGATGAGTTTCGATCCATCCGAGTTCAGACGCGGGCCTTCCAGTTTCGACTCCGCTTCCACGTATCCATTTACCGGGAAAGATTTTGTCTGGCCCGTAGTGACATCCAGAACATCGAACGTCGGCGTGAACAGGCCCTCTCCTTTTCCGATGACGAAGCGGCCATCCGGAGTTTGCACCGAGCCGTTCGCTCCGCGCAGGGGAAAAGTCTTTTCCGGCGCGTTTCTCACTACGGCACTCTTCTGGGCCACGGCCGCTTTATCCCTCCCCGCGTTTTTCTCGCGCACTAGCTTCAGGAGGTCTCGGTTGACCTTCGCGTCACGCCATTTCAACTCATCGAGCATCCGGCGAAACTCTTCTACGTGGGTTCGCACGGCCTCGAGCCCTTCCGTATCGGGCACGAAGAACGGGTCTTTCTTTTCCGCAATCGCCGCAAGCCACTGGGCTCTGGCCTCCAGCCTCCGGACTGACGGGGAGTTCGAGCAGCTGCTGGTAGGTCGTACTGATCAGTTCGCTATTCTTCTTTTGCGGGCCCTTCGCTACCGCCCCGCCGAAAGCGTTAAGGCACTGCGCTTCGGTCCGATCTGGGCACAGTAGGAGCAGCCCGAACAAGATGCCTAGGGCTAGGCGGTTTGGCATCCTCCTATGGTAACTGAATACCGCCAGAAACGGGGAGGGGGTAACTCGCGACGGGTTTTACGGCCGGTCTTCCGCTCGCGAAATAGCCCCGTTACTCGCCAAGCTGGCTAGTGCAGTCGTCGTCACCCTGGGTGAAGACCTCTTGGTCTTCTTCTACGGTATCGATGCAATCCAGGGCGGCTACCTTTCCCGCCGCGGCCTTCGAGGCCTTGAAGGTGATAATCCCGATAGCCTCCAGGCCGCTCACCGAAGAGACGCCGCGAACTTTCTTTACGTCCTTTACACAGTCGGCAACGTCGCCGCTAACCGTGGCGTTGTATCCCTTGGGGGCGGCGACGAGTACCTGGGGGACGATGAGAATAACGGAGAACCATTTACTTACTGACATGAAAAATCTCTTTCGAAAAACATGGCCTTACAGGGGCGCGCCCTTATACCGAATTCCTGTTTTTTCGGGGAAGATATTTTTATCGGGCCGCCGAGTCAGCAAAAAATAGCGTTGCCCCAAACCATAGCGAAACGCCGCCCCCTCGCCCCGGTTTGTCCCCACTTTCTTTGACCCCTTCGAACTTTAAATTAGACGCATCGAGTAAAATTTTGTACAAATCGACAAATTAAAAGGGAGACGAGAATGGATTTTCGGAATATCACGGCCATGGTCGGCCTGGCGGTGGCGG
>JBGSST010000141.1:0-2859 GCA_041736915.1 Bdellovibrionota bacterium
GCCGTGATCGATGATCACGCCGTGCCCGATGGTGGCGCCGGGATGTATCTCGATCCCCGTTAGCCACCGCGCGAACTCCGAAATCAGCCGCGGCAAAAAAGGCACGCCGCCCGCGTGCAGCGCGTGGGCCAAGCGGTGACACGCCAATGCCTTGATGCCCGGGTAAAGCAACGCGATCTCCAAAAGACTCTTCGCTGCCGGATCGTACTTCTTATAGGCCTTAAGCGTAGCTAACACGGTTCCCCCACAACGCGCCGTTGTCTTCGACTTCCTTCAGGAGCTTCGGACATGACGCGGATTAGGGCAAGGGTGAACTCACGCGGGGCGGGAACGAACGCTTCAGGACTCGGAAGCGGGCGGCTGAACCGGGTGATAAAGCACTCCGCCGAGCCGGCGGGTTTGTGAAAACCGTAGCTTGCCGCTAGTGGCCAGCAGCGTGCGCAGGCGCCCATCGTCGTCCTCGTCGTAGATTTCGCCCACGACCTCTTCCAGAATGTCTTCGAGAGTCACGATTCCCAGTAGCTGCTTGTCTTGAGAGTAAACCAGGCTCAGGTGATTGCGCTTATCCTGCATGAGCCGCATCACTCCGAGCAGCGAGTTGGTGTCGCGCACGGCGAGAATCGGGCGCAGAATCGAAGTCCAATTGTCGTCTCCGGTGGCGCAGAAAAACATGAACTCTTTGGAATAGAGAAAGCCCCGAACCTCTTGGCCGTCGAGTACGGGAATACGGCTGTGGCCGGACGCCAGAAATCGCGCCGAGGCCTCGGCCAGCGGTTGGTTGGCCTGCATGGTGATCACGCGGTTCCAGGGCACCATTACGTCGCGCACCTGTTTCTTCTCGAGCTGCACTAAATTGACGACGTACTGCCGATGCCACGCGGGCAGCCCCCCCAGCTCAACCGAGCTATCGCCATCGGTCTGCCGCTCGGGCTTCAGCCAGCGGAAGAAGAGGCCGAGAATTCGCTTCGTCATCCACTCCAGCGCGCCGACAATGGGGGCCAGCATAGCGTCACCCACGGCGAGCCAGCGTGAGCTGGCCAACGCAATCGACATCGGCCGTTTCAGCGCAACCGTTTTGGGGACGAGCTCGCCTACGACCACGCTCAAGATCGTGATGGGCACCACGATGAACAAGATCGAAAATGCCTCGGCCACCGCCTCACTCAGCCCAAACCGTTCCATAATCCACGGGGCGATCGTTTCCTGAGCTCCGGCCCCGCCAACCGCGGCGGAGATGACCCCCACCATGGTGATGCCAATCTGCAGTACCGAAAGGGTGCGCTCGGGATTCTCGCGCAGGGCTAGCAGGCGAAGGGCTTCCCGGTTTCCGGCCAGCGCCATCTGGCGGATCTGAGGCCGCCCCACCGACACGAAGGCCATCTCCACGCAGGAGAGGATGGCGTTAATGACCAGACAGACCAGGACTACGACGAGCTCGATAAACATCTTCTACCCGTCACTCTAGTCGGTGGAGACGGCTTGCTCAAGTAGCCCCTAAATCCTCATGCGGTTTGTGCTTCATGAGCTCCACCGAATCGGTTAGACCTACTCTGCCAGCCCACTCCGGCTCGAATTTGAGCCTTTTGAAACCTAAGGTGAGAGAATCGGCCCTGATGAAGTTAGAGCAATACATGAAGAACCGCGCGGAACGCTTGGGGGCCACCCGAGGCCGCCCCACCTGCTGGCGCTGTCGTAAGCCAGAGGCGACCTGCTTTTGCTCTTTCGTAGTTCCCTTCGCCACCCGTTCCCACTTTGCCATTTTGATCCACCACGGCGAGTTCCGTCGCGGTATCGCCACCGGGCGCATGGCGCACCTGTGTTTGACCAACTCGAGCTTGCTGCGCGGAGAGGATTTTTCGCACCACGAAACCGTCGAGAGTTTGATTGCCGATCCGGCGAACTATCCCGTGGTGCTGGCCCCCGGCCCCCGCTCCGTGAACCTCTCGCAGATCACGCCGGACGAACGGCGGCGGCTTTTTCCGGAAAACCGGCAGCCGGTGGTGTTTGTGATCGACGGCACGTGGGCGCAGGCCCGCAAGATGCGGCGGCTGAGCCAAAATCTTTTGGACTTGCCGTCGATCTGTTTCACCCCGCCGAGCCCGTCCGCGTTTTTCGTGAGAAAGCAGCCGGCGGAGTACTGCTACTCGACGCTCGAAGCGATTCACCAGTTCGTGGAGCTGACCGAGCCGCCAGCCAACCGCGTTCACGACAACATGCTCGATACCTTCGGCTTCATGGTGAACCAGCAGCTGGACTACGAGCTGACGTTTGCCGCGCAGGTCGAGATAATGGGCTCGCGCCACGTCCGTAATTCCCGAGCGCGGCGGCTCGAATCCCAGCCCGACTTACACAATGATTCAAAATAGTTAACCCCCTGTTTTCCATCAAAATCCTCTCACAATTGTAGGCTAAGATCTGATAGGTCCGAAATTTTGGGGAGCTCTAAGTGGAACGTATTCGCCGTAGCCATTCCGGTTTTACCCTGGTCGAGCTGGTCATCGTAATGGCCGTGATCAGCGTCATTCTGAGCGTCACCATCCCGATGCTTCGAGGCATGCAGAACGAGTCGCAGCTCTCGAAGGCCGAAGGCGACCTGAAGACCCTAAAGAGCGCCATCACCTCTTACTGGAAAAACAACGGCAACGTCTTTCCCGCGACGATCGGGGCCATGGTCAACGCCTCACCACAAATCATCAGCGAGCCGCCGAAGGATCCCTGGAACACGGGCTCCGACACGGGCGAACCGGGTACCTACGCTTATATTAATGGCATCGATGCCACGGCCGGCCCTTGGTTCCTGGCCTGCACCCAGGGGCCCCGGCGGGAAAATGGCGGAGGCGGGGGCGGGTGCGGCGGGGG
>JBGSST010000159.1:0-11597 GCA_041736915.1 Bdellovibrionota bacterium
CAACCGATCGGCCGCGAAACCAAAGGGACGAAAACGGTGAAGGTAGGTGACCGGCGCGCGGCGAACGAAGCGCCGCTCCCACACCTGCGGCAACAGCCAGCCGGTGGGCGGCACGCGTGTGTCGTAACGTTTCCACGGCCCCGGCGAAACCTGGCCGCGGTTCGACAGCAAAACGGTGCGATGGCGATTTACCCACGGGCTCTCTTCGTCACCGTGGTAGGCGGCCAGCTCATCGACGAACTCGTCCACCTCGTGGCCCGATTGCCCCCACAGCGGAGAAATCCGGGTATCAATACAAAGGCGCGGCGTGTGTAGTGGGGTGCTCAAGCTGATGGGTGATATCCCAAAGCCCCGCCAAAATCCACGGTTGGATTCGCGGGTGCGGAACTTGCTTAACACCACGGAATGTCACCCTTTCCCGCGGCTTTCTGGGGCCTGGCTTTACTCACGTTGCTGATTTCCGGAGCCGCCCGGCTGAAAAGCCGCCTTCTGCACGACGACCTCACCCTGACCTTCTTCAACGTCGGTCAGGGGGACTCAAGCCTCGTCGCCCTGCCGGGCGGAGCCCGGTGGCTAGTCGATGGCGGCGGCGCCTTTCTCGAAAAAGGAATCGGCCGCAAGCACCTTTTCGGCGAGCTAACCTCGCAGGCGGTGCTCACGGTAGACACGATGCTGCTCTCGCATCCCGACCTCGATCACGGAGAGGGTTTCCTCCCGTTACTGGCGGACCTGAAGATCAATCAGCTACTGCTACCAGCTTCATTCCTATCCGAAAAACCACCCAAGCTATTGCTCACCCAACTCCTCGCGCGCGCCGGCGTACGCCGAACGCCAGTGCGGGGAGTAGCGATCCCGGAAAGATTCGAGTTTCCCAACGGCTTTGGCGAACTGGTACCGGTGCCTGGCAAATCCGCCAACGATCGCGCGTTAGTGCTGCGACTGGTAATGGGCGAGTGCTCGGCAATCTACGCCGGCGACCTAGAAATAGCCGGCGAAGCCTGGCTAGCCAAACACGCCCAAGACCACCACTGGCCCGAGGCCACGGTATTAAAGGTTGCCCACCACGGCAGCCAAACCTCGAGCCACCCTCCACTATTAAACGCCCTACGCCCACGACTCGCGATCGTCTCCAGCGGCCTAGCCAACCGCTACGGCCACCCCCACCCCTTCGCCTTGGAACGACTACGCCAGTGGAAAAGCGAATTACTGAGGACGGATTTTCACGGCGCCGTAACAATCTCACTCACTGAAAACCACTGGCACTGCACGTCCGAGACCGGCCCCTGCGGAAGCGGAGCTTGCTCGACCCAGGCCGGTAGGGGGAGTACGCCCCGACCCGAAGCCTCCGCAGGCCCTCGAACCAGTTACTAGCGAAATCAAAAGCCGAGGCATTAGCGAGCGGTCGGGGCGAACTCCCCCTACCGGCCGGCCGCCCTACCTCAAACCCCGCTCACCCTCGCGCCGGCACCGCCACGAGCTGACTCCGTTTCAACGCATTGATACGGTCCCGCAGCT
The DNA here is from genome assembly GCA_041736915.1 of Bdellovibrionota bacterium. Lineage (GTDB taxonomy): Bacteria > Bdellovibrionota > FAC87 > UBA2466 > UBA2466 > JBGSST01. The sequence continues at coordinate 1,516 of JBGSST010000159.1, forward strand.
CTGCGGCTTTTTCGAAGTCTAGATTCTTTGCCGCGGTCTTCATCATCTTCTCGAGCCGATCGATCTGCTTGGGCAGCTGCTTCTCGTCGGGAAGATCGCCCCCCACTTTGCTCAGCTTCGCCGGCGAGAAGTAATCGAGGTCCTCGCTCGTGTAGAGCGAGCTTTGAATATTCTTTTTGATGCTTTCCGGAGTGATGCCGTGCTCTTTGTTGTAGGCAAGCTGCTTGGCTTTGCGGCGATCCGTCTCGTCGAGCGCGAAGCGCATCGAGTCGGTAATGCGATCGGCGTATAGGATCACTCTGCCCTCCACGTTACGCGCGGCCCGGCCGATGGTCTGGATCAAAGACGTTTGGCTGCGCAAAAAACCTTCCTTGTCCGCATCGAGGATCGCGACCAACGAGCACTCGGGAATATCCAAGCCCTCACGCAGAAGGTTGATGCCGACCAGCACGTCGAACGTGCCCATGCGCAGCTGCCGCAAAATCTCCACGCGCTCGATGGCGTCGATGTCGGAGTGCAGGTACTGCACTTTGACTCCCATCTTCTGGTAGTACTCGGTCAAATCTTCCGCCATGCGCTTGGTCAGCGTAGTGACGAGCACACGGCTGCCCTTCTCAACGACCTTCTTTACCTCGCCAAACAGGTCCTCCACCGATCCGCGCGCGGGGCGAATGACGATCTCCGGATCGATGAGGCCGGTGGGGCGAATGATCTGCTCCACCACGTGCCCCTGCGCCTTGGCCATCTCGTACTTACCGGGGGTGGCCGAAACGTAAACCACCTGGCCAATCAGCGCCTCGAACTCCGAAAAGTTCAACGGCCGGTTGTCGAGCGCGGATGGGAGGCGAAAGCCGTGCTCGACCAGAACCTCTTTACGTGCCCGATCGCCGCGGTACATGCCGCCCACCTGCGGAACGGTGACGTGGCTTTCGTCGATGAATAGCAAAAAGTCTTCGGGGAAATATTCCAGTAACGTCGGCGGCGGCTCGCCCGGTTTGCGGCCCGTGAGGTGGCGGCTGTAGTTCTCGATGCCGTTACAAAAACCAACTTCTTCGAGCATCTCGATGTCGTAGTAGGTGCGGCTTTCCAAGCGCTGCGCTTCCACCAGCTTGCCCAAGCTCTTTAACTGTTGAAGCCGAACCTGCAATTCATCCTGAATCGATTTCACCGATCGCTTCAGCATGTCTTTCTCGGTAACGTAATGGCTTCCGGGAAAGAGCATGATCTTCGGCAGCTCTTCCAAAACTTTGCCGGTGATGGGATCGATGCGCTGAAGCTTCTCTACCTCGTCGCCCCAAAAACTCACACGGTACGCGTCGGCCTGCTCGAACGCCGGAAAGATCTCCACGATGTCGCCCCGCACGCGGAACGTGCCCCGATGAAAATCGTAATCGTTGCGCTGGTACTGAATCTCGATGAGGTGCATTAATAGCTCGTCGCGCCGCTGGTGCTTGCCCGTCTCGAGCTCAATCACCATCTCGCGGTAAACCTCGGGAGAGCCAAGGCCGTAGATGCACGACACGCTGGCCACGATCAAAACGTCTTTGCGCGAGAGCAAGCTACGGGTGGCGGAATGGCGCATCTGATCAATCTGATCGTTGATGGCCGAATCCTTCTCGATGAACGTGTCGCTCGCCGGAATGTAAGCTTCCGGCTGGTAGTAATCGTAGTAGCTCACGAAATACTCGACCGCATTCTCCGGAAACAAATCCTTGAACTCCGAGTAAAGCTGCGCGGCCAACGTTTTGTTGGGCGCCAAGATCAACGCCGGCCGGTTCAGCCGGTTGATCACCTGAGCGGCGGTAAACGTCTTTCCGCTGCCGGTCACGCCGAGCAGAACGGTGTCGCGGCGGCCCGCTTGTAGCTCCGCCACGATTTTTTCGATGGCCGCGGGCTGATCGCCCCGCGGCTGGAAGTCGCTTTTCAGCTTAAAGTCCGGCATTCCTCAAACCTCGTTCGATGTTGTATACCCACGCCCATGGATCTCAAGCACCTCTCCCTAGACCCCATCAGAAGCAAAAAAGTGGCCGTTCTTGGATACGGGAACCAGGGCCGGGCCCACGCGCTAAACCTGCGTGATTCCGGCGTCTCCGTCGTGGTCGGAGCCCGGCAAGGCGCCGGTAGAGACCAGGCGAAGGCAGACGGGCTCGACGTCACCGACGTCACGGTAGCCATCGAGTCCGCCGACATTGTTATGTTCTTTTTTCCCGACCAAGTCATTCCGCAGGTGTACAAAGAGGTCACCCCCTTACTCATCAAGCGTCCTCGGCCAATCGGTTTCGCCCACGGTTTTGCCCTAACCTTCGGACTCATTACTAAGATTGCCGGCTGCAGCTATTTTCTGGTCGGGCCGAAAGGGGCCGGAGCGCTTTTACGCGATAATTTCGTAAAGGGCGGCGGCCTACCGGGCGTGTACGCGGTGGAGCCCGATGCGGCCGAAGGCACCGAAGCGCTGGCCATGAGCTACGCCAAAGCGATGGGCTGTGCCAGCAGCGTGCTGCTCAAAACCACCTTCCGCGAAGAGACCGAGTGCGACCTCTTCGGCGAGCAGGCCGTACTGTGCGGTGGTTTCATGCAAACGATGGAATCGGCGTTCCAAACTTTGGTGGAGGCCGGCCACACGCCGGAGATGGCGTTCTTCGAAACCTGCTTCGAGGCCCGAATGATTCTCGAGCTGTGGATGAAATACGGACCGGTGGGCATGGCGAACAAGATCAGCCCCACCGCTTTTTACGGCGGGCTTTCGCGCGCCGACCGGATCGTGCCGCCGCCGGTAAAGGACGAGATGCGAAAGGTGTTTAGCGAGGTTCGGAGCGGCGAGTTCGCCAAAGAGTGGATGGCCGAAGTGGCCAGCGGCATGCCGAAGCTCCACGCGGAGAAGAAACGCCTGGCGGATTCCCTTCTGCAGAAGACCTGGGAAAAGCTTTCTCCGAAGCTGAGTTAACGGCTCTCGGCAATCGCCGAGCGAACGAAGTCACGGTTCTGCCCTTCGGTGACGTTGCTGTAAACGGATAGGGTCCGGCTGCCTTCCATCAAGAGACCGTGAAGAACGCCGGCGACGCGCCATTCGCTTCCTTCTTGCACCAGAGCCGGGCCGCCGGAATCGCCGGGACACGTTTCCGCCCGGTTGACCGGACCACCCACGAGCATGGCGGTGCCATTATCGGGAAACGGATGTCGGGCCGGCGCGGGCCTCGACCACAGAACTTCCACGAAGTCCCGAATGCGGAATACCCGATTGGTTCCCATACCGCGTTGACCGCAACCGTAACCCACCATCCGGACGACGGCGCCGGGCTGCACCCGTTCGGCTAGCCCCATCGGCTCTATCCCGCGGAGCTGGGCGATATCCTCGTTGAAGAACATCACGGCGACATCCGCCGGATCGTTCTTTTCCCCCTGCCCCAAAATGCGAAAGCGGGTCGTCTTTAGCTGTTGCCCGCCAACGACCACGCGCGGCCGCGCCTCGCGCAAACAGTGGGAGGCGGTCAGCATGGTGTGACGTGACACCAGAGTGCCCGTGCACATCCGGGGACCAACCACCCGCATCACCTGAGGATGCTCATCGGAGCGCTGGACCTGATCCCGGCTTGGGCTTTCGAGGTCGTCCTGGTTCATGCTGTTCCCGCCGGAACAGCCAACCAAAATCAAAGACATCCCCACAACCAACCAGCTGCGCCCTAGAACCTTCATGCTGAGAAAAAAGCACCCCCGGGCGGGGTTGTCATAGGCACAATGCGTTAATCTTTTTCTTCGGGGTAACCGGACTCGCGCCAGGCGCGAATTCCGCCGTCCATGGAGATAACGTTCGTGTACCCCATGCGCTGCAAACTCTCCGCCGCCAGGGCCGACCGAAAACCGCCACCGCAGTAGAGAACGATCTTGGTGTTCTTGTCGGGCACGGCGCTCTCGATATCGCGCTCAATCACCCCTTTGCCGAGATGGATGGCCCGCTTCGCGCGACCGGCTTTCCACTCGTCGTCTTCGCGAACGTCCACGAATGTGAACTTCTCGCCTTCGGTGATCATTTTGAGCACGTCGGAAGCGCGGCATTCTTTAATCTTCTTTTTGGCTTCATTCACTAGGCTTAGGAAACCTTCGCTGTGGTTCATGCGGATCAGCATAATAAATGCTGGGCGCAATGACTAGGGGGCCAAGTCTTGATGAAATCATTGCCCATGAAAACGTTGCTCGCCCTTTTCACCCTGGCCGCGCTAGCCCATCCACCTCTGACCAAAACGGAGAAGGCGCTACTGAAGAGCCACCGTCGCGAGGCCGGCATCGCGCGCGCGCAAAAAGAGATCGCCGAAAAGGCCACGCTCCGGGTCTTCGCCCGCAACGAGAACCGCGACGAGAGCGATGCCTTTCGCCACTACGTCGGAGCCGCCCTACTCGTTAAGGAGCTAGGCGCGCCAATGGCGCAAAAGTTCCTCGATGCCCACGAAACCGGCTCGGGCAACTCGGGCCCCGAAGAAAAAATGGACCGGGCCAATAACACGGTAGCGGTGCAAGACACGGTGGCCTTGCAAAAGAGCCACCCGACCAAAGAGCTGTCCCTGCCAGAAATCGAAGCGGCGGCCCTGCGCGCCTTACGCGAAAAGCGCCTGGAGGTCCTCGCCCCACGCGGGCTTCCGACTCCATAAATTTCCCTATTAATGATTAAGGCTCAAGGCTAAACGATTAAGGATTCAAACCGCAGGTTTGATCAGGTCCCCATAGTTAAATGGATATAACGGAGGATTCCTAATCCTCAATTCCAAGTTCGATTCTTGGTGGGGACATATTCAAATCGCTAGCGATTTGAATCCTTAAATTTGATCTTAAACTTAATATCCAGCGGCGTAGCCGCTCTGGTGGCTCTGTTTTTCGATTGTGCTTTTTGCACAGTGTTTGATCGCCACAATGTATCGGCCTCCCCTTTTCCTAAATAGTTACCAAGCCTTGCCCTCACTCTCCGCCTTTTCCCCCGCCCCCGTGCCCACCGTCGAACTTCTGAGCGGTCAAAGGCATCTGATTTCCGCTACTTCCGAATTGTGTCGGGGCCATGTCAAAAAGACAGGCGCCTGTACCCCCTCTATCCACCTGTCAGCTTTCTGAACGAAAGCGGACGATTCCCCCGACCTTTCACGCTTTTGCAATTGTGATCGGAACCCGGCCTTTCGCTTGCAATTTACTCCCTAGAATCCGGCAAGCGCAGAGAGTCGATGGCCTACCAGGGGCCCCGGCGGGGGACAAAACGGGGATCAGAAAATCATGAAGCTGTACGTTGGTTGCATTCAAATGATTGTGGGCGTGCTCGCGCTCACTGGCTGCGGTCTCTCGACCCAGTCGGGCGATTTCATCTCTGCAAATCAGGGCGTGGAACAAATCTCTTTCGACGAAGAGCCGTCGGTGGTTCTTGTCTACCTTCCTAACGGAAAAGGCATTTGCTCGGGCGTAGTCGTAGGCCTTAAGGCCGTGCTCACCGCCGCTCACTGCATCAAGGGCAACAGCGGCCGCTTCGAAATCCGCGCCAAGAACGGCCGGTTCTCGACGTACAACGCTTACTTCCGTAACTACGCCGGCGCGGCCAGCGTGGATGATGCCGGCGATATCGGCATGCTAGTTTTCGATATGACCATCGCAAACCCCGAAGACATCGCCATCGTCGGCAGCTCGGTTTCCCAGGGAGACCAAGTAAAGACGGCGGGCTTCGGCTGTAACAACCTCAAGGCGCGCACGGGTTCGGGCACCCTGCGCCGCCTGATCACGACGCTGTACTCGGCGGACGAGGATGGATTCCTCGCCCTGCGCGAGCTGTACAACAACGGTGGAGAAGGAAACGCGGCGTCTCCTATCCGCGGCGTGCTTGATGCCGGCACGTGTTTCGGTGACTCGGGCGGACCGCTCTGGAACAAAACGGAAGCGGGCTGGCGCTTGGTGGGTAACACCCACGCCGGTGGCCAGGTCGACGAATACGAGATGTCTTACTTTTCGAATCTTTTGCAGACCAGCAACTACGCTTACCTCCAGAGCCTGAACGACACCCACAACCTGGGCATGAAGTTCGAGTAATCGGCTCCAGAAAATCTTAGTGTCCCTAGGCTGGGTGCCGTCACTGATCCTGACGGCGCCCGCCCCCCCTTACCCGCTCGCGGGTAACTATTAAGTGTTCACACTTACGTGTTAACACTTAACCTCCTCCGCCCTACTCTTCCAAGAACGTATGCAGGCTCAGGTACTGCAGTACGTCCTGCTGGCGCAGGTAATCGCGAATCGCCGAGTGATCCGCCGGTGTCACGCGTCCCTGGCTTTCCAGCCGGGCCGCGAAGGCTTCGAGGTCGCGCGGGATGTGCGATTTGTTGGCCGGTAGCCGATCTCGCATCATTAGGGCCGCGTAGCGAAGCGCGCCGTTTAAGTTGGGCGGCATGGTGTTGCGTAGCTCGCGGGCCTTGAAGTTAGAGCTGTCACGCAGGTGCTCGGCATTTCTTACGAGCTCCATCATGAAGTGCACATTCTCGAGGCCATTGTCTTTGTCGAACCAGTCGCGAATTTCGATGTCGTGAGCCTTGGGGCCCTTCCAACGATAACTTTCCACGCGGACGATTCCGCGTTCCACCTGAGGCTCCTCCTCGTTACGGACCTCGCGCAGGTCGAGTGAGAATGCCGTGGCATCGTACGGGCCGTAATGGTCCGTGCCGTACTCTTTCCCGTAAACCATCTGGTCGAGCAAAATCTTGGTTTCTAAAGCGCGCGCGGCGAACACCATCTGGTCCGGTTCGATGTGCGCGGTGGGAACACTGACGTGAAAATGGGTCTCCGGATTTTTTACTTCGGTGTACAGCCAATCGATCAGTTTCTTAAAAGCCTTCGGGCTCGCCGTGGCGCCGTCCATTACCAGTTCCACCGAGTGCTCGTGGCCGGCACCGGAGTCAGTTTCGAGAATCGCGCTCACGGGAATATTCCGGTTCTTTAGTGACGAGTCCACGTACTTCCACGCGAGATCGGCGTAGCGGCTTTTCTCCGCGTTGGAATTCTCCCAGTCGTGTAGCGCTTCGGTCTTGATGTCGGCGAGGGTGTAACGACCGTCGTTCTTTCGTGAACGCGCGCGCAACGCATCTATCGCATCCCAGCCGGTCATCGTTCCAATCTGCGCGAGCGTAAGTTTTGGGCCAGTGCGCTCGAGCTTCGCTTTAAAAAGGCGGAATGATTCGGGGTCTTTCTCGATGATGCCCACGATGTCCGCCACGCTCCACAGCTCGGCGTCGAACCCAAACTTAAATGTCTTACGTGATCCGTCTTCGGGCGCGTACGCGCCAGTACGACCCCAGAAACGATAGGCGAGGTCTTGCCGGTTCAAGTCCGCGAACACACGGGTGCACCAATTTTCGCCGTTCGAAATCGAAGGCAGTAGAAGCCCAAGCGCCGCCACCAAGCCGAGCAGGTTCCGTTTCAACATCCACACACCCAAAAAAGTTAGCCCGCGCACAGCGGGGTCCACTGCCTTTGTGCAACGTGTGTACCAGTGGAGTACGCCCGTGGCCGGTGGGTGCGAGCTCCCCGCGCGCAGACCGTATTCCAATGGGAATCACCGGACGAAGGTATCTACATCCGGCTACTTAGTTACGCCAGCAATACAAGGGTCCCCCCGTGTTCTCTAAGCCAAAAAAAACGAATACATGGGATTTCAGAGCCTTATCCGGGTACAGGCGGCTAACAAAAATTGGCTACCCGCTTGCACCCGTAAAGTGCGCCACTTTGGCTTTAACGTTGGCGGACCGTTTGATGGCGAACTTTACAATCCGAGGCTTACGCGTGGGCGTGCTCGCTCTGCTCGTCGCGTTTCCCGCGCGGGCGGAGGACTTTCTTCAGACCGCCCAAACGCTGTGGTTCGACGGTAAGGCCGTGCCGCCGGCCACTATCTCCATGAACCTCAAGGGAATCTCCGCGGCCGCGGGACTGGAAGTACTTCGGGCCTCACTCGGCGGAGTCGTTCGGGGCGATACGCTCACCGGCACAAGCTTGGGTACCATCCAGCTGCGCCCCCGACTCGTGAACGGAGAGCGCGACGGGGTAGAATGGACCCTATCGTCCCCGTCGGCCGAAGGCATCGCCTCCCTCGACCGGGCCTGGAATCTGTTAGCTGGCCAGGGCGCCCGCGGTGAACGCCCCGATCAACCTCCCCGCGTGCGCGTTCAGATTTCAAACGTGAGTCCCGCGGTGGAAAAACAACTGGCCAGTAACCTTTCTTACCCAGACCATTTGCAACAGATGCGCGACTTCGGCGGCGTACCTAACGGCGGCGGCATGACCGCCAGCCCCTCCCCCGGCACTATCGAGCTCAACCTGCAAGATGGCCTCAGCGCCCCCGTACGCCAGGCTATCGGTATTTTTCAGATCACCACTAAGGAAGGGGCTATCGATCACGATCGGTGGGTGCAATCGGCTACCGGGATGGATCGCGAGCAGCTCCCCCAGCTACGCGAGCAGTTCCGTCAGAAGCGCAATGAAGACCGTGCGCAGCCCATCGTAGTGCGCTACCTACTTGGCGATCCGGAGAACAAACGCAACGCCGACAGCCCCTGGCACGGCGAAATCAAATACCATCAGCCGCCCATCGGCGCGATGCGCGCGGATCAGCAAGGCGAAACGCCGCTCATCCTGCGGCCCGGAGCCATCGTGTGGCACCCGCGCGTGCACCACCAACAGAACGTGTTGGGCGATATGAACCCCGCCTTGATCAACGGCGACCTCGCCGAACTTTTAACGAGCAATAAATGGTTCGAGGCGCTGTGGTTTAACAAGCATCTGCCGGGCGCCATGTCGCGCACCGAGCATCTGGGTACCATTTTCCGCGAAGGCGAGATCGATCCAAAAAATGTGGAGGCCGTACTGTCCGAGCTGAACCGCCGTTTCCCTACCGGTTGGGTACTCAAGGCCGTTAAGGAATCGCATAGCTCGAAACTTATCGTTACCGATAAGCTCGATGTGAAGAAGCTCATCGCCGATTACCGCGCGAGTGACTTCGATACGTTCCGACAGCGCGCGCTCGTAGAGCTAGCCGGGCAAGACGAAGATAACCTGACCGCCCGCCTGCAAGAGCACCCCGCCTATCTCGGTTGGCGCTTGGCTCACTTCTTAAGTGAACCCAATAACGTCATCGCGCAGGCCCGGGTCGAAATCGACAAAGAGTTTCGCGTGGAAGGAATTGCCGGCCGCGTGCTGGGCAAGTTTTCCACCGTGGATCGATATGGCCACAAGGTTTGGAAAACCGAGCAGCAGCAACCCACGTTCACCGACCCCAAGATCATCGAACAGGTCGAGAAGTACACGCAGGCGTTGCTGGACCGCCTACCGCCCGAGCTGCGCGGTACGCCCTTCGCGTTCGACATCGCCCTGCTGAAGGACGGCTCGTTTACGGTAATCGAATCGAATGCCGGCCCCGAGTCGGGTTACTTCTCGGACTTCCGCTATTCCGTGGGGGCGCTATCGGACTTCCTGCGCCATTTCGACAAGCTTAAAAAAGAAGGCAAAGTGGCGGATCGCGGAATGAGCCCCGCGCGCATGAACGCCTACCTCAATGGCCTACTGACCGAATGGAAGCTCGACCCCGAAGCCATGTGGCCGCACCTCGAGGTGCACCGCACTTTCGATCCCGCCCATCCGCATACGGTCGAAGCCCGTTACGATCGCACGACCCAGCCGCCGGCATTTTATCGCCGCCCGGAAGAGCCGCCGACGCCGGCCATCTGCCCGTTTGCCCGGGTAGCGAATACGCCTTGAGCGTCCGGAAATCGAACGCGGTTCGAGTCGCATAGGCCCACGCACCCGGCACCGACGTTGCTGAGTAGCGCAGGGTGACGCGCCTTTTTACTTTCTTACTCCTAAGCAGTCCGGCACACGCCGACATCCTCACTCTCAGGGCCGGGTTCAACGAGACCATCAAGATCCCCGGGCTTAGCCGGGCGGCCGTCGGCGACCCCAAGCTCGTACGCGCGCGGGCCCTTCCTCCGGACGTACTGCTTCTCACCGCCATGAAGCCGGGCCGTACCGTGGTGCGAGCCTGGGGCACTGGCGGAGAGCGCGCCATCGAGGTCGACGTC
>JBGSST010000164.1:0-14034 GCA_041736915.1 Bdellovibrionota bacterium
AGTTTGTCTGATTTTTTATCCATTGGCGAAGCTCAACTCTTTCGATTTGTTCAGGGCCAGGCGAACGCTCAGGCCGCCCACCGCCGAGTAAGCCAGTAGGATGATTCCGAAGCAGGACCACAGCGGCAGTCCCGAGCCCTCGTGCAGCACGAACACCAACGTCAGCGACAACAAAAGCCCCGCCGGGATTAGCGTAAGGACGGCTACGGCGAGCCAGAACGCGACGGGCTTGAAGCTTCCCCAATCTTCAAAGATCTGCAGCTTCGCCAGTGCAATCTGCTGCTCGACGAGCTTCTGCGTGTCCTGAAGAATTCCGGCCGCGAGCACCGATACCGGAGCGGTTTCGGCCAGCCTCGAGTCGTTGGTATCCATTCCCGACCTCGGTCGCCTTTAACGGCGGGAAATGAGAATGCCGACCAAGCAGCCAACGCCGAACGTTACGGCGATGGCTTCCATGGGATGCTTACGCACGAGCTTCGTCGTTTTGTCGATCGCCTCGGCCAGCATCTCCTCCGCACTTTCCATCGACTCGGTAGAGATGAGGTCTTTGCTGCCTTCAACGTGCTTTCGGCTAGCCTTCTTTTCGGTTTCTTCGGTGTCGCGCATAGGGCCTTTTCGTAGCCAAACGTTGGTGAGTGGCTCCAAGTCCCGAAGTATACCGTTGAAAACCCCCTCCGTCCCACCGCTCCGGCAGAGTTTTTAGGGAAATTTATGCCGCCGCCTGTTATGAAGAATTCGTGAGCCCATTGCAGTATTTGAACGGGGAGGCGGCCCTAGAGACGGTGAAGCTGTCCCACGTGGCCGATAAAGTTGGAACCCCGGTTTACGTCTATTCGAAGCAGGCGTTAAAGCAGACCACGCGGGCGCTAAAGAACGCCTTCCGGTCCCATCCCACCCTGCCCTGTTACGCCGTGAAGGCGAACGGCAATCTGTCCGTGCTGCGCGAGATTTTTGCCGAAGGCTTTGGGGCCGACGTCGTTTCCGCGGGAGAATTCGAGCGCGCTTTGATCGGCGGCGCCCGTCCCGACGAAATCGTTTTTTCGGGGGTGGGTAAAACCGACGCCGAGATGGAGCAGGCGCTGAAGGCCGGTATCCTCACCTTCAACGTAGAGTCGCTCGACGAGCTCGATCGCTTGGCGGCCGTAGGGGTCCGCACGGGAAAGCCCGTCCCGATTTGCCTGCGCATCAACCCCAACATCGACGCCAAGACCAACCCGTACATCGCCACCGGCCTGTACACGACCAAGTTTGGCATCGCGGAAAGCGATCTGGGGGCGGCGCTCGATCGCGTGCGGGCGCACAAGGGGTTGCGGCTGCGTGGCCTAGATACCCACATCGGTAGCCAGATTACGGAGCTAGGGCCCTTCGCCGAGATGGCTTCCCGCATGGCGGAGCTCTCCGTGAAGGTGCGGGACCAAGGCTTTCCCCTCGACCTCATCGACCTGGGTGGCGGCTTGGGCATTCGCTACGACGACGAGGCCGTACCGTCGGCCGAGGCCTACGCCGAAACGTTGTTGAAGGCCGTTAAGCCCACGGGGCTAAGGCTCGTGCTCGAGCCCGGCCGCTGGATCGTCGGCAACGCCGGCGTACTGGTCACGCGCGTGATCGGCACCAAGCAGACCCCGGCGAAGAAATTTTTGATTGTCGATGCGGCGATGAACGATCTGGCGCGGCCCGCCCTGTACGAAGCGTTTCACTCGGTAAACCCCGCGAAAGAGAACGCCTGGTCGAACGAGCTGGGCGACGTGGTGGGCCCGATCTGCGAGAGCGGCGATTTTTTGGCGAAGGACCGCAAACTGCCCGACGCCAAAGCGGGAGACCTGCTCGTTATTGGATCCTGTGGCGCCTACGCCTCGTCGATGGCGTCGCGCTATAACTGCCGGCCGCTGTCGCCCGAGGTGCTCGTCGACGGCGATGCGTTCCGCATAGTGCGGCCGCGCGAGACGGTGGCTTCGCAGTGGCAAGCCGAGAAAGATCTTTTATGAAAGTAGTACAAAAATACGGTGGCACGTCAGTGGGTAGTCCCGAGCGTATGCGGGCCATCGCCAAGCGCGCCGCGCGCCAGTTTAGTGAAGGGCTCGTCCACAACGCCATCGTCGTCAGCGCGATGGCGGGCGAAACGAATCGCCTCGTGGATCTCGTGCGGCAGGTAAACCCCTCGGCCTCACCCCGCGCCTACGACATGGCGGTGGCGGCGGGAGAACAAGTTAGCGTGGGGCTCGTGTCGGCCGCCCTCGAAAGCGAAGGCCTACGGGCCCTGCCGTTACTCGGGCACCAGCTAGGCATCGTGACGAACGACGCGCACTCGCGCGCGCGCATTCAGTCCATACGGCGTGACGTAATCGAGAATGCCTGGCGCAACGGGATGATTCCCGTGGTGGCGGGGTTTCAAGGCGTCACCGCCGACAATGCCATCACCACTTTGGGCCGTGGTGGTAGCGACACTAGCGCGGTGGCGCTCGCCGTAGCGCTAGAGGCCGACCTTTGTGAGATCAACACCGACGTGGATGGTGTTTACAGCGCCGATCCGCGCGTAGTGAAAGCGGCCCGGCACATTCCCAAGATGGATTATGAATCGGCGCTGGAGATGGCATCGCTCGGAAGCAAGGTATTGCACCCGCGGTGCGTGGAGCTGGCCGCCAAGTACCGCATGCCGCTCGTGGTGCGTAACAGTTTTGATGCCGAAGAGGCGAGAAGGACGTGGATCATGCCGTTAACGACTGAAGAAGCCTTGGAATCACCCGTGGTCACCGGAGTAAGCACTACCAAAGCCGTGGCCCGCATCACGGTAGAGGGGTTCGATCCCAACACGACGATTCTGAAAGACCTCTTTCAGCGCATCGCCGAGGCGGACACGAACGTGGACGTCATCGTGCACGATCGCCACCCGCGTGGCCATCTGCAGTCGGTGGGTTTTACGGTTCCCACCGAGGACCTCGAAAAAACGCTGGCGGCAATCCGCTCGATTCAGTCCAGCCCGGGCTGCGCGAATCTGCAGGTGAGTCAGGAAACTGGCCTCGCCAAGGTGTCGGCGGTGGGGGTCGGCATGCGCAGCCACTCCGGCGTAGCCGGCCGTTTCTTCGGCGTGCTCGAAGGGGCCGAAGTTCCCGTGCTCATGATTACGACGTCGGAGATCAAGATCTCCTGCATCGTCCCCGAAGCGTCGGCCGATCGCGCGGCGCAGGTACTGCACGACGAGTTCTTGTAGCCCGTTTGAGCAAATCTCCCGCTTAGCCGATAAGACAGGGAGCCTATACATGAGACTGCTTGCCCCCATTCTATCGTTGGCCTTACTGGTGCTGACCCTTACGTTGATGACCTCGTGCGGAGTTCCAATCTGCGTCGCCGGTATCGGTAACTGCTCTGCCTATTTCGACAAGCAGGGAGAGCAACCCGAAGTCGAGGTCACCCCTACTCCCGATCCGAACGATGCGCTCACCATTTCCGGCGCCAGCACTATATCGCTCACGGCCCCCACCACAACCTATACGGTCACGGGCGGCAGCGGCGTTTATACCTTCACGGTCAATCCGGTCGGCTGCGGCGTCTTCAACACTTTTACACCCGGACTTTTCACCGCCACCTTGGCCGCCACCTGCATCATTACGGTCACGGACACGAGCACGCCGATTCGCAATGGCACGTTCAGCGTGACGGTCACTCTTTAACCCTCCGCTGACGTCCCGCTGCGCTGATACATTTTGGAACAGCTCTCACCGCTTTTGTATCAGGAAGCGAACAGTCCACCACCTCGCCCTTCCCAAAACTCCTGGCCACGATTTTGCTTATGCGGGAACTAGGCCTCCGGATTAACCGGGAAGGCCCATGGGGAAGCAGAAACACATTGATGGAAAGTGGTAGGGGTTATGATGGAAGCGAAAAAACAGGTGAACGGCGAAATCAGCTCACGAATTCACCAGCGGTTACAAGAGCTCAACCGAGCAACGAGATTCCGGCCAGAGATTGAAAAAAACCTGCCCGACGTTACCGATGAGGCAACCCGGGAAGCCGAGCGATCGCTCGACTTTCAACTCGCCGACCGTCAGCGCGATGAGGATTTGCGTCTGCGCACCGCCTTGGTCCTGATCGAGCGCGGCCGCTACGGGGTGTGCGAGAGCTGTGAAGAGGAAATCAATCCCCGCCGCCTAGAGGTAAACCCCACGGCGCAGTACTGCACCGATTGCCAGAGTCAGCTGGAGCAAAACAGCTAGGGCGCCGGGCGGTACGAGCCGTCGCGGATCTCTTTGGGCAGCGCAAAGGTGACGTGCTCTTCGCGCGTCGTCTTGGACTCGACCTGGGCGCCGAAGGTGTCGACGAAAAACTTCACGCATTCCTGCACGACGTCTTCCGGCGCACTGGCGCCGGCGGTGACGAGCACGGTCTCGTCACCCGAGAACCAAACGGGATTTAACTCACTGGCCCGGTCGACCAGGTGCGAGGGTTTGCCCATGATCTGGGCAATCTCGGCGAGCCGCAGACTGTTGGAGCTATTCTGCGATCCCAACACGATAACCACGTCGGCCTCTTTGGCGAGCAGGTGCACGGCCTCTTGGCGGTTCGTCGTCGCGTAGCAAATGTCGTCTTTCGCGGGCCCCTGAATGTGCGGCCATTTCGCCTTGAGCGCTTTGATGATCGTGCCCGCGTCTTCCACGCTGAGCGTGGTCTGGGTAAGAAAGGCTAGCTTGGTGTCGGCCGGGAACTCGAGCTTGGCCACTTCGTCCACGGTCTCGACGAGCGTGATCGAGTCTGGCGCTTCACCGATGGTTCCGTTCACTTCATCGTGCCCCGCATGGCCCACGAGCAAGATGCGGAAACCGAGCTTGGCGAACCGCAGGGCTTCGAGGTGAACCTTGGTCACGAGCGGACAGGTGGCGTCGATGGAACGCAGACTACGTTCTTTGGACTGCCGCCGAATTTCGGGGGCGATGCCGTGGGCGCTAAACAATAACGTGGCCCCTTCCGGCACCTCGCTCACGTGGTCCACGAAGACCACTCCGCGCTTGGTAAAGCGGTCGACCACCGTCCGGTTGTGGACAATCTCGTGGTAGACGTAGACGGGCGCGCCGAAGATCTCCAGGGCCCGGTCAAGGGTGTCGATGGCCATATTGACGCCGGCGCAGAAGCCACGCGGGTTAGCGAGCAGAACTTTCATATGGCCGCTAGTCTAGACGAATGGGCTAACCACGCAAGGGGCGAGTTCCCGTGGTATACCCAAGCCATGTCCGAGCCAAAATGCCCCCAATGCCAATGCGAACATACCTATCAAGACGGTAACTTCTGGGTGTGCCCCGAATGCGCGAATGAGTTCAGCGCCGATGCCGCCGCCGAGCCGGTAGAGGCCACCACCGCCGCCATCAAAGACGCCCACGGCAACGTATTGCAGTCCGGCGACCCCGTGGTGGTGATCAAAGACCTCAAGGTAAACGGGGGCTCCTCCGTGATTAAGGGGGGGACCAAGGTGAAAAATATCCGCCTGGTCGATGGCCCCGATGGCCACAACATTGCGTGCAAAATTGACGGATTCGGGTCGATGAACCTCAAATCCGAATTCGTGAAAAAGGCTTGAGCCGCAGTCGGGAATCTTACCCAATGCCCGTCGACAAGTCCGGCAAATGGGTAAAGCCATAAATTTCCCGCGACCGACATAATTAACGTCGCCCCGCATTAGCCGTTGCCACAAGGACTTTCGAAGCCCAAGGTGGCGGAAAGGCTTCCTCATTCACGAGAGTGGATGGGTGAATAAATTCATTCGGGGAGGTGAATAAATTCATTCGGGGAGAGGTTCCATGCCATTCGTGGCGAGCCATACTCCCGCTCGTGGGGAGGTCGTAGGAGAGATCCTGTTCGTCCTTTCCCCGGACGGCTGTATCGCGTCGTGTAGTCCTTTGTTCACTAGCCTTACCGGCTTTGCCGAGTCCGATTGGATTGGCAAACCCGTATTGCAGCTCGTGGAAAGTGGAGATCGCGCCAAGCTCATTGGCTCTTTCGCCCAGCTCAGCCGGGGAGAAACTCAATTCTTGGACGGAGTGAGCTGCCGCCGAAAGGGGCTACCCGCTTCGCAGTGGGACATGTCCCTGCTTCCGCGCATTCAGAACGGTGTGATGACCGACGTGCTTTGCGTTGGCTCTCCCGTCGAGGCGGTGCAGGTGACGCACGAATACCCGCCCGACTTGCTCTCGCCGGGCAGCTCCGCCCTGTCCACTCTCGTCGAAAACTTTCTGGCGACCTCACCCATCGGCTTTTGCTTTTTCACCGAGGACTTTCGTTACATTTGCGTAAATCAGTCGCTCGCCGCAATGAATGGATTCGCCCCCGAGCAGCATCTGGGCCGCACCATTCGCGAGCTGACGCCGGAGATCGCCTTTGCGCTGGCCCCCGCGCTTCACCGCGTTCTTCGCACCGTCACTCCGCAGCTCAACGTGGAGATTCGATTCCCCCCTTCCGGAACGAACAACGAGGTGCAGGATACGCTGGCAAATTTTTATCCCATTCTGGACAGCTCGGGCGCGGTCGCCGGAATCGGCGCGATGTTTTTGGACGTAACGGAACAGACACGCATTCACGCGTTACTCCGTGAGAATGAGGATCGGCTGCGCCTGATGGTGGAAGCCTCGGCCCTGGGCACGTGGGACTGGCACGTTAAGAACAACGTGATTAAATGGTCCGACCGTACCAAGGCCATGTGCAGCCTGCCCCCCGATGCAGAAATAACCATCGACCTCTTTTTCCGTTCGGTTCACCCCGACGATCGCGAGCGGGTGAAGCAAGGGATCAAGCATGTGCTGAGCCAGCCCGGAGTCGAGTACCGCGTCGAGTACCGCGTCGAGTACCGCACGGTTGGTATCCACGATAAAATCGAACGTTGGGTGGCCGTGCGCGGCAAAGGTTACTTCGACGACAAAGGGATGGCCGAGCGATTTATCGGCGTGGCGGAAGACATTACCGAGAAGAAAAGGGCCGATGAGTTACTCCGCCGTTTGTCCAAAGACTTAGCGCGATCCAATGCGGACCTTTCGCGGCTGGCCCTGGTGGCCTCCCACGATCTCAAAGCGCCGCTACGCACGCTAACGACTTTTCTGCGCCTACTGGAATTGCGAAATGAGCAAAAGCTAGACAAGGAATCTCGCGAGTACCTCGGTTTTGCCATGGACGGGGCTAAACGGATGACGGCCCTCATCGACGGCCTATTGGGCCACGCCAGCTTGGGCAACGTGCGGCCCGGCAAGTACGAGGTGGACCTCAACTTGCTCATGGAACGGGTGCTGGAAAATTTGAAGGCGGCCATTGACGATAGTGGGGCCCACGTCACCCGCGATGTCCTTCCGCGCGTTCCGGTGGATGGCGCGCTACTGACCCTGGTGTTGCAGAATCTCATCGAGAACGCGATCAAGTACCGAAAGCCCGCCACGCCACCGGTCATCCACGTTTCTGCCAAACGACGGGAAGACAGCTGGATTATCGGCGTCGCGGACCAGGGAATCGGATTTGAAATGAAGGATGTCGATCGCGTATTCACCGATCACGAGCGTCTGCCCGCAGCGTTGACCTGCGCTGGCGCGGGGCTGGGGCTGGCCACGTGCAGGCGCATCGTCGAGAAGCACGGCGGCAAGATCTGGGCTGAGTCGGAACCAGGAAAGGGTTCGTGCTTTAGCTTTACCCTCCCCTCGCTTAAGGTATAGGAAATGAACGACTTTCCAGTTTTGGGAATTGGCACCTCGGCCGGCGGGCTAGACGCGCTACGGGAATTATTCGAACACCTGCCTACGCACAAATTTTCGTGCGTGGTCGTACAGCACCTGGCCCCGGCCCACGAAAGCCTGCTCGCCGAGCTGCTCTCTCGCCAAACCAAGATGACCGTCGTAGAGGCCACCGAAGGGGCGAAGCTCACTGTCGACTGCGTTTATACGATTCCCCCCGACACCGCGATAACCGTAGGGCCCGACGAAACGCTCCACCTGTCGCCGCGGAAAGACGTAACCGGCCTGTTTTTACCCGTGGACTGCTTTTTCCATTCCCTCGCCAATGCTTTGCAAGCGCGCGCGATCGGCGTGATTTTGTCCGGCGGCGGCTCGGACGGCAGCCAGGGTATTCAAGAAATTAAAGACAAAGGCGGCACGGTCTTCGCCCAGCACGAGAGCTCCGCCAAGTTTCCCAGCATGCCCCACAATGCAATCGCGACCGGGGTCGTCGACTTCATTCTTCCCCCTAAGGAGATTGCCGAGCAGCTCTCTCGTCTGTTCAAACAGAACTACTGGTCGGGCGGACGCAGCCCCGTGGTGAACCACATCGACCAGAATGAACTGCACCGCATTCTGAAATTTCTCCACCGGAACAGCGGAATCGACTTTACCAGCTACAAGGTCCCCACCCTGTCCCGACGCGTGCTGCGCCGGATGGCCTTTCGCGGAGTCGACACGCCGGAAAAGTACATGGAGCTTCTGAAAACGGAAGAGGCGGAAGTGAAGGCGCTCTGTCAGGATATTCTGATCCTGGTGACTTCGTTCTTCCGCGACCCCGAATGCTTCGAA
The DNA here is from genome assembly GCA_041736915.1 of Bdellovibrionota bacterium. Taxonomy (GTDB): domain Bacteria; phylum Bdellovibrionota; class FAC87; order UBA2466; family UBA2466; genus JBGSST01. The sequence goes on from JBGSST010000164.1 coordinate 8,529, forward strand.
GGCTTGCGAACGACGATTTTTCCGCGGCTGCTTTCGGAGCGGGGTCCGCAAGAGTCGTTGCGCATCTGGGTTCCTGGCTGTGCTTCGGGCGAAGAGGCCTATTCAATTCTGATGGCGCTCACCGAGTCCCTCACCGGTCGCGAAACGTTTCCCGTGCAGGTCTTCGGCACCGATATCAACGAGGCGGCCGTGGATAAGGCACGCACGGGCCGTTACGTCGAGAACTCCGTGGCCGAAGTGTCCGAGGAGCGGCGCCGCCGCTTCTTCCAGTTCGATGGCAACCGCTACCACATCAACAAGACGCTGCGGGACCAGTGCATTTTCGCGAAGCACAACCTCGTGACCGATCCGCCTTTCGCCAAGCTGGACCTGATCAGCTGCCAGAACTTGTTGATTTATTTCGACGCCAGTCTGCAAAAGCGGGTGATGTCTATTTTTCACTACGCCCTGAAACCGACGGGCATTCTCGTGCTGGGCCGCGCGGAGACCGCGGGAGCGCATCCCGAACTCTTCAGCCTGCTTAAGGGTGGAGGCGGCCACGCCTACGTGAAGGTCCCCACGCAAAGCCGCCTTTACTTCGACTTTGCGGGAGCCCAGCAGGCCGGCGAGCGAATCGGCGGTGCCCTCGCCACGGCGGAAAGCGATATCTCCGGCATTCCGATGACGGTAGGGCTGCAGGTGCAGCGCGAAGCCGACCGTTTGCTGATTGGCGAGTTCGCTCCTCCGGGAGTGATTTTCAACAATCGGCTCGAGGTCATTCAGTTCAAAGGGCAAACCGGCCCCTACTTCGAACACTCTCCGGGTTTTGCCAGCCTGGAGCTTCTCAAGATGCTGCGGGGCGGGCTCATCGCGGACGTGCGGGCGGCCATCGAACGGGTGAGAGACAAAGGGGAACGGGTCCGCAACGAAAACATCAAGCTGCGCACCGATGACGGGGTGAAACGTATCGCCTTCGAGCTGTTTCCCATGAAGCTGAACTCGCGCGAGCCCTATTTCCTGCTCACGTTCGAAGACATGGATCTGCCCTCGATTGCCGAGATGAACAAACGGCGGGCCGCAAAGCGTGAACTTTTGGATCAGCTGCCCCCCGGTGAAGAGCTAACCGCGCTGCGGGCGGAGCTCAGCTCCACGCGTGATTATCTGCAGTCCTCGAATGAAGAGAAAGAGGCGGCGAACGAAGAGCTGATGGTCGCGAACGAAGAAGTCATGTCCAGCAACGAGGAGCTGCAGAGCACCAACGAAGAGCTGCACACCGCGAAGGAAGAGCTACAGTCCACGAACGAAGAGTTACAGACGGTCAACGACGAGCTTCAGACCCGCAACCGCGAGCTGGCGCAGGCCAACAACGATCTCAGCAACCTATTCAGTAAGCTAAGCTTGGCCGTGGTCATGCTCGGTAAAGAGCTGCGCATCCGCAAGTTCACAAAAGAAGCCGAGAAGCTGCTGGGCTTGGTTCCTTCGGATATGGGGCGGTCGATTACCGATCTGCGGGCGAAGTTGGATATTCCAAACTTAAAGGGCATTCTCAACAAAGTTATCGACGACGCATTGCCCACGAGCTTCGACGTACAGGACCAGGACGGTAAATGGTATTCCGTTACGGCGCGACCCTACCGCACGGATGACGACAAGATCGATGGCGTGATTATTCAGTTCATGGACATCAACGAGACCAAGATGAGCCTCGAGTATGCGCAGGCCATCGAAGAAACCATCGGCGAGCCCATTCTGCTGCTGTCCGCTGACTTCAAAGTCAAAAAGGCGAATGCCAAATTTCTCCAGGTGTTCGGCACGACCCTGAAGGCGACGGAGGGGGAATCCATCTACGATCTGGGTGATGGCGCCTGGAACATCCCCGCCCTGAAAGTGTTACTCGAAGAGGTGCTTCCGAAGAACACGTCGTTTCGCGACTTCGAGTTCAAACACGAATTTCCGGGGCTGGGCTCCGCGCTTGCCCGCGTGAGCGGACGACGGCTCTTTCATCACCACAAGCATACCGAAATGATCTTGCTCGTGTTTAGCTTACTCCCCGCCAAACCTTAACGGCGGCAGGCGCAGGCGATTGTGATGTCGGTGTTGTCGGAATCCTTCTTTTGGCCGGGGCGATAACAGTGAGAACCGTAACCGAAGGTGTTGACCGCGTAGGCCTGGGGAACGCAATTACTCTCACCCCAGCACCCGTAACCGGGCGGACGTAGCCGCCCATTCACGAGCGTGTAAGGGTAGTACCAAGCCTTGAAGGGGTCCATACTGTTCGGCCGTGCTTCGCCCGCGGCGCACGTATTACCTTGCGCGTCGGCCGAGGGTTGCCGGCCAACCGAGTTACACAGCCGCGTGCAGTCGTGCCCGTTCGCTTGCACCCATAGCCACGGCGTGCCGTTGTACGTGACGGCCACCGCGCGGTTCGCGGGTCCGCCATTGCCCGAGCACGTCTGGTGAACGTTGTGGGCGCCGGCCGCTAGAGGCCCGTAGTTGATATTGCCGTTCAACGCTTGGCTGACGAGTGTACCGCCTACGTAAGTGTTACAGGCCGTGGCGTTGGAGGAGCTCCAGGTAATGTTCATCGCCTGGTTATACTCAAACGTCCTCGGCCCGGCCGCCGATCCGTTCACCAAGAACGAGTTCATCGTCATCTTGACGAAGTCGATCTGGAACGAGTCCGCGGTGCGCGTGCCGTTCTGCCCCAGGCAGTTGAGCGTGTACGTCTGACGTGGCAAAGCCACGCCCGGCGTGTGCGTAATCGCCGCGGTGTTGATACGAAACACTCCGTTGTCCGCGTAAGCCTGGGCGCCGGGTCCGGCCACCGTGCACTGACCGGCGACGATGTTGGCGGTAATCGCCGTTAGATCAACCGTGCCCGTGAAGGGGATTGCGACCGGGCCTTCGCTCGCGCCATTGCGTAAGTTCACGCTGGGAGGAGGATACGACAGCACTGTGAAAGTTCCGCTGGCTGATCCGCCCACGTGCGATACGACCACCTGCTTGGCCCCTTCGTTGAGCGCGGCCGAGGTATTACACCGGATCACCGCCGCGTTGTACGCGGTTAATGAACAGAGAGCGCCACCCACCATCACCGTTGGCAATACGCCCGTAGCGGAGAAGTTAGAGCCATTAATGGTAATCGAGTGCGAGATCCCTTTGTAACCCGAGGCCGGAGTAATGCCCGATACATTGATCGTGGGTGCGGCTACGTAGAGGAATCGGTTCGGCGAGCTATAGGGCAACGTTTCATTCTGGGTGATGTCTAACGCCACCGAGCCCGCAGCGTGCTGGGTGGTCGTGCAACGCACTTGCGTACTGGAGAAAGAAGAGACGTTGCAGGGCGAACCGCCGAATGTCACCTGAATGCTCGGCTGAAACCCTGAACCGGTGAGGGTGACGAGCGTACCGCCGCTGGTCGGCCCGTGTGCCGGCGTAGGCGCCAGCGTGGTGACTACCGGCGCCGCCAATAGGTAGCGGTACCCGTTCGGCAAACGCGCGACCGCCGCCCCAGGATTCGTTACCGTGACCTCGACAAGCCCGGCGGCACTCCTCGCGGTTCGGCAACGGAGTTCGCAGTCATTCACGAAGGTGACGGGCCCGCAGCTGACCGGACCAATCATGACCGTGGCGCCGTTAACGAAGCCCGTACCTATAATTCTGAGATCGGTACCGCCCTCCATGGTTCCCCGGTTGGGCTCCACGCGAGATAGCCCGGCGCTGGGCCGCAGGTAGCGGAACGCGCCCGTAAATGTCGCCGGGTACGAATCAGGGTTTGCCGCCACCACGTCGACCAGTCCGGCGGCGTGCCTCGTCGTGGTGCAGGTCAGGCGCGTAGTGCCCGTTACGACAACCGGGGCGCAGGCACTTCCGCCAAAGCTGACGGACATGCCGGTTTCGAAGTACGAACCGGTTAGCACTACGGAAGTGCCTCCCGCCTCTGGCCCTTCGGCCGGGCTAAGGGTCGATAATGTTACCGCTCGGCCACGGTACGTGAAGCCATTGCCGAGCGTGCCACTACCGCCGAACGGTACCGTAACCACCACGTTTTTAGGGCCCCGGGTGAGCGAAGCTGGCGTGGTGCAGTTAATCGTCGAGGCGTTCACGAACTGCCCGCCGTTGTTGTTGGCGCAGGCGACGCCGCCAATCGTCACGGTGGAGCCCGCGACGAAATTCGAGCCGGTTACGACCACCGGGGTACCGCCCAGAAGGGGCCCCTCGCTGGGTTGCAACCTAAGCGTGGTTGGCGTCAGATTGCGCACGGAAAGGGATCGCACATTCGACTGAAGCGCACCCGACACCACTCTGAAATTGAAATTACCGGCGGCAGTGCTCATCAGATAAAAGCGTCCGCGTCCGTTAGTGGCGATGACCGGCGCGCCACTGCCGCTAGTGCTTCCGGCGCGCGCATACGGGCCCGCCGGCGTGACGGAGATGTCCATCGCAGTCGCCGAAGCGGCCGTTACGGGGTTACCAAATTCGTCGCGACGCACGACTTCGTACGGACCGGCCGAATCCGGCAGATAGAACCAGCTGGGGCCAATGGCCTCCAGCGTGAGCACGCGGCCGTCACCCACGAGTACAGTCAACGGTAGCGAAGCGGTCTGCGTGGTGCCGGTGAGTGTGGCCTGGATCAAAAGCTCACCGCCGGGTACGGTCGTCGCCGCAATCGTGGTGCGAACGTAAACCGTAGCCATCGGCGCGGAGGGGGTTAGCGTAACCGAAATGGGATTCAAGGCCGTCGCACAGCTCGACGAATTGCGAAAAAGCCCTACCTCGTTGCGGCTCGAAGAAAGAGTAATGTGCGTGCTTTGCAACACGAAGGGATCGCCGTTGGGGTCTACCAAGGTTACGGAAATCGGCGTACACGCACCGGCCTTCGGGGTCGGATTGGTCGTGGTCAGCCGTAGGGTCGTATTCGGCAACGCGCGCGACTCGAAATCATCGCTGTGGGGAGATATCCCCGCACTCACCGGCGTGGCCACGACACTCAGCGTGCCCACCGCCGAAGTTTTGGCGTACAGGTTTGCAATGCGGTTCAGGCCCACCGGGAAGTTCACCCGCGTGAAAGGCCCCGTCATCCCCGGGTTGTTCGCAAATATTTCATCCGTCGCCACCGTCATGCTGAGGTCCACCGGCGTGGCTGCGGTCACGCGGGCCGGGTTACGGAAAGCATCCTGCGCTTCGAGGGCGAAAGGACCAAACGGCACTCCGGCGTAGGTCGACGCGGGAACGTCCTTCCACACGACGAACTTTGGCTCACCCGCTTGCAGCACGGGTTCCGCCGAGGCGCTCAGGGGTTGCGCCAGCGCGGTCGTGCTGCGGGCCGAAACGGTCACACGGCCGGCCTTGGTGTCGGACCAAAAACCGCTGGCGCTAGCATTTCCGGAACGAATGCGCAGCGCCGGGTCGGGGTCACGGCACGGGTTGCCGGCCTTGTAGAACACGGTCGTGGGCGAGAGCGATTCCAAGCGGAAGTCCACGTCCCGGGTTACCGGTAGCGGATTACCGAACTCGTCCCAAGTCA
>JBGSST010000181.1:0-37007 GCA_041736915.1 Bdellovibrionota bacterium
AGCAGAAGCAGAAGTCGATTCCGGCGGCTGAGCAAGAGTTCAAGAAGGCGGCTAAGGACACCATCCTTAACCTGTCCAAGCTGAATTCGAATCAGAACGATAAGGACTTCAATCAGCTGAAGAACTTCTTCGCGGATAACGCGCAGAACTACCTGAAGCAGTTCATGACGTCGGCTAATCAGGGAGCCCAGCAGCTCCTCGCTAACTGCGAAGGCAACGTCGACTCGCTCGGCCGCGGCAATCCGCTCGGCGGCAGCTCGTGGACGAACTCGGCTTACCAGTTCGCGGCGAAGATGAATCCTCGCTTCGCTAACGAAACGTTGTTGCCGATGCTGAGCCAGATTACGCAGAACGCGACTTGCACGGACGTAGCTCCGAACATTCAGAACCTGTTCGGCACTCAGCTCCAGCAGGCGATTGAATTGACCCGTACGTCGCGTGACCCGAAAGCGCTCATCCAGAACGCCTTCGGCACGATGAACGCGATTGCGGCGGCCCAGTCTCAGTTGGGTACGGCTTTCCAGCCTCTGATGGACGACTGTCAGTACGCGGCCAAGCAGCTCAAGAAGATGCAAGAGTATGTCGGTCAGGTTCAGCAGCAACAGCAAGCCGCGGCCGAACAAGGCCAAGCTCAGCCCGGCCAGGCGAATCGCGCCCGTACCGGCTCGACCGGTCAAAATGGCCAGGCGACGCATAATCCGAACTTGGCTCGCCGTCCTTAATCGGTCGACGCTAGTCGTTATATAAATTATCGAGGCCCGAGTTCCGGCTAATGGCACGGAACTCGGGCCTTTTACTTTTCCCCCGGCCTTTGGTTAACTCAACGTAATTTCCAATTCGTGAGGGTTATCTGATGAGCATTTCCAGAATCGGCGTCGTGGGATCGGGCAGCATGGGGAACGGCATCGCGCAGGTGGGCGCCCAGGCCGGCTACCAGGTGACCCTGTTCGATATTTCGGACGTACAGTTGGAGAAGGCCAAGGCCACGATGCAAAAGAGCCTGGCCAAACTCGAGGAGAAGAAAAAACTCCAAGGGAATCCGGCCGAGATTTTGGGCCGCGTAAAGCTCACGACGAAGATGGAAGACTTGGGCGCCTGCGACTTTCTCGTCGAGGCCGCCACCGAGAACCGCGAGATCAAATTCAAGCTCTTCAAAGACCTCGACGCCATTGCGAAGCCGGGCGTCATCATCGCGACCAACACTTCGTCCATTTCCATCACCGAAATTGCCGCCAAAACGAAGCGCGCCGACCTCGTCGCCGGTATGCACTTCATGAATCCGGTGCCGCTGATGACTTTGGTCGAAGGCATTCGCGGACTGCAGACCTCCGACGCCTGCTTTAAAACGGTGCGCGAAGTTTCCGAAAAGATGGGCAAGGTCTTCATCGAGGCCAAGGATGCCGCGGGGTTTGCCGTAAACCGCATCTTGATGCCGATGATCAACGAAGGGTTCCACGCCTTGGGCGAGGGGCTGGCCTCGGCCAAAGACATCGACACGGGCTTGAAGCTTGGTTGTAACTTTCCGATGGGGCCGCTCGAGCTAGCGGACTTCGTTGGCATCGACGTGTGCCTGGCGGTATGCGAAGTGCTCTACCGCGATCTGGGCAATCAAAAGTACGCGCCGGCGCCGTTGATGCGTAAGTACGTCGAGGCCGGCTGGTTCGGCCGTAAGACGGGCCGTGGAGTCTATGTCTATTGATCGCCACGCGATAATCGATCTCGACACGTTGGTGGACGAGACGACCTTGTTCCAGACGGCGCCAGAGAGCGCGGACGCCCCGCCACGGTTGCGGCGTTTGACCTTCAGCGTGGAGAACTGGGAACGCCTCAAAACGCTGATGCTGGAGCTGAGGTCCGAAAACGTGGCGGTGATCCTCCTGCTGAAAAAACGGGTAGAGACGGACGCGCCGGTTCCCGAGGCCGTGCTCACCGATATTTTCACGCACCTGCGGATGTGGGATCAGTTCACCTTGCACAATTTGCTCGAACTTTGTGGGGCATGGTTTACCCCGCGGGTGCTTTCGCCACTAACAGCCGAAGCCCGCATCGAGATGAAGTGGTTCGAAGAGTGGTCTACCGCAGCCACCGACACGCGCCTGCACAAGTACCCGACACTTCCGTGGCGGCGCTTTATCCGCAAAGCCACCACCGAGAACTACGCGTTCTTCACTAAGCTCTTGGCGGAGTGGGGCAGTGGCGATCCGGATGAAGAGAAAAAGGTAGAGTCAGTGGTCGCCGAGTTTTTGCGGGAAAAGCGCAAAGCCGTGAACATTGCACCGAAGCGTTTTAAAAAAGAATCTACGCCGCCGAAGGAAAATCCAGTTCCATGATGACCCCTCCCATTCGCGTTCTCGTCGCTAAACCCGGTCTCGATGGCCACGATCGTGGCGCCAAAGTTTTGGTGGCCGCTTTGCGCGATGCGGGCATGGAGGTGATTTACACCGGCCTGCACCAGACGCCGGAGATGATTGTAAGCTCCGCCATTCAAGAAGACGTAGATGTAGTGTGCGTCAGCATTCTGTCGGGCGCGCACGGCAAGGTATTTCCGGAGATCCTAAAAGGGCTCAAAGAGAAAAATGCCTCCGACATTCCGGTAGTCGGCGGCGGCATCATCCCCGACGGCGACATCCCGGCCCTGAAAGCCGCAGGCGTAGAGGCGGTCTTCGGCCCGGGCTCGTCGCTAAAGGACATCGTCAACCACCTGCAAAAGCTAATCACCGCCAAACGCACGAAGCCCTAAAAGGGGCCAACCCCCTTTTAGGGATTACATGACTTCGCGGTAGGCCAGGCGCGCGGCGCGGCGGCGTTCGGCTTCTTGGCGTAGCTTTTTTTCTTCGAGGTTCGTCGGCACCAGCGGCTGCACTTTGCGCGGGCGGTTGAACTCGTCGACCGCTACGTAGGTTAGGTACGCGTGCGTCGCTTTACGGCGATCGCCAGTGATGTTGTTTTCGGAGTAGGCCACGCACTCGACTTCCATCGAGGTGTTGCCGACGTACGTTACCTTGGCTTCGAGGCTGACCGTGAAACCAATCTTGACGGGGGCGATGAAGTGCAGGTAATCCACCGACACGGTCACCACGTAAGAGCGCGCGTATCGCTGGGCGGCGATCGCCCCGGCCACGTCGATCCAGCTCATCACCACGCCGCCGAAGATCGTACCCAGCGCATTGGTATGCGAGGGCAGTACCAGTTCGGTCATCACGACGGTGTCGCGATTGGCTTCGACGGTTTTCCCGGGAGACAGGGCTTTAGCCTGCGCGGCGGGCTGGGCCTTGGTGACCTTCTTCTGCTTCTTACTCATTTCTTTCCTTTTTTGCCGGCCAGTTTGCGGTGCCCGTTCTTGGCTTCGCGCTTCGACGAAGGGGCGGGCTTGGCCACGGCTTGCGGCTTGGGCAGCGGATTCCGTCTACGCTGATACTGGTCCACGTACCGAAGATGTTGCTCGTAGGTTTCGGAGAACATGTGGCGGCCAGCATTGTTGCCTACGAAAAAGAGGAACTTAGTCTCGGCCGGGCGCAGAGTGGCGAGCAGCGTGGCGTAGCCCGGGCTCGCGATGGGGCCCGGCGGCAGCCCCTTGATCGTGTAGGTGTTGTAGGGATGCGCCTTCTTGATGTCTTTGAAACGGATGTCGCCGTCGTAGTTGTCGATGCCGTAAATGATCGTGGGGTCGCTCTCTAAACGCATCTTCTTGGCGAGGCGGTTGTGGAACACTGACGAAACGAGGTTACGCTCGTCGGGGTGGCCCGTTTCTTTCTCCACGATACTGGCCAAGGTCACGAGCCGCTCCAGCGTGAAGCCATTCTTTTCGGCCTCGTCGCGCAGGGGCTGATCGAAACGTTTGAAGAATTCATTCACCATGCGGTCGGCAATTCGCTCTTCGCCATCGATCTTGGAGAATGAGTAAGTGTCGGGGAACAGAAATCCTTCGAGCGACGGAGAGGCTAGCTTGAACTTCTTCGGCGTCTCCGGGTTCATCGCGTAGGCCAAAAATTTTTGCTCGTTCCCGAGCCCCGCCTTGGCGACCAGCGTGGCGATCTGGCGGGCATTGTAGCCTTCCGGGATCGTCACCGGATGCAGCACCGGCTCGCCGTGGTAGAGAGTAAACATGGCATCGATGAGCCGCATGTTCGCTTGGAACCGGAACTCACCCGCGCGCAGCTTTTTGGCTCCTCCCGTGAAGCGCAGCAGGTATTTGAAGGCGGTCTTATTCTCGATGACCCCCGCTTCGTTCAGCGTGGTGATCACGGAGCTGACCGAGGCCCCCCGGGGAATGAGAATGTCTTTGGTCTCACCCGGCGACCCGCGCCAAAAGAGAAAGTAAAACGCCAGACTTCCGAATACCGCGACCGCCCCCAACGAAAGGCCGGCCAAGACTAGAAGTCGTTTTCCTGGGGTCTTTTCCATAGGCTTATTTTACCCTGAATTCCGCCCGAAGTTACAGGCGCGGGGTGGCTGCCGGCAGTTGGGTGCTATCAAGCTCGGCTTGGCTTTCGAGAGAGCCCGTGGCGTAGGTGCACTGGAACAACGAGTGCAGGCCCATGGGCCGGGCGTTGCCGCTTTTCTTGAGGCCGCCGGACGGTAAACGGTAGCGGCGGGTCGTACTCGGCAAATTCCAAAATAGCGTGCCCGCGACCCCTTCCTCGAAAATAGGCTGCCACACTTCGCGCGAGCGCGTGTACACGGAGCCCACGAGGGCGTGGGTGTTGAGGTTCAAAATCTCCAAGGTGTCTTCGATCCCCTTAATCCGGTAGAACGCCACGTCGGGCCCGAAGATTTCGCTCTTCTGGTAAACGCTTTTGCCATCCGCCTGATTCACGATGTGAAGCGACGGCGACACGTAATAGCCGGGCGTATCGCGCTCCAGCGCTTTGCCGCGCATGACCTCTTCGCAACCTTCGCGTTGGGCGATGCCCTGAAAGCGCAGGTAGCCTTCCATCATTGCTTCGTTGAGCAAGGGTCCCATGAACGGTGCCTTCTCGGCCGAGCCCATGTCGATCTTGGCCTTCTTGGCGATGGTATGGAAATCGTCGACGAACTTATCGAAAATCTTGTCGTGCACGAGAATGCGATTCACCGACGTGTACCGCTGACCCGAGGTGAGAAGTGCCGCGGTGAGCGACTCGTAAAGCGCCTTGTCGTACGGCGCATCTTCCCACACCACGTGCGAATTCTTACCGCCCGCCTCCAGCACCAAAACTTTCCAGTAGTCGGCCACGCACTGCGTGCGGATTTTCTGCGCCGTCTCGAAGTGGCCGGCGAAGAAAACCATATCGACCTGCGGATTGCTGACCAGACGGCGAGCCGCCTCCTCGTCCCCCTGCACCAGGTTGACGACGCCGGCCGGAAACTGGGCGTCTTCGAATATCTCAGCCTGAATCTGTCCCACCCAGGGGCAGTTGCGCGAGCCTTTCAGCACCAGCGTGTTGCCGTACAAAAGGCTAGGGATGAAGTGGCTGTGCGTGACGAACACGGGCTCTACCGCCGGCGTCAGCATCACGGCTACGCCACGGGGAAGATGGCGCACGGTCGAGGTGATACTGCCGGGACCCGCCGGAGTGACCGGCTCGGGCAACGACGTGAAAAACTCGATGAGCTCGAGTGTCTCCTGGATCTCGGCCTGCGATTCCCACAGGGGCTTGCCCACCTCGTTGGTGATGGCCGCAGCCAAACGATCTTTGTGCTTCTCTAGCTCGGTGCCGTAGCGCTTTAGCTGAGCGACTCGCTCGGAAAACTTTTTGCCACGCCAGGCGCGGAACACGGTCTTGGCTTCGTTCACCGCATCGTGCAGGTGCTCGAACGAGTAAGCAAAACCAACGGGCGTTTCGTTGAGGTTGGCGGGGTTACGGCTCGGCACCATCCCGGAGGGATCGGTTACCGCAAGAAATCTACCCCCGATGAAGTTACCCCGACTGGCTTTGGTAGGTTTCATTGAGCAAAAGGATACCGAGCGCGACGGGCAGGGTCAAATTACGTCCCGGTTAAGTCACCGGCAGCAAATACAGCGGTGCGCCGGCCGAAAGCTCTAAAGTCTCGATCGCCGCTTTGGGTATGGCGATCGAAGTGCGGTTCTGCTCGTAGGGCGTCTGCACGCACGCGAAGCTCGAGCCCGACTGCGTGGCGATGAGCCCGATCTCTTTCACTTTCCGTTTCAGCGGATCGCGCGCCAGCTTTCCCTTCACGGAATCACGCACGAGGGTGATCTTGTCGGTTTCCGCCATGTAATGCGGCCCGCCGTCGAACGGATCGATGTGCTGGCGCCACGAAAAACCGATCTTTTCCAGCATGTGCTTCACCGGCTCGGTCGCCGTGCCCACGCGGCCGATGGAATCGCGCACCTCACCGTCGAGCAAGCACGTGAAGATATCCCCTTTGGGGAACAACGACGTGACGAACTCTTTGTTCTTACGCGAAAGCGTATCGGCTTCCTGATACGACAAGTTGGTAAACCGGCGCCCCACCGCTTCCCACAAGATGCTCTCGCCCTGTTCGGTCAAGGGCGGCATCAGCTCGGAGAGGATGCGGTCTTTGAACCACCGGCGCCGTTGCTTGATGTAAAGAAAGCGGGCGTACGACAGCTGCCGCCCCAGCTTTGCCTTGTGCTTGCGGAAGTTGGGATTGACGACGAGCCCACCGATCTCCGTCGGGCCATCCGTCTCGAAGCGTAGCCGTAGCACCTTATGGATGAAACCGGAGTGAATCGTTTCGGAGTACTTCTGCAGCTCTTTCAGCTCGAAGTACATGTGCGGTGTCTTCGGGCTGCCGTGACGGGCGATGATCATCGAGGTGCCGAGAATCGTGTGGTCTTCGAGCGACTCCATCACGAAGATGTACTCACGCTCGAACTTGTCTTCCAGCTCACCGCTGAACGAGGCGAGGGAAAGACGAATCTTCTCGGCAATTATCTCGCGGTCCGCGGGCAAGTTGATGAAGTAAACCAGGTTGGCGAGCCGGTAGAGCTCTTCTAAGTCTTCTTCCTTGCAGCTGCGAATGAGGAACGGGCTATCCATGATGTATCCTTTTAGGCGTTCCCGTTGGCGAACGAACGAATCATCTCGTGATAAAAATGGGTCGCCTGCTTCAGCTGGGTGATTTCGTTGTACTCGTTGGGTTTGTGCACGTTGCCGATGCTCAAGCCCGGGCCGAACACGAACGCCTGGGCCCCTTTTTCATTGTAAAGCGCGGCTTCGGTGCACGACGCCTTGGTCTTCACTTTGGGCGTGACGCCAATCCGGGAAAGCGATCGCTTCGCCGTGCGGATTAGCTCATCTTCTTTGCTGCCGTCGAGGCTCGGATCGTGCTCGAGCGACGTAAGCTTCATTCCGCTTGCTTTCAAAAACTTAAGAATCGAGCTTTTCACCTTGGCCACGTTCGTCGACGGAAGCAGCCGCACATCGAAGGTGAAGAGAAAATCTTTCTCGCGCGTCACCACCTGGTTCACGCTCACCGTGGCGCGCGACGGGTTGAACCGCGCGTCGCTCTGGATTTTGAGATCGCGGCGTAGCGCCATGATGCCGATGAGGAAAGCTCCCAGGCTAACGGTGCTGCCGTTGGCTTCGGTGACCTCCGCGAAGAACTCCGCGGGAATGGTGTTGGGCCCAACTCCGCCCGTCAGCTTCGCTACGCCACGGCCCTGGCGCACGATCTCCAGCAGCCCCATTTCGATCGCATTCTCGCCCAAGTGCGGAGTGGAGCTGTGCGCCGCTTTACCCTTTTGCGAATACGGTTTTCCGCGCGACGCCTTACCGCGGGGCAAAGCGGCCTGTACCACGAGGTGGCCCTTGTGGGCGTAAATGATCTCGAGCACCGACGGCTCACCCACCATGGCGAACCGCGGGCGGTACCAGGAGGTTTCTAAAAGTTTACGCGCGCCGACCAGGCCACGCTCTTCGCCGTAGGTGCCCACCAGCGCCAGCGGCGGCAGCTCGTCGGAGTTCAGCACGGCCCAAAGCTTACAAAGAAAGTCGAGCTTCACGTCAGCGGCGCCCAAGCCGTAGCGGCGATTGCCTTTGGCGGTAAGCCGGAAGGGATTCGAGCCACACTGGGTCCACGCGTTCTTCGGCCCCGGCGAAACGGTATCGAGATGCGTATGCAGCACCAGTAGGCGCTTGTCGTGCAGCGAGCCGTTGTGCGCCACCACGTTGAAGAACGGCACGCCGTCCTCCACCACCCGGTGCAGTTTCAAATCGAGCCCGGCCCGATCCAGCAGCGGCAATAAGAACTCCACCACGGGCCAGTTCGACTTGTGGGTTTGGCTGTCGATACGGATAATCCGTTCGAGCCAAGCCTCGGGGGGGAGCCAACTTTTTAGTTTGGGGGGCGTCACAACCCACTGACCGTACCCTGGGCCCAGGTGACTGGTCAATTCACCGAGGCATATTTAGCCTTTTGCGGCGTGTCTAATTCATTGAAACCATTATTGTTTTCTGGCCGCCCGCGGTAAATCTATTGAGCCCGGCCCGGCACGCGTGCTATACGCTGCCTCGGAAGTTTGATTACCGAGGCGTCCATTTTGGGGACGCCGCCCTTAAACTCTCCTGATGAGCCGTTCGTGAGCTCACCGGGATAGTCCAAGGGCCTTGAAGCCAAGAGCGTTTGAGCCCTGATGTCGTCCTCTAATACCCCTTTTGCTGATTCCGATTCTTTGCGGTTGGCCGTCGAAGCGCTGCTGGGGCACCAGTTTGCCGACACCAACCTATTGTTTCGTGCGTTGACCCATTCTTCGTACTCGAACGAGCGGGCCGCCGTTTCCGGCGCGCCGGACGACAACGAGCGGCTGGAGTTTTTGGGCGATGCGGTTATCGGCCTCATCGTGGCCGAGGCACTCATGGCCCGGTATCCGAGCGCCACCGAGGGCAAGCTGTCGCGTTGGCGCAGCAACCTGGTGAGCCGCCGTACGCTGGCCGACCTGGCGGGCAAGCTGGCTTTGGGGGATTACCTGCGGCTTGGTCGCGGCGAGAAGCAAACCGGCGGAGCCGAGAAGACCTCGATTTTGGCCGGCGGATTCGAAGCGGTGGTCGGCGCGGTTTACCTCGATGGCGGGCTGGAGCCGGTGCGACGATTTTTGATGGGGCTCTTTGGCGAGCTGTTCGAGACCTTTGGCGAAGAAAGCGGCACGCACGGCCGATACCTCGACAAGAAGACGGCATTGCAGGAGAAGACGCAAAGCCTGTACCGCCTCACGCCCACTTACCGGCTGGTGAGCACGTGGGGGCTGGAGCACGAAAAGAATTTTCAGGTGGAGATCTTGCTGGGCGAAAACGTCGTGGCCAATGGCCAGGGACGCAGCAAAAAAGAGGCGGAGCAGGAAGCCGCCAAGAACGCCCTAGGGCGACTCGGATTAGGAGAGCAAATTGTCTGACGTAAACCCAACAGAGGAAATGAAAACGAAAAGCGGCTTTGTGGGGATCGTAGGTCCCACCAATAGCGGCAAGTCGACGTTACTGAACTCGCTAATGGGGAAGAAGCTCAGCATCGTGTCGGCCCGTTCGCAAACGACCTACCACGGCGTGCGCGGCATTTTGCACGACGGCGATCAGGAGATAGTACTCACCGACACCCCAGGCTTTCAGGGCTACCCCGAGATGGTCGCCAAGCTTTTGAACAATGTGGCGGAAAAGCACGCCACCGAATGCGATGCTTTGCTGTGGGTGTTCGACGTGTCGAATCCAAACGTGCTGCGCCACCTCGAGAACAACAAAGACCGCATCAAGGCCTTTAAGCCAAAAGAGCAGTCGGTGGCGATCTTGAACAAGGTCGACCGCGTGGCCAAGCCGGCACTCTTGCCCCTGTTGTCGCGTTTTTACGATACCGGACTGTTCAGCGAGGTGGTCCCCGTTTCCGCGCTGAAGCACGACGGAATGAATCAGGTTCGCGAGATCATCCAGAAGTTCACCCAGACGAGTCCGCACTTTTATCCCAAAGAGCAGAGCACCGATCGGCCCAAAGAGTTTTTGATGGCCGAGTTCGTGCGCGAGAAGATCTACCGCGCGACCCGCGAAGAGCTTCCGTACACCGTTTGGGTGGAGATGGAAGAGGGGACCCCAGAGGAACGCGCCCAGGCGGTGCCCGTGTATCGCGCAACCATCCACGTGGATGGGGCCAACCGCAAAAAGATCTTGATCGGCGCCAAGGGTAGCTTGCTGAAAGTTATCGGCACCGAAGCGCGTAAAGAGATTGAAAAGATGATGGGCAAAAAGGTTTGCCTGAAATTGCACGTGGATGTCGACGAAAAGTGGCGGGAAAATTCCACGCAGCTCAACCGTTATTTGGAACTGTAAAGGCCAGGTTAATATGACCGACGCTAAGAAAACATTCGCCGTAGCCCTAATGGGCCGCCCCAACGTGGGAAAGTCGTCCTTGCTGAACGCACTGCTGGGTTACCGCCGGGCCATCGTGCTGGATTTGGCGGGCACCACGCGCGACATCATCGAAGAGACGCCGACGTGGGCGCAGGGCAAGATGACGCTGCTCGATAGCCAGGGAATCTGGAGCGAGAAAGACGTCGTGGCGCTCGATGAAATCGTGGAGCGCGCGGATATCTTTTTGTTCGTGGTTGACGCGTCGACGGGGCTCACTCCGTTCGACAAGTGGATCGCTACCCGCATCAAGCAGTCAGGCAAGCGCACGCTGCTGGTGATGAACAAGGTCGACGTCAAAGGCGCGCACGGCGAAGAAGAGTTCGCGGGCCTAGGCTTTAGTGAAATCCTCTCCACCTCGGCGGCGCACCGCTGGGCGGTCGAAGATTTGCGCGCCTGGTGTTTGGGCGCCGTGGGCGGAAACCCGGAAGCCGACGTGGCCGCGGTGGTGGCGAAAGCGGACGACGGTGAAGATGAAGACGAGCCACTGAGCATCGTGTTTTTGGGCCGCCCCAACTCGGGCAAGTCCACGCTGACCAATCGGTTGGCCGGCAAGAAAGTTTCCGAAGTTAGCCCCGAGCCACTCACGACGCGTGACCCGGTGGCCTTCGAAGCTACCACCAAGTACGGCAAGATCCGCGTGCTCGACACGGCGGGCGTTCGCCGGCCGCGTTCTAAAAAAGAAGACCTCGAAGTCTACGCGCTGCAGGCTTCGATTCGCGCGATTCATCAAGCGGACGTGGTGTTCCTGCTGGTGCCCAGCCACGAAGGCATGTCGGATCAGGACATGCGGTTGCTCAACCTCATCGAAAAAGAGGGGAAGAACCCGGTCATTCTGCTCAACTTCTGGGACAAGCTTAAAGGTGAGGACCGAAAGCAATTTTTGCCGAACCTCGAGTTCCTCAATGTGCTGCGTCCGTACAAGATTCTGCAGGTGAGCGGAAAGACCGGCTACAACTGCAGCCGTATTTTGCCGCTGGCGTTCGAGCTGCACGCTACGTCGAAACGCCGCGTAAAGACCTCGAAGCTGAATAAGTTCGTCGAAGTGCTGAAGGTGACCAACCCGCCGCCGGCCCGTGGACGCGCCGCTTTCAACATTCTCTACGCCAGCCAGGTGAGGGTGGAGCCGCCGACCTTCGTGTTCTTCATGAACCGAAAGGCTAACCTGCCGGAGAGCTACCAGAAGTTCATCGAGAACTCGCTGCGCCGCCGGATGGGCTTCAAGCATCAGAACATTCGGGTGTTTTTCCGCGCCAGCGAGTAGTACCTTTTAGCTCGTGGACTCCATCGCGCTAACCGACTTTTTTCTGCAGGGGCTAAAGAGGCTCGAACGGGCTTTTTTGTCGGCGCCCTACGCCGCCTTGTCGCGCGAGCTGCAGGAGTACGCCAAGCCCGACTTCCGCTACGCCGACCTGCCGGATCTGGGGACGAACCCCAAGCTGCTCATCTTCAAGCCGGACGATATTGGCGACGCCGTGTACGCGTTGCCCGCGGTGAAGAAGCTGCGCGAGCATTTTCCGGGCGCCGTAGTGCATCTCATCTGTCAGAAGAAGTGCGCCCCGGTGTACGAAGCGTCGGGGATGTTCGATAAGATCGTTCCGGTGGACGTGCGGTCGATCTTGATCCGCTTTCAAAGTTTGGATCTCGATGGCGCGCTTAAGGCACTAGGCGAGCCGCTGTACGACGCGGCCTTTTTCTTGCGCACTTACCCCGCGTTTTTTCCCCTGTTCCAGAAACTGCCCGCGAAAGTTCTTGTTCACCCGAAGGATCCCCGCATGGGGTCGCTGTCGCCGTGGCAGGCGTACGTGACGTTGTGGGGGCAGCGTAGAGCGCACCAGGCGGAGCAGATGCTGGAGGTTGTCAGCCGCGCCACGGGCGTGCGTTACCACGATGGCGACGTCGTGTTTCCGGAATTCAAATTCAAAGAAAAAGATCACGGCGCGGTCGAGAAAACCTTTGGGACCAATGATCCCGGAGCGTATGTGGTGTTGCACCCGTACGCGCGTTTCGAAACGCGGCGCTATCCGTACTCGTCGTGGCAGGCGCTGGTGGGGAAACTGCGCGAGACGTTCCCTCACGTGAAGTTCGTCATCATCGGCGGCAAGGAAGACCCGTCGCTCGGCATCCCGGGCGTCATCGAGATGCAGGGAAAGTTGCGGCTAGGGGAGACGGGTTATCTCATCTCGCGCGCTTCGGCCTTCATGGGCAACGAAAGCGGCCCCGGCCACTGGGCGGCCGCGATGAGCAAGCCGGTCATCACGATCTTGAGTGGTCACTCGCACGAAAGCGAATGGGGCGTGTGGGGAAGTGAAAAGCTCAACGTGAAGAAGGATGTCCCCTGTCAGAACTGTTATCTGCGGGCTTGTCCCAAGTACAAAGTGCGCTGTTTGACCGAACTTTCGGTAGACGATGTTTCTGCGCAATCCCGCGATTTTTTGTCCCGCGTGGCAAAACTCTAACCGCGCGGACAGACGTCGTCCCCAGTAACTGCGGGCCCGCGACTTTTAGTTTGAACGCCCGGCTCCGGAGCCGTTACCAATGAACGTCTGGAGGCTCGATGCGTTTTTTCATTGCGGTAAGTTTGTTTTCTTTTGTTTCCCTTGCTTCCCACGCGGAGCAAGCGGTTACCGTCCGGGTGGATTCCGATAACTATCAGTCGGTGAGCTGGCACGGTGACATCACCTCGACCGTGACCTCGCCGGGTTACCACCGGAAAACCTGCCACGGGGCCGTTAAGATTCGGCTACGAACTGGCGAGAATTACGTTCTGCCTATGACGACGGTTGGCTCGTACAAAACCACCGTGGCGGAGGCCGCGGCGTTCGACTGCGAGGCCGGACTAGCTAGCCACGGAAGCAGCCTCTTCGATGCGCTAGAGAGTATCGAGCACCGAGAGATTCGGGAGAAGATTGAAAGCGTGATCGTGAATGGCCAGCCGGTCACTACGCGGTACTGTTACCGTACGGTAATCACCGTGAGCATTAGCCCCAAGGCAAAAATCGATGGCCTTCCGGTACTGCTCGGCCATTCCGTGCGCCAGCTTCCGGTAGCTTGTCCGTAAAGCTGTCGGGCTTAGCGTTTCACGCTGAAGATGAAATTCACCGGGGCGCCGCCCGATTGGCGATAACTCACCGTGATTTTAGTCTGGCGCGGGGTCTGGCGCGGGGCGGAAATTAACTGCGTTACCTGTACAACCAGACGGTCATTTTCGTTCAGCATCTGGGGAAGGGTCGCTCCCAGTTGAAGGCCGAAATCCTGGAACTCTCTAGTCACCGACAGAATTTCAATCGGGGTAGAGGTCGCAGGAGAAAAATCGAATATGGCCGGAGCAGTGCCCAACGTGACTATCTCGCCTTCCCGAATCGAACGACGGGGTAGGGGGGCGATGGGGCCGACGTATGCCTGGAGTACGGTGGAGGGTTGGCCAAGCTGAAATTCGCCGCGGGCCAGCACGACGGGCCGGGAGTTACCTCTTGCATCGGGCCGTTCGATGTACATTTCGAAGGGAAAGTTCCCTGGAGAGTTTGCCTCACAGTTTGTTACCCCGCTAAAAGTGAGCGTGGTCGTAAGCTCTTCGCCGGCTTCTAACGTGACCGAGCCGCGGGTTTGAAAATCCCAGACAACGCTGGAGGGGGAACAAACTTCCGGCGGAAAGAGGGGGCGGTACTGCAGGCTGAACTCATCGCTGTTAATCACTAGCTCGGCGTCGCCGTGGTTCGCCAGAGTGAGTGAGAAGGCCTGCGGCCCGGCGAACTTACCGAGGTCTTCCCATTGGAGGTCGGAAAATGTGGGCGCCGTGCCCTGCGGGTGGATGTCCGCAGTGAGGCACGGCGCGGGTTCCGGTTTATACGTAGCCAGATAAACCTGGTAAACCGGTTCGTTGAAATCTTCGCTCAGGAACTTGATAGTGGCGTGATAGTACCCTGGCGCCATCGTCTCCTTGAGCTTCGCCGTGACGACCACGGTTTGGCCGGCGGCGACGGTGAGGGGGAATTGGTTTGCCGTCTCCCAATCGAAAGCGTTTTCGGCATCATCCTGGATCTGGCCGGCGGTTACGACTAGCGGGCCTTCGCCGGGGTTGCGGATTTCAAACTCTACCCGTCCATCGAAAAGGGGGCGGCAGCCAAAGGAATTCATGGCGCCGCTGGCAACGGCCACGGCGTTGCCCCCAGCGTTGGCCATGTTGAACTGTTCGTACCCGTTCCGCCAGATCGATACTTCACCGGAAAGTGGTTCGGCATTCGCCTGAACTCTCAGCACTTCTAGCTTTCCCCGCTTACTTTGGATTTCCACGATGGCCGTGCGATTGCCGCCGTCGCGGCGTGGGGAAAAGGCTACCTGGAAACTGTCGTACTCTCCGAAAGGTAAAGTGCGGGGGAGAGTCATCCCCACCATGCTGAAGTCTTCGGCGTTGGGCCCCAGGAAACGAATGCTCGTGATAACCGTGGGCTCCTCTTTATTGGCGCCGAAGACGTAGAACGGTTGACTCAGCGAAGGTGCCGCGCCGGCCTTCGCCCAGTTGAGGTCGAAGGTCTGAAGCTTGGACCTTAAGTCGGGGATACCGTTCTTGCCGGCCTTCGAGGGGTCCGTCACCGTCGCCACCTGGAAGCCGGGGTCGGTGTTTCCGCTGAAGGGGCGGCCGTCTCCCGTTATGTCCTTAACCGGGAGACATCCCGAGAGCAGGAGTGAGGTGGCCAACAAGAAACCAATGATTGAACGGTAAATCAAACTCATAAGCCATTCTCCCACGCGGCAAAAAGCATTGGTTGTGACAAAAGTGACGAGAAAGAAATCTGGCGGGCGGCCCCCGTAATTTCGGATGGATAACGCTGGTTCCTTCATAATCTATCGACAACTTTCCGATAGGATGGGGTTAAGTGCCGAGAAACGTGACGGGAGTGACGAGACGTGGGCCAACCCCTCAAAACCATTGATGCGCTTATCGTCGCGGGAGAGTTAAAAAAGGCCCGTAAGCTTCTGCACGAGCAGGGCAGGGCCGGCGCGTTCAAGACGAACCGACTCGAGTTCGCGCGGCTGGCACGCCGCCTCGACTTGCCGATGACGGGGCTGCGCATTCTCCATTCCGTGATGCACGCGTCGTCGCGCAGGGTTGCCCCCGACGATATCCGTTGCGAGTACGCGGCGGCCCTAAATTTGGTGGGGGCCTCGGGCGAAGCGGAAAGGATTTTGTCCACGGTAACCGAAGGTGGTTCGCCTGAGATTCTTCTCTTCAAGTCGTTCAATCGAATTTCGCAGTGGGATTACGCGGGAGCGGCTACGTATCTGCGGCGTTACGTCGAAGCGCCGGGGTTGACGGACTACCAGCGCATGATTGGCCAGGCCAATCTCATTGCGGCGCTGATCTACGAGCGTGACCCCGAAGCCCGCTCTCTCGTCGACAGAATGATCGAGCTGGCCACGTCGACCCAGTACACCCGCATTCTGGGCTACCTCCTGCTACGCAAGGGGGAGCTCGAGGTGACGGAACAGCGGTGGGAGCCGGCTTACCGAGTGCTGGCCGAAGCATTACGAATTGCGAAAGAAGAGTCGATGGATCGTTTTCTCATTCGCAAGTGGTCCACCATCGTCAGCCTTTATTCGCACGAGGAACGCAAATCGCTTTCGCTTTACGAGCTAGCGGAGCTGCGGCGCGAAGCGGAGGAGCATCGCGAATGGGAAACGGTGCGCAGTCTCGACTATCACCGTGCTCGGGCGATGGGCGACCAAAGGCTATTCCAGCACGTCTACTTTGGTACCCCGCACTCTAGCTTTCGCGAACTATTGCTGATCGATTCTCCGGAGCTGAAATCGTCGACAGAGATCGTTTGGACCCCGGACGGCGGGGCCCCCGCGCGCGAGCTCTGTCTGGAAAAAGGCTGGCCCGGTATGAGGGTCGGAGGACTAACCCACCGGCTATTGCTCGCGCTGAGTTTGGATTTTTACCGCCCGACTAAAATGGCCGAGCTGTTCACGCGGCTTTTCCCCGGTGAAGTTTTCAACGTGGACTCTTCGCCGGTACGCGTGCGCAAAGCGGTGGAGCGCGCGCGCGAGGGATTGGCCGCCTCGCGCTCGGGAGTGCGGGTTGCGATCTCTCGCGGTATGTACTCGCTCGCGTTACCCGCGGGGCTTGGCTTGAGAGTGACTATCGACCGTTCTCCGACGAGCAAGTTGAAAATGCTGGAAGCAGATTTCGGCGGCGGAAAAGTTTTCTCGCTGGCGGAAGCGCGCGAGAGAATGGGCACGAGTTTGTCGACGGCCCAGCGCCAAGTGCGTGCGTGGTGTGAAAGCGGAAAGCTCGCCCGGAACGGCCGCGGCCGCCTCACCCGGTACGCCATAAAGTGAATTCTCTTTAGACATTGCCTAGTTGGTATACGGCCAGAATACAGGGCAAGTACCTAAAATCAGGCACTTAGGTGGGGCACGGCTTTTGCTCACTCTAATGTCATGAGGTTCAACTTATCCCGCTTAGCTTTTCTAGCCGGCATCTGCGTTTCGGCGGCCTGCACGAAATTCTCGGGTCGCGCCCCCGCCTCGTTCGGCCAAGTGACGGTCGACGGCCGGGCCAACGCGGTGATGGCAACCTTATCGCCGAAACTGCCGAGCCAGTTCGGTAACGAGCGCCGTACTCAGCCTCCCGCCGAGATCGACACCGAGTGCGAGAAGAAGCCGATTTCCGACGACGAGATCATTGGCCTGGTCGGCTCTTGCCGAAACGGCACCGCCGAGAGCTGCACGCGACTGGCGAAATATCAGATTCAGAATAACAACGCGGAACGCGCCGTAGCCTTGGCCCGCCGGGCTTGTGAGCTGCGCGATCCTTCGGGCTGCGCCGTCCTCGGCGTGGTCTACGTGGAGCTCGAACAGGTTCCCAAAGCGGAAAAGTTACTGACCCCGTTTTGCCAAGACGCTTCGGTGGAAGGCTGCTCCACTCTCGGCGCCGCATTTTACAAGTCGGGCCGTGAGCTAGAGGCGACGCGGATGTGGGAACGCGGTTGCGATAAGAACGACGGCACGAGCTGCGGAAATTTAGGCACCCTGTATTTCCAGGAGGCGCAGTTCGAAAAGGCGCTCACCTTCTGGCGTAAGGGTTGCTCGCTCGATAGCTGCGGCGCCTGCGAGAATTTGAAAGTGGTACGTAAGAATCCGGCGTTTCCGTCGGAGATTCGCGCTTCGCTTCGCAACTAGAACTTAGCTCCCTGGTAGAATTAACATTATGAGACTCATCGGAACCGGACGGGCCTTCACTATCTTCCTGCTGCTGACGTGCTTGATGCCGCACCCCGTCTTGGGGGAGCCCGGCGAAGCGCCCAAGGATGTAGCGCCTCCCTCCGCCCACCCTTCCGAAGAAGAGCAGACGGCTATCAAGACCCGTGCGGCCGATCGTTCTTTGCAGCGGAAACCTTGGAATCCCTGCACCAAACTTTTTATCAAGTACGGCGCCGTGGCCGGACTCATCGGCGGTTACTTCCTCATCAAGAACACGCCTAAGGCCGAAGATCGGCCCTGGATCGAAGCGATGAAGGCGGACACGAACAAAGAATACATTCTCGTGCTCGACCAATGGAAAGATGCCGGCTTCACCATCGACGAGTCGCGCAAGTACCTCGACGAGGTCAAAAAGCTCGGCAATACCGACGAGAACGTGGCCAAACTTTTAGGTAACGCCGACTACCTCGAGTTCGCGGGCGAAATTCCACGTAAGGAAGCCGTACGTCTATCGATCAAGAGCCTCTCCATGGGAGAGGATAAAACTCTCGATCAGCTAGCTGATGAATGGAAAACCGCGAACAAGAAGAACTAGCCTCTTGCGGAGTGCATTACGGATCGGCCGGCGGCGTGTCCTGGTAGCCAAAGCCGTCAAGCGTCTTTAGAAAGGCGACAATCTCCTCAATTTCGGAGCGGCTAAGTCTAAGTGGTTCGATCTTTGGGCTTAAGGCGGGGTTCTTAACTCCTCCACGGTTGTACAGCTCGACCACCTCGCGCAGAGTCTTTATTGATCCGTCGTGCATGTACGGAGCCCGTTTAGAAACCTCCCTGAGGCCCGGGGTTTTGAAGGCTCCCTCGTCCTCTTTTTTCTTGGAGATCGCCCCTCGACCCCGATCGCGAAAGTGTTTGCGCTTGGGATCCCACCCGACTCCCAAGTTATGAAATAGGCTATCGGTGAAGTTTTCGCCCAGATGGCACTGGTTGCAGCGACCCTTGCCAAAAAAAAGGATCTGGCCGTTTTTTTCCGATTGGGTCAGCAGCTGTGTTTCGCCTGCCTGCCATCTATCAAACCGCGAGTTTCCGCTCACCCGCGTCCGCTGATAGTCGGCCAATGCGTGGGCGATACGCTCAATAGTCACTTCGGCCGTTCCGAAGGCCGCGGTAAAGAGTGGATCGTAGCCCTTTTCGGCAGAAATCGTGGCCGTAGCCCTGGTTCGCGTGTTTGCCATCTCTATGGGGTTCTCGATCGGACCAACCGCCTGCTGCTCCATCGTATTCGCTCGTCCATCCCAGAAGTAATGGGGATAAAGCGGCCAAGCCAGGTTGATAATCGTGGGAGCTTTGCGTGTCCCTTTTTTTCCTCCCACGCCAGTGGAGACCGAGGTCGGCTCGGAAAAGGCAAACTCTGGGCGGTGACAAGACGCACAGCTGACACTCTGATCGCGCGATAGTCGCTTGTCGAAAAACAGGTGCCTCCCCAGAGCAACGCGGGCAGGGCTTGGGGGCACGGCCAGCGATTCGTACTTAGAGTCGATACCGAGGGGAATGGGAGGTATTGACTCCGCAAAAGTTTGAATAATGAAAAGTGTAAACCAAAACATCAGCCCAAAATGATAGCAGCAAGTTGTCGCAACCTGGCGTTGAATTTGCAATCTCTAGCTAGCACGGAGATACCAACTATGAAATCGCACCTAGGAGTTATCTGTTTGTACGGGTTTGTTTTTCTTGCTCTGCCACCATTCATCGCCGCTCATGCGGATTCGCCTCCGGAGCCCCATTGCCACAAGATTAAAGGGCAACTACTGGAAGACTGGTTAGAAATAGGCAGCAAGCAGCTTTGTGAAGCCGCGGGAGGCCGCTGGCGTAAGCATGCACCGCATTGTCATTATGCCGCCAATACTTCGCGCCACCTTGAAGCCGCCAGCGACATGTTTGATTGCCGGGCCCGAGGGGGTGTTTGGTCCGACAATGGACACATTTTGAACAGGCATCTGCTGGGAAATCAGGCTACCCAGACGCAAGCTCCGCAGGTGGTCACGATAACTCGCAGCATACCTAAGTAATTCTGGCTCTCACGTCGCGGGTGACCAATAGTTCGACAATTCAGCACCCAGTTGCGGTTCGAAAAAGTGGCGTAACGCTTGCTCTTTCAAGATGTAGGGGGCAGCCATGAATTTATCGCATCTATTGTTAGTGCTTGCTTGCGTTTTCTCATCGCCGACTTGGGGTTACGAAGACGACAGCCCGAAACCTTCACAGGCCGCTAACGAGGCAAGCGGCGCGGCTTCTGCCGGAGATGGCCAAGATAACTCTGCTAGCGGAGGGGGAGGCGGCGGAGGCGGAGCGGGAGATGCCCCCTCATCTGGTGGGCCCGGCGGCGCAGCCGGCTCAGGTTCGGGAGGCCGTGGAATCGCCGGTAGCTCTCCGACGGACCAGTGTGGTCGCTACACGAATATGACCGATCAAGCCGATTGCGTTTGGAACGGCGGGGCAATCAACGGATGGCAGGCCCAAACGGATGCCGCGGTGAATGCGCAAAGCGCGCCGGCAGCCACCGCTTCGCCCGGTCCGGCAGCTCAGTAGAATCTAATTTTTCTGGAGAAACATCATGTATCGGCAACATAGAAAGTTTAGGCTGTTTTACGTCGCCCTCTTGTGGCTAACTTTACGCAGTCCATCGTTGATGGGGCAAAACTCTGTTGTTGCCTTGGACCCTTTTCGCGACCACTTCGATTTTTCATTGGTGGAACCTGGGGAGTTCTTAATGGGAAGTCCCGAAGGCGAACCCAATAGACTTCCTAATGAAATTCCCCACCGGGTAAAGGTCGCAAAGCCTTTCGAGATGGCCAAGTTTGAGGTGACCCAGGCCCTATGGAGAAAAGTAATGGGGGGGCTTCCTAAGAAAGTTCTCAAGGAGGACGACCGACTACCCATTACCTACGTTTCCTGGAACGACGTTCAGCTTTTTCTGCATCGGCTCTCGGAGATTCGCCGGGGCGACGGCTACACCTATCGACTTCCCACCGAAGCCGAGTGGGAATACGCGGCCCGCGGTGGTCATCGAGTCCCTGATGAGGTCCGGCGCCAACCCTTTTCGTTCGGAAAAGACGATTCGCGTATCAATGATTACGCGTGGAGCTGGTCGAACAGCAAAATCGGGGCTCAACCCGTAGGATCGCTAAAGCCAAATCCGCTAGGTCTCCACGACATACACGGGAATGTCTGGGAATGGACGGTCGACCGTTACACTTGGGACTCGACTAAGATTTCGGTCGAGCCTGAGTTTGGGCATCCGGTAAACCTTCGCGAAGGCAAAACCAGAGTCTTACGCGGAGGGTGCTGGACCCGCAACGGAAACGTAATGCGATCGGCGCTCAGAGCTCGCCTGACCCCAGACTCGGACTTTGGAAATCTTGGCGTGCGTCTAGTACGGGTTCCCAATCGCTAAGGAGGACGCATGCCGGTTACCTCAGTTTGGCGTCACCACATTCTTGTATCCGCAACCGTAATTTTTCTTTTGGCCCTGGCTTATGCATTGATGCGCTACTGCGTCTTTAGTCACACCTCGGTGGCCTTCACGGAAATTTACATACTAAATAAAGCCATCTCCGTGACCGCACTCTGCTTTCTTGTGTTGGCTTCTACCGCCGATCGCAGTCATCGGCGGGCGTGGGGGCTTCTGGGATTCACCTTTGGATGGATACACATCGGAATTTCTACTTTTCTCTGGGGGCCCGCGCATTATGCAAAACTGTTTTCTGCGTCGGGAGAGTTGAACCTTTTAGGCTGGGGCACCGCAGTGGGCGGTCTGATAGCCTTGGCGGTGAACTGTAAACTTTTTTGCGCGGCGCCCAAGACAAGGCCAGATACGAGAGACCGTGGTTTTCCCACGTACTTGGGGAGTCTTGTCCTTTTTCTCGTGGCCTTTCACGTTACGATCCTGGGGAGTCGCTCCTGGTGCATCCTTGAGTCGTGGCCGGGCTATCTCCCACCGATCACAACGTAGCAATTAGGGCGCTTTGGCGCGCGCCAGAACCGCTTCGACGTCCACCCGATAAATGAGGGTGTTAAGGCCGTTAAGGCCAGCTCGGTCTTCTTGGTGTCCGATGATTTTGCTTCCGTCAGCCGACAGGTGGAGCCGTCCAATCTGGCCGACCTGCAAGGGCGGAAAATCGAAGGTGCCTAGCAACTCAAACGTTTTCGGATTCAGCACGCGCAGCTGCCGCTTCGGATCGCGGTCTTCTCGCCACTGGCCGAAGTACGATTGGATTAGGTACGGGGAATCGGGCGGAAAAAAAATCTGGTCCTTCACCGGGTCGGTCGTTTCACCGAGCGGGTTGGGATGGCCAGCCTCGAACTTTCGGGGTACCGCCCCTGGGGTGCCCACGGCACCGAGGTCGTGCACCTCGAAGTAAGGCTTTTGCCCGGTGGGACGGTAGTGCACGTAAAGTGTTTTTCCGTCGGGACTGCCGAACGCCTCCTCATACCCCTCCTGAATGGGAATGTTTTTGGAACCCGTACCGTTCACGTGCACGACCTTCAAACGATTGCCGCGACGTAAATAAATGTGGTCGTTACCGACCGTTCCTACGTTCACCTGGTCGCCGCCTCCTTGCACGGGCCCGAGTGGAATCGGCTGGATACCGTCCCGAGCGGCGTTGGTCAGCGGTAAGGCGACGGCGCCCTGCGCATCATCGATACCGATTGCCACTTTTCCATCGGGCGTAAAAAGCAGGTCATCGAACGCGCGGCCAGTTTCCCCGGCCCCCTGCCGCACCTTGACCCGCTCCACCTTCGCCCGAGCTAGAGGTTGTCCCTGCCCGTCGAACACGGTCATCTTCCAAAGACCGTAACCGTTTCCGCGATCGGAAATAAAGATCTCTCCGCTAACGGGGTTTACCTCGGAAACTACCACCCCCAAGCAGTCCGCGGGCAACTCGTACGGCACCTCTTTTAGGTTCCCGCTTCGATCAACGAGGTAGACGGCGTAGGGATCGGTCCACTTGCTTCTCTTGCCCTGAATTTTCGGCATGTACTCGGGGCCAACTCCCACGATCCAATCGCCGAATCGGCGCATACGATCGGGCATGGGCCGAGTCATGGTGTGGGTCTCTACCGCCACTTCGTTCTTGGTGACGACCCGGTTGAGTTCGCTTTGCGCGACCTGCAGTCGTTCTTGAAGGGTGCCCAACGCTTTCAGCAGCTCCGCCCTATAGGGTATCCCCTCGGGAAAGCGCCGTTCGAGCAGCCGCCTGAACTCTTCCAGCTGCCGCTCCAGCGCCCCTTTTAGATAAACGTCTTTGGGAATCGCCAATGGCTCGCCGCTGGCCTGCATCTTGGCGACGATCTCGGGGGTGAGCTCCGCCCCGCCCACTTCCCGCAGTAACCGCTCGTAGGTGTGAACGACCGCGTCCACGGTGACCGGCTCACCGCCGCCGAAGGCCAAAGCGGCAAAGGACGAGCAGATCGGGCGGTCGCCGCCAAAGGCCGGAAGGGCGAAAGAGAGCAGTGAGGCTACGGCCACTCCCCACGACAATCTCGTGATTTGGCTTCTGCGTGTCATCCAGTCGGGCTCCCGCTCAGCCGTTAGTATACCGACTATTTCGGTCACTTAGCGCGTTTTGCCCCCCTAACCAAAAGTCTGTGTTTTCCTAGCTTGCCGGGACCCCAGATCCTTCGTACCCTTTCGCCCGAAATTCATTTTCTTTAGGAGCCCTAAACAGCATGAAACTTCATCCGATTTTCGAACGACGCCGCATCTTTGCCCCGGGCCCCACGCCCGTCCCCGAAGAGGTCCTGGGCGAGCTGGCCCGCTCTCCCCTGCACCATCGCACCAAAGAGTTCATCGCAATTCTGGCGCGCGTGAAAGAGAATCTGTCGTTTCTGTTTCAAACGACCCAGCCCAGCTACCTGCTCGCCTCTTCGGGCACGGGCGCGATGGAGACTACGATGGTCAACCTCTTCGCCCCGGGCGACGAGGTGATTGTGGTGAACGGCGGAAAGTTCGGCGAACGGTGGGGCAAGATGGCCGGCCGTTTCGGTATCACGCCCATCGAAATCAAGGTCGAATGGGGACACTCCGTCGACCCCGACGAGATCAAAAAAACGTTGAAGGCCCACCCCAAAGCCCGGGGCGTTTTGTTTCAGGCTTCGGAAACTTCCACGGGCACGTACCACCCGGTGGAGCAGATCGCCAAGGTGGTGAAGGAAAATAGCGATGCGCTTTGCATAGTCGACGCCATCACCGCACTCGGCGTGCAAGACCTGCCGATGGACAAGTGGGGCTTGGACGCCGTCATCAGCGGATCACAGAAGGCGCTCATGCTTCCTCCGGGGCTAGCGTTTCTGGCCCTCTCGGCGCGTGCGCAAGAGTCGCGCAAGCAGAACAAGGGCTGCCCGCGTTTTTATTTCAACCTTGATGCGGAAGACAAAGCGACGGCCGGCGGCGAAACCGCCTGGACCCCCGCGGTGGGACTCATTCAGGGGTTGGACATCGTCCTCGCTAAGATGAAGCAAACGGGGCTGGCCCCGGTCTTTGCGCACCACGCCCGTTTGGCGGAAGCCACCCGGCGCGGCGTGAAGGCGATGAACTGCGAGCTGTTCTGCAAAGGAACCCCGTCGGACGCTTTGACCGCGGTCATCGTGCCGTCGTCGATTCCCGAAGGCAAAAAGGTCATCTCGGTACTGCGTGACCGCTTCGGCATCACGATGGCGGGCGGACAAGATGCCTGGAAGGGCAAGATGTTCCGCATCGCACACCTGGGCTACTTCGACGAGCTCGATATGGTGACGGTGCTCTCGGCGTGCGAGCAGACGCTAAAAACCTTGGGCCACAATCTCGAAATGGGCAAAGGGCCGGGCGCCGCCGCGCAATACTTCTTCGAAACGTCAGGAGCCAAATAAATGAGCTGCAAAGTTTTAATCGCCGACGGGCTGGCTAGTGAAGGCATTGCACGGCTGAAGGATATTCCGGGGCTCGAGCTAATCGAGCACAAGGATATTCCGCGCGACGAGCTCAAGAAAATTCTCCCGGGGGTCGACATCCTCATCGTGCGATCGCGCACGCAGGTCGATAAAGATCTGTTGGCCGCGGCGCCGGGCTTGAAGCTCGCCATCCGCGCGGGCATTGGGCTCGACAACATCGACGTGGCCGCCGCCACCGAGCGCGGCGTGGTCGTGATGAATGCCCCCACGGGCAACATCGTCACCACCGCCGAGCACGCGCTGGCCCTGCTCTTCGCTATCTCGCGCCGGATTCCCGAGGCGGATGCAACGTTGCGCCAGGGCAAATGGGAAAAGAAAAAGTTCCAGGGCAGCGAGCTGCGCGGCAAAACGATTGGCGTGCTGGGCTTAGGCAATATCGGCAAAGCCATTGCGGAACGCGCGTTGGGTTTGAAGATGCGAGTCGTGGGGTTCGACCCGTACCTCACCGCGGAAGCCGCGGCGAAGTACCAAGTCGAGCTCATGTCGCTCGATAAGGTTTTGGCCGAGTCAGATTACGTCACGGTGCACGTGCCGTTGATTCCCGCGACCAAAGGCCTTCTGAATCGCGAGACGATCAAGAAGATGAAGAAAGGCGCTTACCTCATCAACTGCGCGCGCGGCGGAATCGTCGACGAAGCGGCGTTGGTGGAAGCGCTCGAAGCCGGTCACCTCACGGGGGCCGCGCTCGACGTGTTCGAAGTGGAGCCGTTGCCCGCGGACTCGCCGTTACTCAAGCGGCGCGACATCGTTCTGACGCCGCACCTGGGGGCCAGCACCGATGAGGCGCAGGTTCAGGTGGGTATCGAGGTGTCCGAGCAGGTCGCTTCTTACCTTCGTGAAGGCGTTTACAAGAACGCGATTAACGTTCCGAACGTTTCGGTGGAACAGCTTACCGTGATGAAGCCGTGGATCGACCTGTGCGAAAAGCTAGGCTCGTTCGCCGGTCAACTCTCCTCCAGCCAGGCCATCAAGCGCGTGCGCATCCGTTACGAAGGGGCCATCCAGGCCTACGATCGTAAAGAGATGCTGACGTTGTCGGTGTTGAAGGGCTTGTTCACCGCGCTCATGTCGACTCCGGTCAACATGGTGAACGCGCGCAAGTTCGCCAAGGACCGCGGGCTGAACGTGGAAGAGTCGATGCAGCAGGAATGTGCCGACTTCACGGGGCTCATCGAGGTTACGCTGGAAGGCGACACGAACCTGACGGTATCGGGCACGCTATACGGCAAGTCCGAGCCGCGTTTGATCCGCGTCGATCGTTTCAATATCGATGCGGTACCGATGGGCCACCTGCTGTTCACGCGTAACGTGGATCAGCCGGGCGTCATCGGTGCCATGGGAACGTTGTTGAGCCAGCACGGCGTGAACATCGCCCGCATGCACTTGGGCCGCGACAAGGCGAACGGTGAGGCGATTTCGCTCATCAACGTCGACTCGGAGCCCACCGCGAAAACGCTGGAAAGTTTGCGACAGACCGCCGGCATGCTGTCGGTCCGTTCGATTCGTTTGTAGTCGGAAGTTTGTTAATTTAAGGAGCTAACGTGCCTCAAGGTGTAGTGATCATCGGAGCCCAGTGGGGCGACGAGGGTAAAGGTAAAATCGTCGACTATTACGCGGCGGAAGCCGACATTGTCGGCCGCTTTCAGGGCGGCAACAATGCGGGCCATACGCTGGTGGTAGAAGGGAAGCAGACGATCCTGCACCTCATTCCCTCGGGCGTTCTGCACGCCCATACGCGCTGCCTCATCGGCTCCGGCGTCGTGTTCGACCCCGAGGTTTTTCTCGAAGAGGTGGAGCTGCTCCGTAAGGCGGGTATTCCGAATCTGGAAGACCGCGTGAAGGTGTCCGATCGCTGTCACCTCATCTTCGATTACCACCGCAGCCTCGATGCCGCCCGCGAAGGCGGAGCGAGCGCCAAGAACAAGATCGGCACCACGAAGCGCGGTATCGGCCCCGCTTACGAGGATCGCGCCGCCCGCCGCGGAATCCGCGTGATCGATCTTTTCAACGAAGACCTCCTCATGGATCGCGCCCGCGCGAACTACGAAGAGAAAAACTTCCTGCTGCAGCAGTACTACAAGGTGCCTACGGTCACGATCGACCAGTTCACCGAGAAGTACCGCTCGATTGCCGAGAGGATCAAGCCGTTTGTCGCCGACGTGGCGAAAGAGATGTACCAGGCCACGCAAGACGGAAAGAAGATCCTCTTCGAAGGCGCGCAAGGCATTCTGCTCGACATCGACTACGGCACCTACCCGTACGTGACGTCGTCGCACACGCTGCCTAGCCAAGCCGCTTTGGGCTTGGGATCGCGGCCACCGAAGGACACCTTGTTTCTCGGCGTGATGAAGGCCTACTCCACCCGCGTGGGTGAAGGCCCCTTCCCCACGGAGCTCAAAGACGCCATGGGCGAGCGGCTCCGTAAAGAAGGGCACGAGTTCGGTGCCACCACCGGCCGTCCGCGCCGCTGCGGTTGGCTGGACCTCGTGGCCGTTCGCTACTCGCTGCAGGTATCCGGGATTAAGCACGTGGCGGTGACGAAAGCCGACGTACTTTCAGGTATGGGCGACCTCAAGGTTTGCACGCACTACGAGCTGGATGGAAAGCGAATCGATACCTTCATCGCGGATACGCCGGCGCTCGAGCGGGCCAAGCCGGTCTACACGACTTTGCCGGGCTGGGACGAGAAGCTGGGCGGAATTCGCTCCACGCGCGACTTACCGCACGCCTGTCTAGAGTACCTGCGCTTCATCGAAGACCAGACCGGCGCGAAGGTGAACCTGATCTCGACCGGCGCGGGCCGGGAGAGTGTGATCGAGATTCAAAGGGCATTTTAGCGCAGACGAGATAGCGGACCAATCTAGATGGCGGTGTGGCGGTGGTCGCAAGATCGTTTCCGC
Source organism: Bdellovibrionota bacterium (assembly GCA_041736915.1). Lineage (GTDB taxonomy): Bacteria > Bdellovibrionota > FAC87 > UBA2466 > UBA2466 > JBGSST01. Next base: position 27,446 of record JBGSST010000181.1, read on the forward strand.
ACGAGGATGATGGTTAGTCCGTGGTGCCTTTGAACTCGTACTCCGACACCGATTCGATTTGGTGGGGGTGGATGCCGAAGAGGACGAACGACTCCTTTTCGCCGATTCCTTTGACGCTCTCCTTTCGGCCGTCCTCATACGTGATCGTGATCGGCCGCTCCATCAAGGTGCCTTCGGGATAGATCCAGTTTACCCCTTCGCGCGGGCCGACGACGTCGCATTTATTCACGTTGATCGCAAAGAGGTAGACCTTTCGGTCCTCCATGCCTCTCCGGTAGTCATTGATGTAAAACTTGGTGTTCTGGTACCACATCTCCGGATGTTTCGTGACGCTGACGAGGAAACTGCGCATCCCCGAGGCCATGTGCCCCCAAACGAGCTCCTTGAACGGGTACTTCTTCAGAGTTTCCAAATCGTATTTTTCGTTCGACGGGGAATGAATTCCGTTTTTCACCATCTCGTCTTTTTTCGCTTCGTTGGAGCCCATTAGCCGATAGATCCGGGTGGTTCCCATCTTTTCGCGGAAACGGCGTCTCATCTCCCAGGGATCGGTTCCTTTTTCGGTCCGCGCAAACTCGACGAAGCCGTCCAGGTATTGCATCAGCCCCACGTCGACCGCGAGCTCTTTGAACGCGGGTCCGAGACTCCCTAATTTCGCCAGGATTTCCCCGCCGCTTTCTCCGTACACCTGCTTCGCGAAAACATCGGGCGCAATCTCCCTCGACAACGATCGATAGTAGGTCTCTCTTCGTTTTTCGTGAAGTTGCGCCTCGGAAGCCCCCAACGTGCCCACCACGCCGCAGGCGGTGTTTTCGATTCCGCCCGAGACCAGAGAGGACAGCCCGATCGAGAGGATCGGGATGAGAAAAAATAGACGCATGAGAAAATCATACCGTATCGCGGGATGGTTCCCTAACACGGTCCTCTTACCGAAATGAAAAGGAGACCGAACGGTGCCAAAGCAGACTTACGAAAAACCACCGCTCCCCTCTCTCGCCCGTCCCCGAGTGAAACACAGTTAAGTGGGCCAGTTTGAACTCAGAAGGTTTTCGGCGGTTTTGACAACATCCGGGATCCAACGGTAACGCGCGAAACTTTCCACTCTTCAAATGTCGACGCGAAGAATTTTAATTTTGGAGAATGGGCTAGGCCCCAGTGTTTCTCTTTGAGCTTGATGAGGCTAGGAGCCAAGGCAATCAGCAAGGAGAGCGTGCCGAAAATGGGCATCTTGTATTCACTCTGCCCATTACTTATACTGCGCGTCACCTTTCCACGTTTCCAAAAAATTTAATTGGGGGTTTACCGATGCAGCAGGAATCCGCGTCCAACGTCACTTCTTTGTCCTCGAAGTCCAAGAAGACGCCAGATCTAAAGCAGTTGGCCAAGATGGATCCCGACGTTCGGGGCTTTCTCCGCGCCATTCAAGAAACCGGCTTGCGCGACAAGGCCGTGGAGCTTCTGCAGCGGCAAATACGGGCGATGAAGGCGAACTGAGCCCTCCCCATTTCGCTGACGATAATTGTCACTTTCGAGCCGTCTCCTTAACCGGAGACGGCTCTTTTTTTGCTCGGGTGGGGAGTGGGTAAATTCACTTGAGTGAGGATTCGTCTGTTCGGGCAGTTACGTCACATTTTGAGGCTAGGGGTTTGGACACCCGTCCTCCTTTTAACGGCGTTGTATTCCGTTGGTCTGCGGGCGGAACCGGGCACGCCGCCGCTGCTCGACGAGAAGCAGGAAACTGAACGGCTCTACGACTTCCTGGTGAGGGTAAATCCGGGGGCTACCGGAATTAACGACCTGGCCAACTGGCTCAACGGCAATCCCGAGCAACACCGTTTTTATGAAGAGCTAGTCGCCAGGGATCCGAAGCTTTCGGCCGCCTCCCGTCAAGGTATCGAAGCCCTTGCGCAGTATCGCGAACTGTTGACGTGGACGTTCGGCGATCGCGACTACGGGTGGGGCGTGGATCCGGCGCGGGAGCTGAAAAAACAGTACGAGCTTTTCCGAAAGCTGCAAAAGACCCAAGCCGAGGCGAAGAAGCCGATGCTGCAGATCGAGCGCGAAGCCCGCCAGCAGACCGGCGTGGCGTACGGCCAGCCCGACTTGAGTTTCGAAGAGTTGGCGCAGCAGTTTCCCGACGCCGTCGAGCACTACAAGCGGCTGCTGTTCCGCAAAGAGTTCGAAACGGTTAGGCGCACGGTGCCTAACCCCGATGCAAAAAAAGCGTTCGACCAATGGCGCGAGCAGATGGACTTGCGCCTCCAGGAGCTGAGGCTTACCAACCTTCGTCAGGTGCTGGCGCTGCGGGCGAACTTGAATCGCAGCGGAACGCGCGTGAAGACCGCGCCACCGCCGGGCGCCGGGGCATTGCGGCGCTGGCTATCCGAAACATGGCATCGCAGCCAGGGTTGGCCGAGCGCCGCATTTTCTTCCGCGCTAAGTCCAGTCCTCGACACCTACGACGAAGGATACGAAGCGGCCACCAAGGTGAGAAGCGAACGGGGGGTACTCAAAGAAGACTTTCAGGCGTTCACGCGCTGGCCGCTGGAAACACCGGGCCGCGCACTTTCGGACGTAAATTACGGCGAGTGGCCGAAACACGAGCTCGCCCATTTGGCGCGCGTGCCGTGGCGAAATCCCCGCACGCAGAAACTGGAACTGATTCCGATTGCGGATCTACTGCCGCAGGAGACGGATAGGGACCCGCTCAACTGGACGGAAGTGGGCGACCAGAACGAACGCGAGCTCTTGACCGCTTTCGTCCACGAGGCACGTCGGCGAGAGACGGAGCTAGCGGAGCTGCGGAAGCTTTTGCACGAAGCCGACCGGGGGCCCGAGGTTTTTTCCTCCGCGCTGAAAAAGTACACGGCGACGCTTCAAGAAATGACGGGGCGGGTGCCTTTTTTGACGGATCGGTTGCGTGGTTACCTCTCGTTACCCGCGGAAGAGTTGACCACGCTCGATGGGCTGATGCTGAATGGCTTTCGCCAGCATCCTAGCTTCTTCACTTTGCGCGACGCCTGGGCCAAGCAGCGCGGCCTTCCCTCGTACGTAGCCGGAATTCCCGAGGCGGCAAAAAAGAAGGGCGCCGAGGCCAAGCAGGATAAACGGGCGTACCAATCTCATTTGCGCAATGCGGGCCGAAAGCTGGGCAAAGTTCTGCTGTGGACCGCACTGGGAATCGGCCTCGGGCAGGCGCTGCCGATCGAGCAACATCGAGGCGGCCTGTGGCGTAGCCTTTACGGCGATATTTATAAGGAACTCAAGAAAGCCGGCTGGATCTCTCCCACGAACATTCACGATCCCAACGTGGTGCAGTCACCGCGCAACAAAGGGGTGGATGAGATGGAGCGAAACGCGAAGGAAAAGGTTTTCACGATTACGCTTCACAACGGAAGCAAAGAAGAATCGGTACCAAAAATCTTCCACTACTGGGGCAAGAGCCCGCACGCGGAAGGGCTGATCAAGAGCGGCGCCCATCAGAAAGTCACAACGGGAGCGCGGGAGAACGCATACTACTCGATCCAGTTCGACGGGAAGTATCTGCCGTCCCCCAACGGCCGACCCAACGACCAAGGAAATCTCATCGTCTACATTCCTTCGGCTTTCGAGAGCAATGTCATTGGCGCCAAGATCGTGTCGAAAGTGACCGGTAAGGAAGCTGAGTCCGCCAACGACAAGATTCGCTTCGACCCCATCACCCACTCCTATCTTTTGGAGTTCGACGGGCGTTTCACCCCGGACAGCTACACCTACGAATTTTTTTACATGAACATGGATAAAAAAACGCCGACTGATTCCCGGGTGAGGGTGCAGGCCAAGGCGTTGCGGGAGCAAGCGGCGCACCTGGACAAACTGGGCTTCGGAGATCTGAGTCGGGTCTTCACCGAGCTGGCGGATAAGGGGACCGAGGTGCCGCTCGAGCACGTGCTGGCGGCCGTGAAGCTTACCGGCGACTACTCTTACTGGATGCATTCTTCACCGGGAATCTCCGATGACTTCGCGGAAGAGTACGCCCGCATGCTGAACGCGAAACGGCTTTGCGTAATGTGCGACGGCGGAAACGATTTTTATCGCAAGGACGTAGAAGATCTCAAAGCCCGGGGTGGCGTACCCGATAGCGTCGAGCTGCACGATCAAACGGCGTTCGTGCGAAAGGCCGGCTCCCTCGAGGTAACTAAAGCGGATGGCCACAGCCGCACCGAAGTTCACACGGTAGAAAACGGCGTGCGGCGAGTGGTGATTCACGATGCGACTCCGCTAGGCACCGATCCCCGCAATCCCGAAGTGCCCCAACCGTTGACGTGGACGCAGACTTCCCAGGTACTGGCGCCGCTCATCGGCATTCCCGCGGCGTGGTGGTTATGGCGTCGCCTGAACCAACGGCCGGCAACGAAGCGGCGTGAGCCAGTCGAGGGAGAGCCCGAGCCATTCTTCGAGCTGCCGCCCGAGCCTAAGAAACTGGATCTCGCAGAGGTGATGCGGCAGCGAGAAAAACTTTTGACGGCGCTGAAACCGTTTCCGCGTGAACAGCTTGGCCGCGCCGACCTCCCGCAAACCAAGGCGCTGGCGCTAACCACGGCCCTCTCCGATTTCGCGCAGGGTAGGGTGTCGATCGCGGAGGTTGGCCGCGTGCTAGAACGGGCTCATCCGGGCCTAGCTTCCGTGGAGTCCGCCGACGCATTGAATGATGTCCTTAGCCAGATCTACCGCCGCCAGGTCGCGCTGCAGCTGGCCCTCGAAGACCGGCTCCTGGGCGAGAAGATCGCAAAGCCCGAGCTCTCTCGCCAGGTAAGCGCCGGGGCGACCGCTCTGGATCTTTTTCGCGAGCTGACGCGCGTCGACTGGAGTCTCGCTCCTACGGTTCCGTCCAAGACTACCTGCGCACCGCTGCTAACGGGAATGACCTCCCCCTAATCAAGCCCCCGGGGCTTTCGACCGATCTGGATTACATACGAGGTATTTAGTGTTGTTCCCCCATCGCCGGAACGTGGCGTTCCTGCTACTTTTTCTCATGGCTTGTTGCGGACGGGCTACCGATAGCCAACGGTTCGACTCCCAATCCCCTAACCTTGCGATCACCGATTCCGCATTACAGCAGCGGGCGCTGGCCGCCGCCGACGGGTTTCAGGGCGCCTTTCTCATCAGCCGCGGTGGCAAGGTGCTGGCCGCTTCGGGCGCGGGGCTCGCCAATCGAATCAGCCAAGCGAAGAATGGACTGCACACGAGTTTGCGTATCGCCTCGTGCACGAAACCCATCACCGCGGTCGCCATCATGCGGCTCGTGGACGAGGGGGTGATGAGCGTGGACGCGCCGGTGTCGAACTACCTCCCTGATTTTGGCGAGAACGGCAGCCAGATCTTGATTCGCCATCTGCTCAGCCACAGCTCGGGGCTGGCCAACTACACGGACTGGCTCGACCTCGCGGACAGCCCGGAACAGATCATAGCGTCGTTGAAAACGCGGCCGCTCAAGTTCACCCCCGGCACCAAGTTTCAGTACAGCAACTCGAACTACGCGTTGCTGGGTTACTTGGTCGCGCGGATGACCTTCGTGCCGTACGATCGTCATCTACAGGATCAGTTCTTCATTCCCCTCGGCATGCAGAACTCGGGCTTCGATTTTCCGCGCGTGCCGGGTAGTGGCTTTGCCGCCGGCTGCGGCGGGGATCCCAACTGCGCGTTCGAAGACAACGTGACCGCTTATTCTTCGGGGGCGCTCTACGCTTCAGTGGCCGACCTCTTTTACTTTTACGATGCGCTCTACAAGGGCCGGCTCGTGAAGCCTGAAACGCTCAAACTGATGGAAACCAAAGCTAGCAGTGAGTGGGGACTAGGCTTCAAGGTCGACGGTAACGGGTGGGTCAGCCACAACGGTGAGGTTTCCGGCTTCACCTCCCAAATTCACTCGCACTCGGCGAGCCAAACCTTCGTGGTCGTTCTCGCCAACGGCTCGACCGACGCCTGGACCCTGGCAAAGAAGCTCAAGGCTTTCGTCGACTGATTCCCCGCTTCTAATCGGGACGTGGCTCGTCTAGGATGGCCGCCGTGCTGAAATCCATCCACATCATGGGGGTTCTGAACGTCACCCCCGACTCGTTCTCCGACGGCGGTCGTTTTACCGCGTTGGATGCGGCATTGGCCCAGGCCGACCGGATGGTGGCCGAGGGGGCTACCATTTTAGATGTGGGTGGCGAATCTACCCGGCCGGGTGCCGAGGCGGTAGGGCTAGCCGAAGAAAAACAACGGGTACTGCCCGTGCTCGAAGCGCTGCGCACACGCCACCCCGGGATTTTGCTTTCGATCGACACGTACAAGGCCGAGGTCGCCGCGACCGCCCTGGCGGCGGGGGCCACGATCGTAAACGACATCAGTGCGGGAGAGGATCCGGCCATGGCCGGAGTGTGCGCGGGGTCAGGGGCTACCGTGCTGCTCATGCACCGGCAGGGCGACTCTCGCGTGATGCAGAATAATCCTGAGTACCCGCGCGGCGTGGTGCGCGAGGTGAAAGAGATGCTTAGCGCACGCGCGGCGGTCTTTGCCGCGGCCGGCACTCCGCGGGAAAAAATTTGGATCGATCCGGGCATCGGTTTTGGCAAAACGCTCGCGCACAATCTCGAGCTTCTGCGCGAGCTCGGGCAGTTTGGGGAAATTGCGGGACGGCTAGCGATCGGCACTTCCCGCAAATCTTTCCTGGCTAAGCTGCTCGGCAATCCGCAAACGCCGATGGAAGAACGCGAGGCCGGCACGTTGGCGAGTAACCTTTGGGCCTACTCGCAGGGGGCTACGGTATTTCGGGTACACGATGTTGGCGCCATGGTGCGCGGTTTGAAAACGTGGGAGGCCATCGTTGATTCTCAGTCGTGAAATGGGCTTTTCCGCCCGCCATTCGCACAAGGGAATGCTCTACGAGCCCAAGCACGGACATGACTACGTGGTGCGCGTCAGCTTTTCCGGCGAGCTGAATGAAGAGGGGTTCGTGGTCGATTTCCGCGCGGTGAAGCGACTCTTCCTCAAACTCGTGGCGGCGGAACTCGAGGATCGGGATCTCGACGACCTGTTCGAGTATCCCACCGCCGAAACTATTTCGATTCACATCTGGAACAAACTCGCGCCATTTTTCCCGCTGCACTCGGTAGAGGTGCGAGAGAAGCCGCACTCGCGCGCGGTCTATTTTGGAGAAGGTAAATGAAGAAGGTTACCCAACCCATCGCCGTGGCCCTCGGTACCAACCTCGGCGATCGCGAGAAACACCTCGCCGACGCCCTCGAGGCGCTGAAGGAAGACGTGTTCATCGCCGGCACCGCCAAGGTATCGCGCACGTACGCGAGCCCGCCGTGGGGGTACGCCGATCAGCCCGAGTTTTTGAATCTCGTCGTAGTGGGCCAAAGTGACTGGAAGCCGCACGCGTTGCTTTGCTACTTTCGCGACTACGAAGCGACCATGGGACGCCAGCGTGAGATCCCAAATGGCCCGCGGCCTATCGATCTCGACCTCATCGCTTACGGGCAAGACACGTTCATGAGCAACGACGCCGAAGTGCCCCATCCACGATTTCGCGATCGCGACTTCGTATTGCTCCCGCTCTGCGATGTCTGGCCCGATTGGAAAGACCCGGTCACGGGCAAGACAGCCAAAACGCTGCTGGACGAGCTGACGAAGAAAGCTCCGCTTACTGCAAAACCGCAGCCCCCGGTCGTGGCGAAACCCTAGTCCCCCCGGTCATGGCGAGTCCCGGAGGCCAGCGCCCTAAGCTCACCCACGAGGTAGAGACTTCCGGTCATGATGATCGTGTCCGAGGCTTCCGCCGTCTCGAGCATCTTCGTCAGCGCCGCTTTCGCATCCGGGTGAAAGCCCGGTAGGTCACGGTACTCCGCCGGTGCCGGTACCCGGGCGTGCGCCACCGGCACGACTACCGGCTCGGTGCAAACTTCCCGCAACCGCGACAAAAGCTGTTCGTAGGGCTTATCGCCCGAGAACCCGCAAAGCACCTTAACGCGGCCAAGATTCGGCAACGACTTCACCGTGGCCACGAGGTCTTCCACGCCCGCCTCGTTATGGTCCCCCGACACGATCACCCGCGGCGACTCGCGTACGATCTCGAATCGGCCTGGGTTCTTCATCTTCTTGAACCCGGCCTGAATCTTCTCTAACGGAATGACCGGAAACACGATGCGGAAAAATAGGAATGCCAGTGCGGCATTGTCGATCGCCCCGGGGGTGGGGGAGGTGAGCTCGAACGTAAATCCGTTTAGAGTAATGGTCTGTCCGTCCACCCTCCGCTCACGCACCACACGCTTCAGCTCGTCCGAAAAGTAGTAAATCGTGTCGAGCGCGTCCGAGACGCGAATCACCTGCTCTTTGAGCCCAGGCTCGGTCACGCCGGTGAAAAGCAGGGACTCGTTCCGCACAATCCCCAGCTTCTCCTGCAGGATCGCCGGCCGGTCGTTTCCCAAGTACTCCTGGTGGTCCAGGCTCACATTTGTAATGAGGCTGGCCAACGGGTCGATGAGGTTCGTGGAGTCCAGCCTGCCGCCCAGCCCAACCTCCACCACGCAGAAGTCGAACCGCTTGCGGGCGGCCCACTCGCAGAACATGAGCGTAAGAAACTCGAAGTAGCTCAAATTGTGAAGCCGGCCCACGTGGCCGAGCTCCGAGGCTAGGGAAGCTAGCTCAGCCTCATCCGCGGGAACCATGCCCGCCAAGAAGCGCTCCGTAACGCTTTCCAGGTGGGGCGAAAGAAAAGTGCCTACCGAGTGGTCACTTTCAGTGAGCACCGAAGACAGCAAGCGGGCTACCGACCCCTTACCGTTGGTACCGCCTACCAGGAAGGCTTTCAGGCGTGCCTGGGGGCTTCCTGACGCACGCAGAGCCTCACCCAAACGGCTTAGGTCGTAGTTCATTCGGCGCTCGGTTCCGAACGCATTTAGGATTTCGTTTAGGCTGTGCAGACTCACCGTGTACCTGTGTCAACCGGTGATACAGATCGAGTCGTGTGATTTCAAGCGCTTACCCTACGTATTCCGCCGCTGACAAAAGAGGCTCTACGTACGTCAAAAAGTTCGACGCTTTTTTGGAAAGGCGTAACTACCAAGGAATACAGAGGATCAGTCTACGCCCACTAGAAGCGTGCAGTGGCCCCGCAGTTGCAAAACCTATCCTTGTCTAAATTATCGGGGATGAAAATTTTTAGGGGGACACAGTGAATATTCCTTCGAATATTTATAATTTTTCTGACTATCGCGATTTCTTGAAAGACCGTTACCGCCAACTCAAAGAAGCGGATCCGGTGTTTTCTTTCCGCCACTTCTCCAAGCAAGCTGGTTTCGGTTCGCCGAACTATCTGAAGCTGGTGATGGACGGCAAACGTAACCTCTCTAGCGAAGCGATTTTGAAGTTCGCCAAGGGGCTTCGCCTGGACAACCACGAAACGGAATATTTCCGTTACATGGTCGAGTACAACCAGTGCGAAAACGTCCACAAGAAACGCGTTTACGAAGCCAAGCTTCTCTATCTGCGTGAGCTCTTCAAAGTGAAGACCTTGATTCCTGAGCTCTACGAC
>JBGSST010000184.1:0-18881 GCA_041736915.1 Bdellovibrionota bacterium
GGACTTGCGGCGGTGCTCGGCGTTCCAGCCGTTGGTTTCCGTCTTACCCGCACGATCGTTCCACGCCAGCGTCACGCGGTGCATGAGGTAGGCAAGCTCGGCCGATCGCTCGCCGCGCCCGGGGGCGATCTGAAAGATAGACGGGCCCATCTCGCCGGGATTGGCGTCGTCCCGATTCGTGTTGTGCGCGATCATGTCGAGTACGTAGAGGCCAACAATCTTGGGGTTCGGTTTTCCTTCGATTACGGGCGTGCCCTTGACGAGCGACTCGGAGAGCGCGCGGGCGCCGAGGCAGTCGGCGGGAAACTCTTCACCCGTGAGATGCACGAGCCACACGTCGCGCTTCAACTTTAGCTTGGTCAGCGTTTCGGCGGCGGCCATCAGCGTGGCGGTGGCGGAATGATTGTCGTTAGCGCCGGGGGCCGCGTGGCGGTGTTTAGCGAGCTCCGCTTTGTGGGTGCCGTCGTACACATCGTCCATGAATGCGGTGTCGTAGTGGTCGGCGAGAAGAATCGCCTCGCGGCCTCGATCCTTGGGATCGCTGGCGGGAATTACCGCAATGAGATTGTGGTGGCCATCGCGCGCGATGTCCTTAAGCGAACGCTTCGGCGAATTGAGCGCCAAGCCTCCCCACCAGGGAACCTCGAAATCCATCTCCCAGTGAAAGGGCTGGCGATAAGTCTTTAGGCCCAGCGCGCGATAGTGCCGCTCGAGGTGGCTAGAGACGTCGGGCAGCTCGTTCGTTCGACAGTGGCCGGCCTCTTTCTCCGAGGTTACGCAGTCCACGTTGTTCTGCGCGCCGAAACCTTGGGCTAGCTCCGCGATGTATTTCCAATACTGAGTCTCGTAGCGGTGTTCGGCTTGCACGGTGTGCGCGAAGGTGAGCGGCGACACCCGCGGCGCGGAGCCCGAGTGCAGCTGGCGTTTCACTGCGGCGGCGGCCGGCGGTGCCGCCTTCTCTAGCCCTTCCAGAAAAGCGGCCAGCGGTTGAATCACATTCTTCTTCGACGGCATCAGAAGCTCCGCCGTTTCCGTCGACACCTTTCCGCCGAGCAATGCGGTAAACTCCAAAATCTTGCGCGCCGCTTCGGCCACGGGCCACTTCTCTTTTTTGGCGAGCCCTTCGGCAAGGGCCAGTGAAGCGCCCTGCGGATCGGTGTGGTAGGGAGAAAAAAACAGTCGGCGTTCGCCTAGTTCCGCCACGACCACGCCGCGATCTTCCCAGCCAAAGTGCCACGCTTCGGGCCCCTTCGAATTAATGCGGATGGCCACCGGCCGGTGCCACTTGAACTCGAAGCCCAAAATCTTTTGCGCGGGAAAGTACTCGCGGTAGAGAACTTTCGACTGCTTGTCTTTCAGAATCCGATCCTTCACCGCCACGATGGCATCTCGGTCGGCCACGGGACCGTGCAAAAGCCACTGCCCCTTGAGTGCGCCGCTGACTCCCCAAAGTTGGGAATTACGCGCCGTGGGTTTTCCGTAAAGCTCAATGGCCTCCGGCGAGAAATCGAATAGCTTGTCGAACACGCGGCGCGTGTCGTTGGCTAAGCGCTTGATTGCTTTATGGCGCGGGGTGGGGGGGCGTAGCACGGCCTGGGAAAGATCTCCGGCGTCGGGAATGAGTAGGCGGCCCTCGGCCAGCGCGCGAAACTTGGCGAGTACGATCGCCAGCGGAAGCTCTTGTGCGTCGGCGCGCACTTTGGCGAGCTCGGCATACTCACGCGTGCCGTGGGGAATCAGAGTTGCCGGATGCGGCGCCACTTCGATGGCCCCTGCGCTAAAACGCTGGATCAATCCCTTGGGCCACGAAGCCGATGGTTCGATCGTGACGAGTAGGGCGGGAACTTCCCCCTCGGCCAACGCCAGTCGCGCGATCGCTTCGGGCAGCGCGGTCTGCGAAAAGATCGCCACGCCCTCTTTTTTCAAAGTGGCGCAGTCGGTGGCGGAGTTTCGTATCGCTAACCAACGGCCCAACGCTTCGCAGGTGGAGAAGGTCGCATAAAATTCAGAGTTCAGCGGGGAGGGGGTGGCGCCAAAGATCGTCCACGGGTCTTGTCCCCGATCGTCGCGCGTGCGCGCCAGCGAGAGCGGCAGGTAAGCGAAAAAGCGCGCGGGGGATTTTACTTTTGAGAACGCCTCGGGCCAGTACGGGGAGGGCAGCCACTCTTTCGGAAAGGGCGGCTCACTCTTGTCTTCGATCCAGCGCTTGAGCGCCGTGAGATAACCCTTGGCGACCGCTTCCACTCCCGGACGCAGCCATACGAGATCTTCGAACGGGTCGATGGCGTAGCCGTTGGGAAAAGAAGCCGCGTAATAGCGAGAGAGTTCGTAACTGCCCCGTAAAGTGGCAATGGAGTCGAGACGGGTTTCGTAAGGTCGACCCGCCGTGAGGGGCGGCGGCATGTACTCGGAGTACGCCCGCATCGTGAAGCGGGAAGGAGTTTGCCAGTTCGGATCGGAAAGGAGCTCACCCCACGAGGTGGGGGAAGACGTAACGGGGGAAGCGATGCTTCCCCACGCCAATACGATGAGAAGAAAACCTGCGGACCAGAAGCCTAAGTTTCCCGTTGGCCGAAGCCGGGCGGGAAGCGGCATTAGCCGTTCATGGCCTTATGAACCGCGCTGCTCAAACGAGCAATCTGGCGCGATGCATTTCCAGTCTTGATGAGACCTTTGCTGGCCGCCTTCATCAAAGCGCGCTGCGCTTCGTTCAGGAGCGACGGCAAAGTCTTTTTCAGCTCTTCCGGCTTTCCTTTCGCCGTGATGGTCGACCGCACCTTTTTCACGACGGTGCGAAGACCGGCGCGCTGGTTACGGTTGCGCTCGTTGCGTTTTTTCGCCTGACGAGCGGCTTTCAATGCATTGGCATGACGTTCCATTAGTACACCTTCTATCAAAAACCATCGTAACTAATTCTGTTTGTTGAATAAGTCAATGGAGTACAGCGGTTGGACAGCCTCTAATCGGGGTTGCCGATAGGGGGTAAGTGCCCGACTTCAATAGGGTATTTAGCACACATTTTGGGGTCCGAAACCATTTTTTATGGGGATCCGTCTAGGCCGTTTACAGGGCATCCTTCGGGGCTGAGGCCAAAACCAAGGCGTGCCGCTTGCACTCTTGAAGTGGGATCGAGCACACAGCATGTGGACACCTAGAATACGACATCCAAGATTAGTCACCACGTTGGGAGCCATTGCGGCTTTCCACCTCGTGCTGTCCTCTCCGCTTCGGGCCGAAGACGCGACCGCGGGCGTTCCCGCGAATGTCGAGCTGACTCAACCGGAGCCCGCGCCCCAGCAGCCCCAGGACCGTAAAGATGGTTCCGGAGCCGCGATCGCTTTAGCCGCCGCGGGTGCCGCGATTGCCGGTGCGTCGTGCGCCATGCTGATGAAGCAGGCGCAAGAAGCCGCCACCGAGTCCGAACGCAACATGCTTCGCATGATGGCCATGCAGCAATGCAGTCAGGCCGCGCAGAATTTGGCGAACGCCGCCCAGAACGAAAAGGGCAAAGATGGTTTGACGAGCCCGCAATCGCCCGCGGGGCCGCAGCTCAAATCCGATCCGCAACAGCAAGCCCAAGCGAAGGCCGAGCCTACGCAGTCGGCATTGCCGGAATCGTCGAGCGAAGCCATTGCCGACGTGACTCCCGAGATGGATGCGCCAACCGAAACCGCAAGCGGAGTTGTAGCGCCCGAAGTGTTCAACGGTGGCGGAACGGTTATTCCGGAAGAAAAAGTGAAAGTCGCCGGCGGCCCGAGCTCTTCTACGCCCAAGGTGATTCCGAAGAATGGCGTAGAGTTTAATGACGACGCCAAGGCCGGCGAGGGTTCCACGACCGCGTTCGGTCAGCCCAACTTTTTGGGCCAGAGCGGCGCGCCCAATGTTCCGGCCGGCAACAAAGATTTGAAGCAGCTCCTTTCTGGCGATCCGCGTGAGATTACCGGCCGCAAGAACGGCAAAGAGGGCGGCGGCGATACGCACGGCGACGGCTCGGCCGGCGGCGGCGAAAAAGAAAGCAAGTCGAACGAAGGCGACATGAGCGCGATGCTAGCCCAACTGATGGGCGGCGGACCCGCGGGTGGCGGCGACGCCGGCGGCCCCTCGAACCAGGTTATGAATTTGAAAGAGTTCGCCAAAGCCAACGGCGGCACGGGTGAGGGCGAAGACCTACCCAACGTTTTCCAGTACGCGGCTTACCGCTATCGCCAGCTCGACCAGGAGCGCGCGGTACGGCGTCCGGGCGACCCCAATAAGGCGACGGCGCTCGATTCCGTTCCGGAGGCCCGCGTGAAAACGGCGGCAAAGAGTCCGCGCGCGAAAACCACTTCGGCCCGTGTACTAGCCAGCAAACCGGTGGCGATGCGCACGGCCAGTCGACGGGGAGGCAAACGATGAAGCGCTTCCTCATTACCTTTTTGTTTCTGCTGATTGTCTCGCCGGCGTGGGCCGAGTCGGGATCGTCATCGTCGGGAAATGACGAGTCGGCACCCGGCACCAAGTTCGAACCGCCGGCGGCTCCGGTCGTCGAGCCCGGTGGGGCGGCGAAACCGGCCGATCGCCAGAAGAGCACCGCGATGGCCAAAGCCATGGCCCTGGGGGGAATGGCGCAGTCGATGATCATGTGCATGCAGATGCAGCAAGAGGCGCAGAAGCAAAAAGACAGCACCGATAAAGCGATGATGATGATGATGGCCAACCAGGCTTGCCAGCAGGCGGCCGAGATGGGCAAGGCCGCCGCGGAAGCGGACAAGGGGCAAAAAGCGGTTTCGCAGGAAGACATTCCGAAACAGAGCCAGCTAAAGATGTCGGCGCAGAAGATGCCCGAGGGCTCGGCTAAAGAGGATACGAGTGCGATGTCCGGCTACAAAATTATCAACGACGAAGAAGCCACCAAGGCCGAACCGTTGCCGTCGGGCAATGCCGTTCTTCCCGACTTAGGGGTCGGCGACGAAGAGAAGAAAACCGTGGCGAAGGTCGCGGCCGAAGCGACGCCCGAAGCGGAACAGAAAGAGATTCCCGATCTCGGCAAGTCGGTCCCGGGAGTGATCCCCGGCGAAAGAGTTTCGATGAACGAGACGGACAAGAACGGTTTCGGCGGCGGAATGCCCATGGGACCAAACCTTGCGGGGCTCGGCCCCAACCTCGCGGCGACGGGTAAGAGCCCCGCCGAAGAGGCGAAAAATTTGAAGGGCGAAGCGGGCTCGGCCGAAGAAGCGCGCAACACTAAAGGCGGCGCCATGGAAACCGGCGACGGCGGCGGTGGTGGTGGCGGCGGAAGTTCCGGCGGCGGTGGTGAAAAAGGAAACGATCCTTTCGAAGCCATGCTGGCTCAGCTACTCGGCGGACCTCCCGGCGAAGAGGGCGGCGGCGGCAGCGGCGAGGACATCGTGATGGCTCCCCGCGGAGAGGGCAAACCTCCCCACATTTTCGAGTATGCCTCTTTCCGCTTTGGAAAGCTGGTCGACCAAAAGCGGCTCAAGAATGGTAAGCCGCCGGAATCACTAGGCTCGGGCGGCGAGAAGTTAGCCCCCGAAACCGCCGAACGGCAGCCGGCCTCGAGTCCCAAACTGTCAAAGCGCTAGACACCACCTGTCTACTCTTTAGACACCCGTAAAACCGGCCCGAAACCCGAGCTACATCGGTAGTTTGGGTGACCGAAGCTGCCTCGCGAAGCGACCTCTCCATCGATCTGTCCAAGCCTTAGACACCCCCCCTGTATAACTTCAGCCATTTCAACAGAAAATGAACACCCGAGTGATTGGCCCGACACTTGCTCAAGGGGAAGGTGGGGATAGTGAATTACCACCGGGAGCTATGGGGAAATTACGCCAAAATTTGTCAGCGCTGGTTCTAGTGATCGCATCGACGATCGCTAACGCCCAGCCTCGCGCGCTGACGGCGTACATTCCTGCTGGGTCCATCGTTTCGAAGATCGACTCTAGCCTGATGAGCGCCATCCTAAGGCCAACGCCGCTCAAGCAGGAAGACCACTTCTATCGCTCGTTCGTGGCCGGCCTCGATGACCGCATCGAAAGAGAATATTTCGATCGCTGGTATTTTCACGAGCTGCAGCAGAGCTACGGCACTCATCAATCGCAGAATCAAAAGCACTTGAATCCGGGCACGTTAGAGTTCCACGACAACGCGGTCAGCGAGCGCGACTACCGCCGCGGCTTCGCGCAGCAGGTTTTGTCGCTGCGGTTACAGCGCGGAGTGGAAGAGTATCTGAAGACGTGGAAGACGATGAAGTCGATGCAGAAGACCATGGAAGTGCTTCGCGAAGCGAGCACGCAAAGCTTCTCGCTCGCCCAAAACAAACCGGGGCAGATCTCCCGGGCGAATCCGTTTCTGGGCGACGTTCGATTCGGTTACGACATCTTCCGCGACTTCACGAAACTCGAGTACTCTTGCCCGGCTCTCGACTTAGGCCTGTACCATACCTCGCTGCTTGGCACGGCCGGCAGTGTGCCGCGCTCGACCTTCAGCCAGCTCGTCGTGAAGACCGGTGAGAATGCTCCCACGCCCACGTTGCGTTACCGCTTCGAAGCTAGCGCGATGGACATCGGCCTGTCCAAGACGATCACCAAGTCGCTCTCGGGCTCCGTAGCCACTACTCAGCCCATCGGCCGCGGCACGGAAAAAGGCTACGGCGTTTCTTTGTCGTACAGCTTCTAGGGGCCGGCGTTAGTACTCGTCCACTCTCAAACAAGGCTTGGGATCGGCAATCAGCGCGCGAATCCCCGGACTTAAGGAGACCGGATCGCCCAGGTCTTTCACGAAGACCGGCCAGCCGGCTTTACCGTTCGCGGTAATCTTGAAGGCCGCGCAGAAAAACTCTTTTTGCAGATTGGGGGAGTGGGCCGAAGGCACGAGCTTCGCCAGCGTAGGCAGCGCCTCCTTGTCTTTGGCGTCGGCCAAAATATCGAGGGCCTCGTCGAGCGTCTCTTCCACCTGATTCGTAGTGATGAGCTCGCGCAGGTAAGCGGTCCAGGCCGCAGCCTCCTTGGGCTTTTCGTACTTGCCCTTGCCCTCCCAGTGGCGGCCCATCAGCTCGGTCATCATACGCTGGGTGCGTACGGTGGCCCCGGAAGTCACTAGCGCTTTGGCGTACTCGAAGGCTTTGTCGGCCGAGGCCGAAATCAGGGTGAGAAACAATAGCTGCGGTTCTTCGTGACCTTCGCCCGCGGCGTTGCTGACGATTTTGCTCCAGGCCTCGGCAAACGTCTCGTCGCCCAGCACATCACGGCAGGACGAAAGGCCTTCGCCACTCGTGGGATCGGGAAGCCCCAGCATCGGTGGATTCTTGAGCAGTGGCTCGAGCGCCGCCTTCCACTCCGCGGTGGCCGATTCTTTGCCGAGATCGCACGCAAGCTGCAGGGCCCGGTAACGGCCGAGCTCGCTGTTCATCTGCGAGTAGAACTTTTCGAAGGTCGCAGGACTTAGCGACCAGGTTTTGCGCAACGCCAGCGCATCCTGCTGGTGATGGGCCGCCAGGGATAGGAACGTTTCCTTCGCCGGCGCCGTTTGCGGAATCACCAGCGGCGCGAGCAAGTTAGCCGCATCGTCGCGGCTCAAGAAGTCGAACCAAGGGTGACGGTCCGGAAGATCGAAAAGCAGCAGTCCCCCTTCGCTCAAGGGGATCTCAACGGCCGCTTGTCCCGCCACGGCGTAGTCAGTCACGCCGCCGTCCGCTGTCAGGTACTGCATAGTCAGCGGAGCAATGAGGGCGCCGTCTTTATCCGCCAGCTTGAAAGAGAGCTTCTCCTTCGTGACCGCCAAAGTTTCGAAAGCGGGCAACGCTTTGGCGACGAGGGCTTTGCGAATCCTGTCGATCGTTTCCTCGCCCAGCGGTTCTTTGAACTCCGCTAGTAGCTCTTCGGTACCGATGCTGCCGAACTTATACTTGTTCAGCACGCCGACGAGCGTGCTCCAAAAAGCTTTTTCTCCCATGAGTGAGCGGATCTGACTATAGACCCAAGCCCCGCGCCCGTAAGGGCCGGAGGTGTATTTATCGTTCGGATGCAGGGCGGGATCGCGTACCGCTTCGCCGCTCTTGATCGAGAAATCCTTAACGAGCAGCCGGCCGCTTTTATTTTCGTCCTCGTACGGGCGTAAGGCTTCCTGGGCGAGCAGGGTGGCCATTCCCTCTTTGATCCACAAGTCATCCCACGTGGCGACGGTGACGAGATCGCCGAACCACTGGTGAGCGAGCTCGTGCGCCGACAGCTCGAGGTCATGGGCCACCTGGGCGTGCGAGCTACGGGATTCGCCTTGGAACGTGATTCCCGCGTGCTCTAGGCCGCTGGTGTAAGCGGGCAAAAGGACTAGCGCGTACTTCTCGAACGGGTAGGGAACGAGCAACCCTTCGAAGACCTCCATGAATCGGCGTAGCTCTTTCAGCATGCCGGTGGTGTCGACCGCCAGCCCGGGGCGGTGCCAGATCTGCAGCGGCACCCGGCCGCCGTGGTCGGTGGCCACGTCGAAGTGGCCCATCGCGAAGGCCATGAGGTAAGTCGGCAAGGTATAGGCCGTCTGGTAAGCGACGGTGCGCACGCCGTCTTTAACCTCGTCGCTCACTAGTTCGCCATTGGCGATGGCCCGCTCGTCCGCCGGCACCGTGAAGCGGCTGGAGAATAGCGCGCGATCGGAGGGGACGTTATTGCAAGGCATCCACTCGGGCGTACCAATTGGCTCCGAAAAGGTGGCCACGGTGCGGCCAGGCACGGGGTCACCCTTGCGGTGCGGAGTGGAGATGAGGGCTTTTTCCACGCCCGTATTGGCGTGCGTTTCGTAGCCCACGACCAGTGAAATGACTCCGTCCTGCTCGTGGCCCGACAGGGTAACTCGCAGCTTGCCCGGCGGCGTTTCGAACGCGAGCGCCGCGCCCGACGCGAGCTTCACGAAGTGGACCTTGGTCACCAGGCTATCCAGCTCGAGCACGTTGGTTTTGTCGTCGGTCAACCGAAGATCGATGGTGGTTTCGGCGTGAAAAGTTTCCGTGCTCCAATCGAACCGCCCATCGAGGAAGTAGCGCTCCACCTCGTAATTGCGGGAGGCCGCGGTTTCCGTATCGCGCTCTCCAAACGCGTTGAAGTGGCGTGCCGTCTCGGAATGAAATTCATGATGCGTAGGGGAGTGCGGCGCGGATTGGTCTCGGTCTTTCGTGCAGCCAACGACCAAGGCAAGAAGTGTCAAAAAAAGAGTAAAGCGCATCCATCCCCCCCACGGAATTTCGGCAGAAAATTTAATCGAAACTTAAAGTAATCAATAGAGGGGCGCGAAGGCAAGGTCCACGAGGTCCAGAACAGCGTGGCCGGTGTCGATGAGGTTCATGTCGGTCGGGGGGCCAAAGGTGAGGTTGGTCGGGTCCGTGATGGCAAGCCGAGTCAGGATGCTCGGCCCCGATCGCACGAACACCGTACTTTGCATGGGATCGACGAAGATTTTACCGCTGCCGGAGGTTTGCAACGACTGGCCAAACAAGTCGAGGTTGCCGTTGCCCAGCACCTTTAGTGATCCAACGAAGGACACGCCGGCCAAACGGGCGGAGTAGAAGAGGGCGTTACCGGTGAAAGAGGGGGCCATCTCGATCCCGTCATCGCCCACAGTGATGTCGTCGCCGAAAAGGGGAAGTCCGTTTACCAGATCGTAGACGCGAATGCTGGGGGCGGCGGCCACGAAAAGCCTGGTCTCCGCGGCGTTCAAGGCTAGACGCGCGGAGGCGTAATCGGGAAAGGTGAGATTGTGCGCGAACGGCGGAATGGTCGCCGGACCCGAGCCCGTGCTTCGCTGGCCTATGAAAAGCCTTCCCGCGGTGGCCGGAGGCAATTGCTCAATGGCGTACACGTGCCCCGAGCTGACGACGGGGCTGCTACCGCCACTTACCGATAGGTTACCCGGAACGAATGAGGTGCTGCCGCCCACGTGCAGTGCGGTTTCGAGCTCGGTGAAGCCAAACGTGAAAAAGTGCCGGGCGTCGGCGGAAAGGGCGGCCGTTTGCCAGATGGCGCCGCCAGGCTCGTACTTGTTAAGTTGAGTGACGTCGCGGGTTCCAGCCACGGCAAAAACGGCGGCGGCGTCGGAGGTGTTGTCGTTGTAACGAATGAATAAACGGGTGTTGTCGCGAGAAAGATGAAGCGATCGCGGATTTCCCGGCAGTCCAGGTTCGACACTTTTCCAGAACGTAAACGCCTGTGCCGTATGGTCGTAGTAGAAAAGCCGCAGGTGAGGGTCACTGTTGAACAAAGCAAAGGCGACCGCACCGGTGGGTGGGTTATTGGGAGTGTTCCCGTCGCTTCCGCCGCTGCTCGATGAGCCGGGGCACGCTTCAACCCGATCCTCGGCCGTAGCGAGCTGATAAGAGTTCTTCACCTCGACGCGCTCGTCGACAAACAGGTTTTGCTCGGTAGCCCCCAGCAAATAAAGTTGTGGGGCCACGGTAGTATCGAAGTAACCGGGCAGCTCGACCCCTTGGCAGTCTTTTCCCAGCGTCGGCGAAATCGCGCCGAGCACTTCGATGCGCCGGTTGGCCCCAGGCTGAAGCGTCAACCTCACCCCTTGCTGAAGCTTGTCCAGGGGGAAGGGGCCCGCGATGGTGCCCACGCCGAGACACTCCGGCGTGCGGCCACCGAAATCCTGAGGGCCGTAGTTGGGCGCAAGCCCCGCCCCGGTCACGTTGATGAAAAAACAGCTGACATCGTTCACCGTCGTCGGGGCGGCACGTGATCGCGAAGCGCTTTCTGGAGCGAGCCACCGTACGGTCACGCCGACCTTCGGTGCGGAGAAGGTGCAGGCCGCCAGGGTCAGCAAGAGCGGGAAGAAGCAAACCAGCGCGGCGTTTAATTTCTGCATGAATTGCGCACGATCGTACCGCACGCAGAGCTAAAAAGCGGAAGCGGCGAGTTAAAATCAGGCCGCCGCTTTGGAATTTTTGCGGACTACCGCCACGATGCCGCGCGTGCCGCCTTTTTCGTTCTTGAGGGCGGTAAGTGTGAGGTAGCCCGCGAAATGCGAACCGTCCTTGCGGGCAATGGAATTCTCGCCCTGATACCACCCCACCTTTTGGCAGGTGCGTAGCTCGTGGGCGATGGCGCCGGCCTTTAGCTCGCGGTGGCTGAACAGTACGGAAAGTTTTTTGCCGGTGATCTCGTTGGCGGAATAACCGGTCATGCCCTCGGCGGCGTCGTTCCAGGTTACGATTGTGCCTTCCTCGCTCACCGTGAAGATGGCGTGATCCTTGATGCCGGTGATGCTCAGCCGGAAACGTTCTTCGCTCTCGCGAATGGAACGCTCGGCCTGCAGCCGCTGACGGATTGCTTTGCGCACGGTGCGGGTGGAAAGGGCAGCGAAGAAAAAGCCGAGAATGTTCGCGATGAGATTGATCGTCGTGTACAGCATGATTACGCTGTTTTTGTCGCGGCGGTTTTCGCTGCTGCGGCGATGATACTCGAGCTCGATACGGTGGGTGAGGCGCTTGACCGTTTTTATGGTCTCATCCCGTTTTTTCTGGTCGTCTACGGTTTGTAGCTCCCCAATGGCTTCTTTGAGCTTTTGCGACCAATCGAACTCTTTTTCCGAGTGGTAAGTGCGCGGGTCCGCACTTTTCAGAAAACCGGGCAAGGCGTTAAGCAATCCCTTGTAGCGTTCCTCAACTATCAGTCCTTCGAAGTTGTTTAGCTGCTCAATCGATATTTCCATCTCGCTGTTTTGCTGGGCCAGGCGTACGTAGCTACGAAATAGGAAGCCGAAGCTGGCGACGGTTTCCAGCATGAGAAATCCGACGAGAACCAGGGAGAAGACGGTTTCCTGAGTGAAAGAGAGAAGAAACGCGCGCAGTGGACGGCTCGCGTTGCGCGCCCGGCCAGTCAGAAAACGGACCTTTAACTCGCGCACGAACTCGTGGGTCGCAAACGACGGTTCGAGTGATTCCGCCTGCTCCATCGCCCGCTGCAACTTAGCTGGATTGGGCGGCCGCGTGCTTACCGTTCGCAGAAATGACGAGCGGCCTTCGAGGGAAAGGCGGGTGGCGTGGAGCAGGGTCCATACGTTGACCACGCCGAGGTGACTCAGGGTTTGGATGAGGGCCTCGCGAACGGAGTGTTCGGTCTCTTCGTCCAGGCGTGATTCGAGGTAAGCGATGTCCTTGGGGTCATCGTGATCCACGATTCCGCTAAAATGACGGGTGGCTTCAATTTTTTCGTACGGCAGGCTAGAGGCATCGGCCAGAACGCCGCGTACGCTTAGGCGCTCGAGCTCCACTTCGGAAATCAGCCGCGTTTCCCGGCAAACGGCGAGCGTTTTTTCGCGGACGGGCTTGGTGCCCTGCTCGAGGGAGTGGGCCATGGCCTGCACGAGACGGGGGCTCGAACACCGAAGCCGGCGCACGACATCGAGGGAGAGAAGCTTCACCTCCTCGGCATCGCTCGCGCGTTGAAGAAGATTATCGGCCAGTGTTTCACTGACCAGTGGATGTTCCCAGCCTAGCTCGCCAAGTGCGAAGAGGGAGTCGATATGCACCCGGCCATCGCGAATACGCTCGCGGTAAGTGCGTCGCGGCCGGGCGGCGTGGCAGAGAATTTTCAGTAGCGAAAGATCTTTGATCTGCAGCCGGCCCAGCGCCACGGCGGAGGCGCCCCTCACCCCCATCGTGCGGCCCCAGCGAACCGCCTCGACGAGTAGCCGCTGAACGCGTTTCATCAAGCGCTCTTTTTCGGCGCGGGTGAGGCTCGAGCGATTAGTGTGCTGGCGCACTTGACCGGTTTGCTGGCGTACGTGCCATTGGCTGATCTCGAAGGTGGTTTCGGCCCACAACTCGCTCGTGGGTGGGGGGGGCAGCGGCAGCCCCTGCAGCTCGATCCGTTTGCGCTTGATGAAGTCGAAAAGCGGCCCGTAGACGCGGCTTAGGCCCCGGTACATCGCCAAGGGAAAGCGGTCGAGGGCGAGCTTGAGGGAAAGGTGGCCGGGGTCCTGCGCGCGGAGCAAGGAGAGAGAAGCCCACCAGCTTACCGAGACCTCGGGGTGATTCAAAAGGCGAAGGTACGTCTCGTACGCCTGCATCGGGGAGTGAACGTCGACAACATCCTCGCGCAGCACGGTTAGCTGTCGGGCGTCGGGCACGACGCCATCGAAGATCATATTGCCACCAAACACGCGGGCCGAGCCCTTGCGTGACGAGGCGCTCACGATGGCCTTGGCGAGCGGATCCACGTGCTCGAACTCGCCGGCCTCGATGCGTTGACCCAACAGGAAGTGAGGCTTGCGGCGGATGTGGTCCAACACGCCGTCGTGATTTAAGGCATTGCTCTGCCCGATCACTAAACCGGTCCAGCCCGGGGCTTTGAGTTTGGCGTATTTTTCTACCCACAGATCGAAGGTGGAGACTACGTGGCTTTTGCCGGCCGAGTCGGTGAGCAACGCGCGCTTGGTGATTGCGCGGCTCATGAACTCCACGGAGGCATAGGTTTGGCGATTGCGTTTCCAGCGGATCGGTACCACCTGCACGAAACCTTCGAACTCGCGGCGGTGCGGGCGAATGGCCGAGCCCACGATCCGCTCGATGTAGTGTAGCTGACTACCCTCGAGCGCAATGGTGCCCCAGCGTTCCGGCGTGGCGTTTTGTGCGCCCCAGCGGGGATCACCGCCCACGCAGTCGCCCATCGTGATTCCCTTCCAGATGCCGTGCAATCGGCGTGTGACGGGGCGGAAGAGGTATACGATTGAATCGGCGCTGCCGACCGCTACCTCTTTGCCCGTTCGCGCGGTGCGGGTGGCAATGGGAAAGAGGGAGAAATCGGCCAAGAGTTTGGAGAGGTCGGGCACGAGGTCGCGCACGAATGGGGTGAGAAAAGAAAACTCGGCAAGCCCGGGAATGGTTTGCTCGGTTTGTAAGAGCAGCTGGTGAATCGTGTTGAGAATGAGGTCGGCGTCGCCTCGCAGCTTGTCGACGAATAGATCGTCAGCCAATGCTTGAATGAGAAAGTAGGAGGCGGCGGCCACGAGTTTCTTGTCGGACCTCAGGTTGCGGTAAAAGTTCGCGCGCAGAAGGATGCCGGTTTTCTTTTTTTCGCTGAGCGCTAACTGGTGGACGCGTTCGATCTCTTCTCCCAGCGCAGCGAGGTAAGCGTGGAACTCGACGGCGCGTTTATTGATGTTGGGGATGCTCAAGTAGGCTTCCGCGTTCGTGACCAGCTGCTGGCGCCAGCGCGCGAGATAAACCGTCCATCGCTCGGCATTCACGTTGCGGCCGAACGCCTTGATACCGAGTGGGATGAGAAACGGGGTGCCCAGCTTGTCCGTTTCCCAGAGCCGGGCGGCCAGGCCCGGGATTTTGGGCAATAGCCCTTTGAGCTGATCGAGAATGATGCGGAAAGAGTCTTGATGAATGGCGCGGGTGCCGAGGTAGTCACCCAACGCGGAAAAGTAGCGGTCTAGTAGCTCGTGGCGGCCCAAAAATTCGTTGAGATCACTGGCTTCGCGGGCGATGTGTTCGTGCTCCGGCACGTAAAACAGGGTGTCGTTTTGGTAGGTCGCCTCGGCCTGGGCAAGGTCGGCCGTAGAGGCGGAAATAGAGGGGGGGAGTGAGTTCAGGGGTTTGGGCATTGCGAAATGTGGGGGCTTCCCTACTATTCGGAATTCCGCACGGATTTCCTGAGCTTGAAATGTGACGCAACCGCTGGTAACTCAATCCTTCTTGCGTACGGGCCCGGATGGCGGAATTGGTAGACGCGTTAGACTCAAAATCTAATACTCGCAAGGGTGTGTCGGTTCGATTCCGACTCTGGGCACCATTTTAATCCTTCATTCTTAATCCTTTATCCTTTATCCTTTATCCTTTAGCCTTGAGGGGTCGGACTAACGCAGAGGGAGAGTCACCATGACTGATTCGCCGCAGCAACCGCCCCCGAGTACCCCACCTCCCCATAAGTACGGGATCAATACCGAACGTCTGTCTTTGGCTTCCGAGGGGTTTCGCCTTTGGATGGGCAAGGCTTGGAAGATTGGCGGGCTCATGGCCAAAGGGGCTTACCTTTTGGGAGAACGCCGCCGCCTATTGTTGAAGTTGGGCGACGAGGCCTTCTCGCGGCTCAAGTCGCAAGACTGGAAAGCCGAAGAGCTCGACCCGCTGGTAAAACAGCTCGAGCGCGTTACCAAGAAAATTGAAATCGAAGAGAAGCTGATTCAGGCGGAGCGATTTGGGGATTCCCCCGTTTCCGCGCCGCCCCCTCCAACGCCGGAGCAAAATGAGCAGGCGCTCGAGGTGAAGAAGTCGGAGAAGGGGAGCCCTACGTGATTTGGCCTGTGACGGCGGAGCAGCAGCTCCTGTGGGAAATGATTTCGGACTTTGCCCAAACGGAGCTGGCCCCGCGGGCGGAGGAGGTCGACGAAAAAGAGACCTTCAACGACGCCGCCTTCCGCAAAATGGGTGAGCTAGGGCTTTTGGGAATTCTCGTTTCCGAGGAGCTGGGCGGAGCGGGGCAAGGGGCGGTCGAGGCCACGTTGGCCATGCACGCCATGGGCAAGGTCTGCGCGTCCACCACCCTGTCTTACCTGGCGCATTCGATCCTGTGCGTGAACAACATTTACGAGAACGCGTCGCCCGAACAAAAAAAGAAGTATCTACCTAAGCTCATCTCCGGTGAGCATATCGGCGCGATGGCGATGACCGAGCCCGGCGCCGGCAGCGATGCGCTGGGCATGACCACGCGTGCGGTCAAAAAGGGCAGCCACTACGTTTTGAACGGCACCAAGACCTACATTACCAACGGCCCGACGGCGGACACTTTCGTGGTGTACGCGCGCACCGCTGAAGAGAAGAAGAAGATCTCGACCTTTATCGTCGAGAAAGGGTTTAAGGGTTTCCAGGTCGGCAAAAAGCTGCGGAAGATGGGAATGAGGGGCTCGCCCACGTCGGAGCTGATCTTCGACAACTGCGAAGTGCCCGTAGAGAACCTGGTCGGCCAGGAGAACGACAGCGTGTCGCATATGATGCGCAACCTGAACGTCGAGCGCATCACCATCTCCGGTATTAGCCTGGGCATAGCCGAGGCGTCGGTGGAGTACGCGGCCAAATACTCTACCGAGCGAGTGCAGTTCAACACTCCCATTTCGCAGTTTCAGATGGTGCAGGAGCGGCTCGCCGAGATGAAAACGTCATGCGATGCGGCCCAGGCACTCGTGTACCTGAGCGCGGCCCAGTTCGATAAAGGCCAACGGCAGATGAGCCTGGGGGCCGAAAGCAAGCTGTTCAGCGCGCAGATGGCGACGAAAGTGGCGCTCGATGCCATTCAGATCTTGGGCGGCTACGGCTACATGAAAGAGTATCCCGTCGAGCGCTATATGCGTGACGCCAAGCTGATGGAGATTGGAGCGGGCACGAACGAAGTGATGCGCCTGCTCGTGGCCAAAGAGCTGCTGAAAGAGCACGGAGTTTAGTTTTGCTACCCGTTTATCCTCCGCCGGAAAACGAAGAGAAGCATTGGCGCGCCGTCGCCCGCCAGTTTGCCGACGAGGTGGTGCGGCCCACGGCGCTCAATGACGAAACGGCGCACCGGTTTCGCCGCGATCATTTCGACGAAGCTGCGCGCAGAGGACTCACCGGGATTTCGTTCGCCAAAGAGTGGGGCGGTAGCGCGGCGCCGTATCAAGCCTTTTACGGTTCCATCGAGGAGCTGGCCCGATCGTCGATGTCGTTGTCGGTCACCCTCGGGGTGACCACCCTCGTTCAAGGGGCCGTGCTGATGTTTGGCACGGCGGTGCAGAAGGAGCGATTTCTTCGGCCGCTCATGGCGGGCAAGTTGCTCGGCGCCTTTTCGCTTTCCGAGCCACACTCGGGCTCCGACGCGGCGGCGCTTCGCTGCGCGGCCAAGAAGGTCGACGGTGGCTACCGCATCACGGGTACGAAGTGCTGGGTATCGACGGCCGGCAGCGCCGACGTCTATTTGCTGATGGCCCGCACCGGCGAGCACAAGGCGAAGGGAATCACCTCGTTCCTCGTGCCCAAAGACACCAAGGGTTTTCAAGTCGGTAAACAGGAACAGAAGCTGGGGCTGCACGCCTCGCCGCTGGCGGAGCTGATTTTCGAGGACGCATTTTTGCCCGACGAGCTTCGGCTGGGGGAAGAGGGGCAGGGGCTCGAGGTGGCGTTGAGCCAGCTCGATGCCGGTCGCATTACCATCGGTGCCGGCGGCGTGGGGCTGGCGACGGAAAGCATTGAGCGCGGCTGGCGAATGCTGAAAGCGCGCGAGAAAAATTTCGGTATTCCCTTCGAGCCGATTGCCCAGCAAAGTCTGGCCGGTCTTTTTACCGACGTGCAAAGTGCCCGCGCGCTCGTGTCGGCGGCGGGGCTTGCCCGGTCGCGCGGCGAGCAGATTACCCTTATCGCGGCCCAGGCGAAGATGGCCGGTAGTGACGTGGCCGTTAAGGTTTGCTCCGAAGTGATGACGTGGGTGGGGGACGAAGCCTACGTTTTTCAAAACGGCCTCGAACGCTTGCTGCGCGATGCGCGCGCGTTGCCCATCGTCGAGGGGACGAATCAAATTCAGAAAGTCGTGATCGCTAGAGAAATGGAGAAGGCTCTTGAGTAAGTGGGAAAATCGTTACCTGACAGTGGAACTTCCGGGGTCGTCCGAAAAGGGCGACGCGTTCGTGGCGGGCTTCCGCGATCGGACCAAGAGCGGAAAGGTCGGGTTCTACGACTGGCCGGTGCAGATTCCTAAGACCGAACTCGCCCAGATTTTGGAAGTGGCGCAGGGGATCCGCCAGCGTTGTAAAGGGGCACTGATTTTCGGCATCGGCGGATCTTTTTTGGGCGGCGCCGCTCTCGAGCAAGCGCTGTCGGTGGGCGGGCGTAGCGAGTTCCCTCTGTACTGGGTCGGAAACAGTGACCCGGGTGTCATTGAAGGGGCCGCCGCCTTTTTGAAGCAGCACGGCCGGGTCGCCGCGATCGTCATTTCCAAGAGCGGCAATACGACGGAGACCATGGCGGGCTTCTTTCACTTCGCGAAACAGTTTCAGGCGGAAGACATCGTCACGGTGACCGATCCGGAAAAAGGGGAGCTGCGAAGGCTGACCCGCGAGCAGGGCTGGAAAAGCTTCGCGCTATCGCCCAATATCGGCGGTCGCTTCAGCGTCTTGACCGCGGTGGGGTTACTGCCGGCGGCGTTGATGGGGCTTTCGCCCGAGAAGATTTTGGAAGGGGCTAAGTCGGTACGCGACGAGCTCGAACGCACGGGAATGACGGCCGCATTGGATTATGCACGCGCGGTACACGGGTGGGATCAGAATGACCACCGTAACGTGCACGTGCTGATGGGCTATCGCGACGGTTTGAAGCGCACCACCGAATGGTTCGTTCAGCTGTGGGGCGAATCGATTGGTAAGCAAAAAAACGGTAAGGGCGTTGGCCCCACGCCGTTATCCGCACTGGGCACTTCCGATCAGCATTCGCTGTTACAGCTTTTTAAAGAGGGGCCGCAGGACAAGGTGGTGGGTTTTCTCGAAGTGAAGGCGAGAGCCGGCGAGGCCACCGTGGCGGCACCTCCCTTCGATCCGGGAAGCTTGTCGATTGCCGTCGGCAAAACGTTTACGTTGCTGACCAACGAAGCCTCGCGCGCGGTGGAGAAAAGCTTGAACAAGAGCGGGACGCCGACGTACCGGATCTCGTTACCGGCGCTCGACGAAGCGACGCTGGGGGCGTTCTTCTTTTTTCAGATGACCGCGTGCGCGTTGGCCGGTGAAGTCTACGGCATCGACGCGTTCGATCAGCCGGGCGTGGAAGAGGCCAAGGTCCTGCTCAAAGAAGCGCTGGTTAAGGGCTAGTTACGGGCGGTAGCGGCCGCCGGAGTTGAGGGGGGCGCCTTGGTATCCGCCCCAGATGATCATCT